>JBBSKP010000208.1:0-8328 GCA_038256175.1 Mycobacteriales bacterium
AACATCATGTGCAGCCTGGAAACGCTGCTCGGCATCGCCGACAACCCCGCCTACCTCGCCGGCTACGGCACCCTCGACGCCGACAAAGCCCGCACCCTCGCCCACGACGCCACCTGGCAAGTCATGATCACCGCCGCCACCGAACTCGCACAAAAACTCACCCCAGACGCCGAGCCAGACATCGAGCCAGAGGACGAGGACGCGGCACCTGTCATCGACCGTGACGACTTCCCCGACGGCCCGATCCGCCCCCGCACCGACCTGTGGCTACCCAAATGCCACGACATCGGCCTCGGCCGCGACGCCGGCATCGTCGTCGCCCGCACCCGCACCTACCCCGCCGGAGCCGTCCTGCCCCGCGGCGGCAACGGCATCGCCCGCACCCGCATCAGCGACACCCACACCCGCCTCGCCCGACTCCACACCCAAATCCGCACCGACCCCACCACCACCACCCACGCCGAATACCCCGACGGCCACGGCGGATTCACCGACCCACCACCCGGGGCACTGACCTACCGACCCAGCGACACCCTCGCCACCACCGTGCGACTACGCGACGGCACCTGCCGCCACCCCGGCTGCACCATCCCCGCCGACGACTGCGACATCGACCACGTCGTCGCGTTCCTGCTCGCCCACCCCCACGCCGGAGGCTGGACCATCCTCGCCAACCTCCAGGCCCTCTGCCCAAACCACCACCGCCTCAAAACCGCCAAACTCTGGCACTACGAACTACTCCGCGACGCCGTCGTCCACGCCTACAACGCTCTCGGCCAACACGGATTCAGCCTCCCCGCATTCCTGTAGGTGTGGCTGACATCGTCATAGAATTGGCATTGCAGTCAGAAGAGCTGGCCGAGATGATCAATCCATGACCGAATCGCGGACAGTCGTCATCGTTGCGTACGACAATCACCAGTTACTCGACTTCGCGGGTCCGGTGGAAGTATTCGAGACCGCCAACGCATTGTTGAGGAGGTCTGCGTACCGACGAATCGTCGCAACGCCCGATGGCAATCGGGTGCGAACCTCGAGCGGAATCGAAATCGGCGCCGACACCTCGCTCGCATCCGTTGCAGCGGAATTCGAATCGGTAGACACATTGATGGTGGTCGGCGGCTTAGGGACCGATCACGCAACCAAAGACAGACGCATCATCGCGCCGCTGGTGCAGATCGCGAATTGCTCGCGCCGCGTGACGTCGGTGTGCACCGGTTCGCTCGTCCTTGCGGCGGCGGGACTACTCGACGGGCACCGCGCAACGAGTCACTGGTCGATGTGCGACCACCTCGCGCGGCGCTATCCAGGCGTATCAGTAGAGCCTGACCAGATCTACGTGCGCGATCGCAATCGCTGGACATCGGCTGGAGTGACGGCCGGAATCGACCTTGCGCTTGCGCTGGTCGAGGACGACCACGGGTCCGAACTCGCGCACACCATCGCCCGCTGGCTGGTTGTATTCACGCGGCGCCCAGGCGGACAGTCGCAGTTCAGCACCCAGCTTCGGATGCAGGCTGCGCGAACGCCCGCGATTCGCACGATTCAACAGTGGATACCCGATCACCTCGAGGATGATCTCAGCGTCGCCGCGCTCGCGAAACGGGCAGAAATGAGTGAACGCAACTTCGCTCGGGTTTTCAGGGCCGAGATCGGCGAGACACCAGCGTCATACGTCGAAAGTACGCGCATCGAAGCCGCACGGCGCCTGCTGGAAACGACCGAACTGACGATCGGTGCCGTCGCCCGGGCGGTCGGCTTCCGGCACGCAGAAACGTTGCACCGCGCGATATCCCGGCGACTCGCGACAACACCTGACCGCTATCGACAGCACTTCGCCGTCAAGGCGTCGTGACCGCTGCCTTGATCTGGTAATCGTCCCAGTTCGGCGCCGCAACCAGACGGTCGCGATGCGTGTCAGGCGTCCACGGCCAGAGTTCTGGCAACCCGTCCTTGCCGAGATACCAGCTCGTACATCCGGTGGCCCACACCGTGTTCGGCATCGCCTCGCGCATTTCCGCATTGAAGCTGTCGGTCGCCTCCAGCGTGGGGGCGACACTGTCGATGACACCGGCACTCCACCGCCGCACCCACTCCACGATGTGCTCGGCCTGTGTCTCCGCGATCGCGGTGAGCGAGTAGTTGCCGACTGGGCTGTGCGGACCCAGCAGCATGAAGAAGTTGGGAAAGCCCGGTAGCGCGACGGTGAGATGCGCCTTCGGACCGTCGACCCACAGCTCGTCGATCGTAATGCCTTCGCGCCCAACGAGATTCATCGGACGCATGAAGGCGTGGGCGTCGAAACCGGTAGCAAGAACGATTGCGTCCACTTCGTGCAGTTGGCCATCAGCAGTGACGATGCCGTGCTCCTCGATGTAGTTGATGCATCCCGCCTAGTCACAGATTCGGTGCGGCAACCAATCCGAACTCGGCATCGCTGGCCAGCAATTCGTTGTGTGGCAGCACACGGACCGTGTAGCCGACGGCACCCGAAAGCGGTACGGGCGTCTCAGTTGCGAAAATCTCGCCTGCCTGGTCGGACCCTACGTGCGACATCGCTACTGTCGTCACTTCCGAGAGCTCGTCGGACGCGGAGACCCGGCCGAGCACTGCCTGCACCACAACGTCTTTCGGCGAGAGCCCGCCCAGCTGTACGTATGCACGCAACGAAAGGTTTGCACCGATGACGGGAGTGTCGGGCAGTCCGGCACTGTCTACCTGCGAGACACGAACGGACGGCCAGGCCGACTCGACCCGGCTCCGGTAGTTCGCAATCTCGCGAGCACCGGAGAAGTTGTCGGCCAAAGCCTTTCGCGACCCGGCAGCAGCGGGTGTGTAGTACTGCACCGCGTAGTCGCGAACCATCCTCGAGGCCAACACCTTCGGCCCAAGAATCTGCAACGTGTGGCGGACCATTTCTATCCATCGTGTCGGAAGCTCGTCCGCCCCACGCGTGTAGAACCGCGGCAGAACCGACTTCTCGAGGAGGTCGTAGAGTGCGCTCGCTTCAAGGTCGTCGCGGCGCGTCTCGTCCGTGACACCGTCCGCGGTCGGGATCGCCCAACCGTTTTCGCCGTCGTACATCTCGTCCCACCAGCCGTCGCGGATGGACAGGTTGAGCCCGCCGTTGAGTGCGGACTTCATACCCGACGTTCCGCACGCCTCCAACGGACGCAGCGGATTGTTCAGCCAGACATCGCAGCCCCAGTAGAGGTAGCGAGCCATCGACATGTCGTAGTCAGGAAGGAACACGATTCGATGCCGAACATCGGCCTCGTCCGCAAACCGAACTACCTGCTGGATCAACGCTTTTCCGCCGTCATCGGCCGGGTGGCTCTTGCCTGCCACCACCAACTGCAGCGGCCGGTCGGGATCGAGCAGGAGCGCGCGAAGGCGATCGGGCTCGCGCAACATCAGCGTCAACCGCTTGTAGGTAGGTACGCGTCTCGCGAATCCGATCGTCAACACATTCGGATCGAAAACATCTGCCGTCCAGCCGAGTTCAGCTTCGGAAGCCCCTCGCTCCAACCACGACGCTCGCACTCGCCGACGTACCTCGTCGACAAGCTTCGCGCGCAACTGATTGCGAGTCGACCAGAGTTCCCCAGCGTCGATGTCCTGCAGCCGTTCCCAGCCACGAGCTTCTTCGACCAGCTCGGGACCGATCAGGTCACGAGCTTTCTCGAACCATTCGCGCGCAGCCCACGTCGGCGCGTGGACACCGTTCGTGATCGACCCGATCGGCACCTCGGACGCGTCGAAACCCGACCACAGCGGCGCGAACATCTCTCGGCTGACTTCACCGTGCAGCTTGGAAACCCCGTTTGCTCGCTGCGCGAGGCGAAGTCCCATGTGCGCCATGTTGAAGACCGACGGATCTGCCTCGCGGCCGAGCCCGACGATTCGGTCGAGCGATACGCCGGGCAGCAACCCGGAATCGTTCCCCTCGCCGCCCCCGCCGAAGTAATGCCGGACCAGATCGGCCGGGAAGCGGTCGATACCGGCGGGGACCGGAGTGTGCGTCGTGAACACAGTCCCGGAACGCACTGCGGCCAACGCCGAATCGAAATCGAGTCCGTCCGCGGAGATGAACTCGCGGATGCGTTCGACTCCGAGGAAACCGGCATGGCCCTCGTTCATGTGGAACACGTCCGGGTCCGCAATTCCCTGCGCGTGCGTGAACGCCCGGACTGCTCGAACACCGCCGATGCCCGCGAGGATCTCTTGCTTGATCCGATGATCTTGATCGCCACCGTAAAGCCGGTCGGTGACGCCACGCATCTCCGGATCGTTCTCGGCGATGTCGGAATCGAGGAGGAGCAATGGCACCCGACCGACCTGAGCAATCCACACCCGCGCGCGCAGCACCCGATTGCCGGGCATCGCAACATGAATCAGAACCGGAGAGGAACCCTCACCCTCGGTGAACAAGCGCAGGGGCAAGCCCTGCGGGTCGAGCGCCGGGTAGTGCTCGGACTGCCATCCGTCGGCAGTCAGTGACTGCCGGAAGTAGCCCGATCGATAGAGCAAGCCGACACCGATCAGCGGCAAACCCAGATCGGATGCGGCCTTCAAATGGTCACCAGCGAGGATGCCGAGCCCGCCCGAATAGTTGGGCAGCACCTCGGTCACACCGAATTCCATGGAGAAGTAAGCGATTCCGCCGGGAAGATCGGCACCGGCTTCCGCTTGCTTCTGGTACCACCGAGGCCGGGCCAGGTACTCGTCGAGATCCGCAGCCGCCGCATCGAGTCGGGCGAGGAAGCCCTCGTCAGCCGCCAACGCATCGAGTCGGCCCGCGGGAACCTCACCGAGGATCCGGACAGGGTCGTGCTCGACGTCGACCCACCGTTGTGGGTCGATTTCGGCAAACAAATCTTGTGTCGGCGGATGCCACGACCACCGCAGATTTGTCGATAGGGGCCCGAGCGCAGCCAAGCGCTCAGGCAAATGAGCACGGACGGTGAACCGACGCAACGCCTTCACCCCGCGAAGACTACCTGGGACGGGACGAACTCACCTCCGCTGCACTACGGTTGAAGTTCAAGCGCCCCCGTCCCACGTGAACGGAGCTACCTGCGTGACCGGTCGTATCGCCATCGACGACGTTGCACCCGCGATCCCGGGCGCGCGGCCCGCGAAGGCTGTCGTCGGCGAGGTGTTTCCCGTTCGGGCCGTCGTCTGGCGGGAAGGCCATGACGCCGTCGCCGCCACGCTGTCGATTCGCGAACCTGGTGGGGCGAAGACGATGCGCGTGCGCATGAGCCCCGACTATCAGCCCGACGTCTTCAACGGCGTCTTCACGCCGACCATCGCGGGCACATGGACGTATCGCATCGAAGCGTGGAGCGACCCGATCACCACGTGGCGCAGCGGCGTCGAGGCGAAGCTGGGAGTAGGTCAGACTGCGGCCGATCTGGCCAACGATCTGGAACTCGGAGCTCGACTCTTCGATCGCGCGGCACGCAAAGCGCCGAGCTCGGAACGGCCGCGATTGCACGCGGTGTCGACCGCATTGCGCAGCGATGCGCAGCTTCCGGCGCGGGTCGCGCTGGCGTTCAGCACAGAGGTCGCGGAGCTGCTGCGCACCTACCCGCTGCGAGAGCTACTCACGAGAAGCGCTCCACATTCGCTGCTGGTCGAACGCACGCGGGCATTGTTCGGCTCCTGGTACGAGTTCTTTCCTCGCTCGACGGGCGGCTGGGATGCGGACGGCAAACCGAAGCACGGCACGTTCGCCACCGCGACGCGAGATCTGCCGCGTATCGCCGCGATGGGCTTCGACGTCGTCTACCTGCCGCCGATCCACCCGATCGGCAAAGTCAACCGCAAAGGACCGAACAACACCCTGATCGCGGGCCCCGACGACGTCGGCTCGCCCTGGGCGATCGGGTCCGAGGAAGGCGGCCACGACGCGATCCATCCCGCGCTCGGCACCACCGCCGATTTCCGGGCGTTCGTTGCGGCGGCACGAAAGCTGAATCTCGAGGTCGCGCTGGACCTTGCGTTGCAATGCGCTCCGGATCATCCTTGGGCAGCGGCACATCCCGAATGGTTCACGGTGTTGCCGGACGGCACGATCGCCTACGCGGAGAACCCCCCGAAGAAGTATCAGGACATCTACCCGGTGAACTTCGACGTCGATCCACATGGGATCTACGCCGAAGTCCTGCGCGTCGTGCACCACTGGATCACGTTGGGCGTAAAGATCTTTCGCGTCGACAACCCGCACACCAAGCCGCCGGACTTCTGGGAATGGCTGATTTCGCGCGTGCGGGCCACCGAACCCGACGTCATCTTCCTGTCCGAGGCCTTCACTCGACCCGCCCGGCTCTATGGCTTAGCCCGACGCGGCTTCAGCCAGTCGTACACGTACTTCACCTGGCGCATCGCCAAGTGGGAGCTCGAGGAATTCGGCAAAGAGCTCGCCGCCAAAGCTGACGACGGACGACCGAACCTCTTCGTCAATACGCCCGACATCCTGCACGAAAGCCTGCAGCACGGCGGGCCCGGCATGTTCGCGTTGCGTGCGGCCCTCGCCGCGACTCTTGCGCCGACGTGGGGCGTCTACTCCGGCTACGAGCTTTTCGAACACGAAGCCGTCCGCCCCGGCACCGAGGAGTACTTGGACTCGGAGAAGTACCAGTTGCGCCCACGTCGATTCGCCGAGGCGAAGGCAGCGGGCGAATCGCTCGAGTCCTGGATCACCCGTCTCAACGAGATTCGCCGCGCACATCCGGCGTTGCAACAGCTGCGCAACGTGGCGTTTCATCACATCGACAACGACTCGCTGATCGCCTTTTCGAAGGTCGATCCCGGCACCGGCGATGCGGTGCTCACCGTGATCAATCTCAATCCATGGGACGCCGAGCAGGGCAACATCTGGCTGGACATGCCCGCCATCGGCCTCGAATGGCACGACCATCTCACGGTCCACGACGAAGTCAGTGGCGAGCTGTATCACTGGGGTCAGACCAATTTCGTCCGGCTCGAGCCATGGAAGGCAGTCGCACACATCCTCGCGCTTCCCCAGGTCGCGAACCCCGCGCGGCTCGAGCTGGCCTATCGAAGGTCGTTCACATGAGCAAGAAGACCCGCGTCGCCGCGCCGAGCAAGCGTGATCTGCGAATGTTGGCGGACGGCGTGCACCGAAATCCGCATTCCGTACTCGGTGCGCATCCGGACGGGAAGGGCACCGTTATCCGGTCGCTGCGGCCGTACGCGACGGCGGTGTCGGCTCGAATCGGCGGCGTCGACTACCCACTCCAACACGTCGAAAACGGCCTGTTCAGCAGCTATGTGCCGATCCAGGACCTCATGGACTACCGGCTCGTCGTGACATACCCCGACGCGGAGCCGGTCGTCACCGCGGACGGCTACCGGTTCCTACCCACCTTGGGTGACGTCGATCTGTACCTGTTCGGCGAGGGTCGCCACGAGCGACTGTGGGAAATTTTGGGTGCGCACCCGCGGACCTATTCGACGCCCGACGGCGACGTGTCCGGCACGTCGTTCGCCGTCTGGGCGCCAGCGGCTCGCGGGGTCACCGTGATCGGCGATTTCGATGGGTGGAGCGGCAACAGCGCCCCGATGCGCGCGCTCGATTCCGGTGTCTGGGAATTGTTCTTGCCCGACGTCGGCGTGGGTGCGATGTACAAGTTCCGTGTGCGCGGCTCCGACGGAATCGCTCGCGACAAAGCAGATCCGATGGCGTTCCGGACCGAGGTCCCGCCTGCGACCGCGTCCCTTGTGACCACAAGCTCCTTCGAGTGGACCGACGACAATTGGCTCGCGGCACGAGCCGAAATCGAGCCGAGCCAAGCCCCGATGAGCGTCTACGAAGTACATCTCGCTTCCTGGCGTCCCGGCTTGAGCTACCTCGAACTCGCAGAACAACTTTCGCAGTACGTCCTCGATTCGGGGTTCACCCACGTCGAGTTGCTACCTGTTGCGGAGCATCCGTTCGGCGGCTCGTGGGGCTACCAGGTGACCTCGTACTTCGCGCCGACGGCGCGGTTCGGCAGCCCCGACGACTTCCGCTCGTTCGTCGACCTGATGCACGAACGCGGCATCGGGGTCATCGTCGACTGGGTGCCTGCGCATTTCCCCAAAGACGAATGGGCACTTGCACGTTTCGACGGCGGACCGCTGTACGAGCATGCCGACCCCACTCGCGGCGAACAATTAGACTGGGGCACATACGTATTCGACTTCGGCCGCAGCGAGGTCCGCAACTTCCTCGTTGCGAACGCGCTGTACTGGCTCGACGAATTCCACATCGACGGCCTTCGCGTGGACGCGGTCGCGTCGATGCTGTACCTCGATTAC
>JBBSKP010000209.1:0-8308 GCA_038256175.1 Mycobacteriales bacterium
ATCTGCCGGCGTCAGACCGGCGTCGGTAATGGCTTCCATTGCAGCGTCGAGGATGAGATCGCAGACGTGACGGTCGCTGCCGCGGACATAATCGGTTTCACCGACCCCGACGATGGCCGCCGTGCCCCAAAATCCTGTGCTCACTTCGTGCCCATTCCAGCACCCGATTCGATCGCGCGTTCGCGCAGCCGTTTGTAGTCGACTTTTCCATTGGCGGCTCGGCCGATCGTGTCGACTTCAACGATGTGTCGTGGTGCTTTGTACGCCGCGAGCCGTTCACGTACGTGCTCGATCAGCTCATGCGGGTCTGGTGCGGTACCGGCGTGATATTGCACGACTCCGACGACCATCTCGCCGAAGCGTTCGTGTGGCACACCCACCACGACGGCGTCGACGACATCGGAGTGTGTTTTCAGTGCTTCTTCGACCTCTTCGGGGAAGATCTTCTCACCGCCGCTGTTGATGCATACCGAGCCGCGTCCGAGCACGCTGACGACGCCGTCGGCGCCGATTGTGGCATAGTCGCCAGGACATGAATAGCGTTTGCCGTCGACGATCAGAAAGGTGCGGGCCGTCTTGTCGGGGTCCTTGTAGTAGCCGATTGGTTGGCGGCCACCCACGGCGAGCCGACCGACCGACTCGGACCCCGGTGGGATGCGATCTCCGAGGTCATCGACGACGATCGTGTTCGCTCCGGCCTGGAATCGTGCTGTTTTTGCAGCAGCGCCACCACCGGAGACCGACTGGCCCATTCCGAGCGCTTCGGAGGACGAGAATGCGTCGGCCAGCAGCATGTTGGGCTGATGGAGGAGCATGCCCTGTTTGGTCTCTTCGCTCCACATCACGCCCGACGACGTAAACACCGCGACCGATTCAAGTGTCCATCGTGCCGGTTCGCTGTCAAGGTTGGCGAGGATCGGTTTGGCGAACGCATCGCCGACGATCGCGATCGCGTTGACCTTCTCGCGGTCGATCGTGTCGAGCAGTTCAGCTGCGTCGAAATGGCGCGACTCAAGACAGACAATGCAGCCACCCGATGTCAACGTACCGAATGACGTCAGCGCCCCGGTGCCGTGCATCAAGGGGCATGCCGGCAGACCGATTGGGCCGGGTTCGACGAAGATGCCGTCGAGGAACTCGGCGTCGTACTCTTCGGGCACGGTCAGGCCGAGGCCTGCGCTCAACACGATGACGAGGTCGTCCTGGCGCCACATCACACCTTTGGGCATCCCGGTGGTGCCGCCGGTGTACAACATGTACAGATCGTCACCGCTGCGTTCGACACGGCCGATCACGGGTTCCCCCGCTGTGAGGACGGCAACTTCGTAGGGGACTGCCCAATCGGGACACGGGCCGGATCCGTCGTCGACCCAGATCCACGTCCGGATACGTGGAACGCGATCGCGGATTGCCTCGATGGTGTCCACGAACGTGCCGTGGAAGACGACGGCGACCGCGTCGGCGTTGTCCCACAGGTAGACGAGTTCGTCCGCTTCGTACCGGTAGTTGGTGTTGACCGGGACGAGCGACGCCTTGAAGCATGCAAAGAAGGTCTCGAGGAACTCCGGGCAGTTGTACATGTACTGGGCGACTTTGTCCTGGTGTTCGGCCCCGCTGTTGAGGAGCGACGTGGCGAGCCCCTCGGCGCGCCGGTTCGCGTCGGACCAGGTCACAGTGCGGTCGCCCTGCTTGGCGAATGCCGCATTAGGGATTTGGGTTGCTGCGGCTTCCCAGATCTCGGTGAGTGTCCAACCCTGTTCGGCCATGATGCTCAGCCTCTCGATTCAGCAGGTGGTGGTTCTCCGGCCGGCGGCCACGGGTCGACGCCGTCTTCGAGTGGCACGTCGAGCGACTTGAGGAGCGCCGAGAACAGGCGCCAGTTTCCAATCGCCGCGACCATCTCCACGAGAATTGCGTCGTCGTCGAACGCTGCGCGACACGCGGTCCAGGTCTCATCAGTGATCGTCCCGAATTCGAGTGTGTCGTCGGTCGCCGCGAGGACCGCTCGTTCGGTGTCTCCGAAGTGATCGTCGCTTCGCCAGTCCCGAACCGCGAGGAGGTCTCGTTCCGGGATGTCGAGCATGCGGGCAACGCGCCAGTGCTGTGTCCATTCATAAACAGCGTCGGTTGCCCATCCGATGCGCATGATGATCAGCTCGCGGAGACGGGCGTCAAGTTGTCCTTTCCACAGGAGTTCTTGCAGCATGGTGTTAAGACCCGAGGCCACACCAGGTTGGTGAAGTGCAATTCGGAAGACCGACAGCTCGGCCATGTTTTCTGGGATGCCGTTCTCCGCGGCGCGTTTCTTCGCTTCGGCGATGTCGAGCATCGGTATCCGCGATCCTGCAACCATGTTGAGTAACTCCTCTTGTCGGTGTTGTTGTCGTTGTCGATACGCGTTGTTCAGCCCTGCGGCGAGAACACTCCATGCAGCGGCGGGATGGCGTCTTGGTCGACGCCAGAGAGGACGTCGAGCAGCGCGGGAAGGTCGTCAAAGCCAGCGACTTGACGTGTGAGTTCGGCGAATGGCCAACGCTCAGCAACGAGTAGATCGATTGCGGCTTGGTAGGCGTGGAAGTCGACACCGAGCGATCCCTTGATCGTGAGTTCCTTGTACACGACGTGGTCGGGGTCGAACCCGGGCGTTCCTCCTCCGCCCCGGGTCCCGGCGACGACGACCGTCCCGCCAGGGCGAGCGAGCGAAACAGCTTGCGCAAACGCTGCTGGCGCTTTTGCGGTGACGTCCACGACGACGTCGGCGAGGCCGCCAGTAGCGCGCTTCAACGCAACGGCTGGGTCGTCGACCGCGACGTCGATCGTCAGGTCGACACCGAAGCGCTTGGCCATTTCCAGCCGATCAGCGTCGCGCGGCCCGAGGCCTGTCATCGCGACGAACTCGGCTCCTGCTTCTTTGGCTGCGACGGCTGCGCACAGTCCGCGTATGCCGGGACCGAGTATTGCCACGACGTCACCGGACTTGGTGTTGGGAATTGTTGCTCCCCATCGAATGCCGGCTCCGAGCGGATTGAACACGGTTGCCAACACCGGATCGAGTTGGTCGGGGATTGGTAGCAACATCGAGTCCGCGGGCAGATGAAGGTGGGTTGCGTAGCCGCCCCAGAGGCTGGGTTCGATCGCAGCGTCGACGAAGCCGAACATTGTCGCGAGGCCGTTGCGGATGCAACGCCGGTAGTTGCCGGACGCGCATTGTTCACACTGTCGGCAGGAGCGGAACACTTCGACTGCGACCCGGTCTCCGGCTTCGACGCCCCACTGTGCGGCAGCGTCGGGGCCGATCTCGTCGATGACTCCGATGATCTCGTGTCCGGGGATGAATGAGAACGGTGCCGAGATGTGTCCGCTGTACTGTTCGTGATCGGTGCCGCAGAGTCCGCAGGCTTCGATGCGCAGGCGAGCCGTGTCGTTGGTGATGTCGGGCACGTCGAAGGATCGGCGTTCGAGAGTGTTTGGTCCGGTGAGGACGAGCGCTTCGGCCGAAATGGTCATTTCAGTTCGAACTCCGTTTCGAATCGTGCGTGATCGTCGGCGGGTTTCAGATCAATGGACTGTCCGACGAACATTCCGCCCGACATTGCCCGGGCGACTGCCCGGTCGTCGCTGCGGGCCACGACGCGTCGCCCGTCCGCTGTCCGGGCGAACACGGGCACAGACGTTGGCCCTTCTTCTCGGTCGTGCATCACGGTGTATGCGTCGATCGTTGCGGTTCCGTTGGCGTCGCTCGCGTCGACGACGTCGAGCGCGGTGGCGTCGATCGCAGCTTGCTGTTCGGTCATGTCGGAATCGACCCAGCGGTTTGGTGGGGGAGTGCCAGACCAGATCCCGAGGGAGTGTTTGGTGATGTACCAACCGAGACCGGAGATCATGCCAATCGCGTCGGGTTCGGCCCTGCAGCGGCGTGCCATTTCGACGATCGAATGGCTGACGTAGTTGTTGCCAGGCCCGCCGTGATATGGCAGCCCGCCGGTGACGGTGAAACCGCGCTCGTCAAACGGGTCGAGTTCGAACGCGTCGATCGCGGCTTCGACCGCAGCGGGAAAGCATGAGTAGAAATCAAACCAACGGACGTCGTCGATGCCGATTCCGGACGCTTCGAGCACCGCGGTGCCAGCTGCGCGGATGCCTGCGGAGCTCGCGAGGTCCGGTCGCTGCACAGGGAAGTACACGTCGTTACATGTCGCGGTCGCCCAACTGAAGACCCAACGGTCACGCGGGATGCCCAGTTCTTCAGCAACCTCGGCTGCCATGAGCACGAACGCTGCTGCCATGTCGACGGTCAAGATGCTGTTCAGCAGCTTCGTATAGGGCTCGTTGATGAGTCGATTTTCGGGCGTGACGTCGGAGAGTTCGCTCGGCGTGCGCTCAGCGGGAAACCACGCCTGGTCGGGGTGGCGCGCCGCCTCGGCGGTGAACGGCGCCATCAAACGACCGAGCCAGACGCGATGTTCGTCGAGGGTGTGCCCGGCGCGGGCCGCCATTGCTGACTCGAAGAGGGGATACACCTGATGGGGAAAGTGCAGTCCAGCGGCGTTCTCGGCCGGGCTGAGCCCCGGCCGATCGTCACCCAATGCCGTGTCGACCCCGTCGATGGGATCGGCCGGCGGAAGATCGCCCGTGCGGCGGGTCCGGCGCGCTGATTGGCCGGCCTCGGCTCCGACGATCAACGCCACGTCGCAAGTCCTGGCCATGATCTCTGCGCCGAGTTGGCCAACCAGGTATTGCGGCGTGTTCCCGCCGACTGGACAGCTGATCCGGCGGCCCGGTCTGAGTCCGACAGCTTCAGCAATCCGGTGCGCAGGATTGTCGCGGCGCATCAACAAAGTTCCCGGACTAGCAACGGTGTCGATGCGGTCAGCAACCGGAGCGACCGCATCAGCGAACGCGAGCCGCACCGCTTCAGCGGCGAGGTCGATCGGGTCGACAATCGCGTCGGAGCGGTTGGTGAGTTCACCAACCGCGACGAGCACCGGAGTTCGGGGGTTGATCATGATCGCTTCGTGGCGCGCCCGTTCGAGACAACGACGTTGTCGCGTTGGGTTCGGGCTTCGACGATTGCGTGATCGCCTTCGTCCCAGATCTTGGTGAGGATCGTGTCGCTTGGCCACACCTGATCGGCGAACCGACCTTCGATCGATTCGAAGCTGTCGACGTCGCCGCCGCACCAGGCGCCCAGCACGCTGTGACCAATGGTGCCGAAGGTGCACAGGCCATGGTTGAAGGTTCCTGGGAATCCCGCTTTGGTGGCGAACTCAGGGTCGATGTGCATTGGGTTCATATCGCCAGAAAGGCGATAGATCGCGGCCTGCTCTGGTCGAGTCTCACGTTCGACGACGATGTCTGGATCGCGTTCGGGAGCGGCGTTTGTGGCCGAGGAACCGCTCGGGCCGCGCTCGCCACCCCAGCCGCCGCCGCCCAGGACGAAAAGGCTCGCCCCAACGGTGAAGAGCGGGCCGTCGGCGTCGGAGCCTCGGCCCTCGAACTCGATCACGGCGGCCTTGCCCTTGTCCCACACTGCCACGATCTCGCCGTCGACGGTGATGTCCGCGTTGGGCGGTAAAGGCCGGTGGGTCACGACTGATTGTTCGCCGTGCAGCAACGCGGCGAGGTTGATGTCGATGCGTTGCATCGCGTGCCCCATCGCCCGGAGCCCGGGAATGACGGCGAATGTCGGGACGACCTTCGGCCCTCGCCCCTCATAGACGAAATCGAGATCCTCAGGCGGCCGGCAGCCGATGCCGAGCGCGTAGAGCATCGTGTCGCGTTCGGTCCATGAGTGGGCGATGGGGTCGACTGAGAGGCCGACGAGGTCGCCGTTGATCGGCATTTTGGTCATCGAATCACATCCTTTAGGTGTAGTGGTTGGTCATTTTCTTGCCGCGCTGGCTGCGGCTTACGTTCTTTGCAATACGTGGACAACGCACACCGAGCCAGCGCCGGCCATGTGGCACAGACCAGTGCTCGCGTCCTCGACCTGACGTACACCCGCTTCGTGGCGTAGTTGCAGCGTGGTCTCATGTATCTGGGCGAGGCCGGTTGGACCGCCGGGGTGGCCGCGAGCGGTAAGGCCACCATCGGTCGAGAACGGAATCCGCCCGCCGAGCGAGGTTGCTCCTTCGGCCACGAGGCGGTCCCCGTCGCCATCACCACAGATGCCCAACAGTTCGTAATAGACCAGTTCTTCGACGGGAAACGCGTCATGGATCTGCACAAGGTCGAGGTCGTCGGGACCGAGGCCTGCCTGTTCGTACGCATCGGCGGCGGTGTCGCGAGTCATTTGGGCGGGGCCAATCACCGCACCGAGAAAGACGTGTCCCTCGGTGTAGGTCTCCGAGCGTTGTTGTGACGCCGTCACGCGGATCATTGGTCGGCCGTTGCACACCCGTTCTGCAACCTCCTTGGAGGCGACGATCGCTGCGGCTGCGCCTCCACCTGACGCACACGCCATCATCGACGTGTGCGGGTACGAGATCATCGTCGACGCGAGCACCTCGTCGATGGTGACGTCATGGTCGGCGCGCCGTTGGGCATACGGATTCTCCCGCGCATGGTTCCAGTTCTTCGCTGCGATCGCGGCAAACGTTTCAGCAGTCGTACCGACCTCATGCATGCGGCGAGTGGCCCACATCGCAAAGAAGGCCGCCGGCAACATGACGTCTTCGGCCCCGACCCGCTTGCCACGGCTCCGCCCAATCCCGCCCAATTTGTTCATGTCGTCGAAGCCGAGCGCCATGGCCACCTCGACCCGACCGCCACCGACTGCGTGGACCGCCTCGCCGAATGCACACGAACCCGTGGCTGACGCGTTCTCGACGTGGGTGACCGGGATGCCGGTCAGCCCGAACTCTTTTGCAATGTGCACCCCAGCTCCGATGCCGCCGCCGAGATGGCCGTTGAAGAGCGCTCCGACCTCAGGAAACTCGATGCCGGCGTCGTCGAGCGCGTTCACTCCGGCGACGTCGGCCATGAGCGCTGCTGCGACCCCGTTGTTGTTGAACGCGTGCATGCCGACGCCGATCACATAGACGTCACGAGCAAGTTTTGACGGCATCAGCGCACCGCCTCGAACCGAAAGTTGACGAGTTCGTTGCCATCATCGTCTTGACCCACCGGGAATGTTGTCAGACCCATTGCGGTCCCAATCTGCCAATCGTCGGTCGTACCCAACAACGGTGTCTGAACGCGGACCCCTTCTGGCAGATCGATCTGCCCGACGCCGTACCCGCCCGTGTCGCCGAATGAAATGTTCCCCATTCTCGGAACGTGCAGGAACGTCCAAGCAAAGAGCACGCCTTGCGCACTCAACACGACATCGTGCACGGCAGTGCGGGTGACGGGGCATCTCAGGCGCCGAGGCCAAAAATACAATTCTGATTCGGGGGCGTAGGACCCCAACAGATGCGGTCGTGTCTCGTCGCCTTCAGGCAGACGAAACAATCGGGGATCGGTCGGAACCATTGTCGACGTCATCGCTCAGCCCTTGCTCCGGCGCCCGAAGTGCGCCATCGTGTCGCCAACCGAGGTGACCATCGATGCGGCCCGCGATTCGTCCGCGAGCAGCGTCGGGGCACGTTCTGCCAACTCGGCCACCGAAAATCTTCCGTCGGCTGCAAGTATCTGATCGTCGTCGAGGCTCCAGCCCGCGTAGAGGCCGACTTCGTTGCCACCGACGTGGAACACACCTCCCGTGAACGGACAACTCGTGGTGGCAAGATACGCGACCAGCGGAGAAACGTTGCCGGGATCGAACAGATCGAAGGAGCCGTCGGCCGGGGCCGCGACCGCATCGCCAACACCTGGGGTCTGCAATGTCAGGCGAGTACGCGCAAGTGGTGCGAGGCAGTTCGCCCGCACGCCATACCGCTTCAACTCCATTGCCTGCACCAACGTCATGGCGGCAATTCCGGCCTTTGCCGCGCTGTAGTTCGTTTGCCCGGCGTTACCGAGCATCGCACCCGAGGCTGTGTTGATCACGCTTGCACTGACTTCCTCACCGGACTTCGACCGTTCGCGCCAATGAGCAGCAGCCCACCTCGTCGGAGCGACATGACCCTTCAGGTGCACATCGATCACGGCATCCCACTCGGCCTCTTCGAGATTGACGAGCGAGCGATCGCGCAAGATGCCAGCGTTGTTCACGAGGACGTCGAGCCGACCGTACGCGTCGATCGCGTCCTGCACCATCTGCTTGGCACCGTCCCAACTTGTCACCGAGTCGGTATTCGCGATGGCCTCACCGCCCGCTGACTTGATCTCATCGACCACCTGCTGTGCCGGGCCAGCGTCTGAACCG
>JBBSKP010000210.1:0-8307 GCA_038256175.1 Mycobacteriales bacterium
CGGTGTCGAGGAAGATCACGCCCTGCTGCTCGAGGTCTTCACGGATCGAGTGGTAGACGACCTCGGACTCGTACTGCGCTGCGACACCGGACACGAGGCGCTGCTTCTCCGCCTCGGGGATGCCGAGCTTGTCGTACGTGTTCTTGATGTCCGCAGGCAGGTCGTCCCAGGTCGCGGCCTGTTTCTCGCTGGAGCGCACGAAGTACTTGATGTTGTCGAAGTCGATGCCACTCAGGTCGGAACCCCAGTTCGGCATCGGCTTGCGGTCGAAGATACGCAGCGCCTTCAGACGAGTCTCGAGCATCCACTCGTCCTCGCTCTTCTTCGCCGAGATGTCCCGCACGACAGCTTCCGACAGTCCACGCTTGGCGCTTGCGCCTGCGACGTCGGAGTCCGACCAGCCGTAACCGTAACTACCCAGCGACGCGATGGTCTGCTCTTGAGTGAGCGCCGTGTGGGTCAACGGTTCCGTTGGCGTCACCTGGTCTGTGACAGTCATTCGAGCTCCTTCCGGAGTCTTAGTGCGTGCCGGTACGGGGCTGAGCACCGGCTTGTAGTGCTATTTTGTCGTCGTTTTCGTATCGGTCGTGTGGAGCGGCATAGATGGCATGAGGGGTACGTGCGTTGTGCACGCGCAATCACCGTTGGCGATCGTCGCGAGGCGCTGCACGTGCGTGCCGAGCAGCTCGGCGAACGCGTTGAGCTCGGCCTCGCACAGCTCGGGAAATTCTTCCGCGACGTGCGATACCGGGCAGTGGTGTTGGCAGATCTGCACGCCGCTACCGACCTTGCGTGTGGAAGCCGCGAAACCTGCGGATGTGAACGCCTCAGCGATCTCGTCCGCTTTGGCTGTCATCGCCTCAGGTCGCTGATCGGCTGCGGGAGCCACGTTCGCGACGATGGCACCCACTCGTTTGCGCGCGAATGCCTCGATCGCCTCTTCGCCGCCGATCTCGCGGAGCTGACGCATCGCTGCGCCCGCCAGATCGTCGTAGGCGTGGGCAAGCTTGCCGCGACCGGTCGCAGTGAGCTGGTACTGCTTTGCCGGGCGACCACGTCCGCGCTGCTGCCAGCTCGCCGACGTCGTTGCGCGGGCTTGGCCCGCATCGATCAACGCATCGAGGTGGCGTCGTACTCCCGCAGCGCTCAATCCGAGCTGCGAGCCGATTGCCGTCGCCGTGATCGGACCCTCTTCGAGCAGCAATTTCACTACTGCCGCCCGGGTATGGCCGTCATGTGACACCGCCACGGGCGCAAGAACGTCGCCAGAAGTGAGCTCGGTCCGCTGACCAGCCCCTTCTTCAACCGTCCTCGAGTGCCCAACAGTTTTCACAACACCAGTGTGACGGAATTCCCCAACGGGGTCTACCAAGGGTTACCTACATCCGTCAACTACGCGTCCAACGTCACAACGGCGGCGGTGGCGCAACCCTCGCAGCGGCACTCGCTACGCTTCCGTTGTGACGGCGACGGAGGTGACAAGGGCGAACGCCATGACGCTG
The DNA here is from genome assembly GCA_038256175.1 of Mycobacteriales bacterium. Lineage (GTDB taxonomy): Bacteria > Actinomycetota > Actinomycetes > Mycobacteriales > Mycobacteriaceae > Antrihabitans. The sequence continues at coordinate 1,503 of JBBSKP010000210.1, forward strand.
CGCGCCGTTGCACTCGGTCGCCGCGGCCTCGGCCTCGATGTTCCCACGCCGGACCACACCGTGGCCGCACTGCATGGTGACGAAGCGGAAGCACCCGGGCTCAACCCTCGCGAGACCGTCCAGCTGCGGTACATCCGTCGACTCGGCGCAACGGGTGCAGTACTCATGGCAATCGGCGCGCTCGGGTTCGGCGCACAGCCGGTCCGCCAGAACCTGACCCAAGGCATGCGAATCCTCGGGTTGCCGGCACGGCTCGGTGCGACCGGGCTGACCATGACGATGACCGGAACAGTCATGGTCGTCCTTGCCTGGCTGTTGCTCGGGCGCTTCGCGGTCGGCAGGTCGCACAACGGCACCCCGGCTCGGCGGATGAGCCGGTCGCAATTGGACCGGACCCTCTTGCTGTGGATCCTGCCGCTGAGCGTCGCGCCCCCGATGTTCAGCCGCGACGTCTACTCCTACCTCGCGCAAAGCGAGATCACCGCGCGCGGCCTCGACCCCTACGAAATCGGTCCGGCTCACGCACTCGGCCTCAATCACGTCCTCACGTTGACAGTGCCGAACATCTGGCGCGACACTCCCGCACCGTATGGCCCGCTGTTCCTGTGGATCGGTCGCGGCATCTCGGCAGTGACCGGTGACAACATCGTCGCCGGGATCTTCCTGCACCGCATGCTGGCCCTGGTCGGCGTCGCGCTGATCGTGTGGGCGTTGCCGCGTCTGGCTCGCAGGTGCGGAGTCGCCTCGGTCAGCGCGCTGTGGCTCGGTGCGGCCAATCCCCTGCTGCTGTTTCACCTGGTCTCCGGCGTACACAACGAGGCACTCATGCTCGGGCTCATGCTCGGGGGCCTCGAGCTGGCGATGCGGGCAATCGAACGACCCGACCCCATTCGTGGCCGCAACCTCATACTCCTTATCGCCGGCTGCGCGATCATCGCGTTGTCGGCCACCATCAAAATTCCATCACTCATCGCACTCCCCTTCGTCGGGATGGCGCTGGCGCGGCGCTGGGGCGCAAATTGGCGCGCGTTCTTCAGTTCCGCTGCGCTGCTCGGGGCAATTGCCCTGATCGTCATGCTGATCATCAGCACGATCAGCGGACTCGGCTTCGGCTGGATACATACGCTCGGAACGGCAAACGCCGTCCGCAGCTGGATGTCCTTGCCAACCTCCGTCGGCGTCGTCACCGGATTCGGCGGGGTGTTGCTCGGCCTAGGCGACCACACGACGGCGGTGCTGAGCCTTACACGTCCCATCGCTGCCCTCGTGGCGGCATTCGTCACGGTCCGAATGTTGGTCGCGGTATTCACCGGTCGGCTGCACACCGTCGGCGCACTGGGTGTGGCATTGGGCACAATTGTCCTGCTGTTTCCGGTCGTGCAGCCTTGGTACCTGCTCTGGGGGGTCATTCCACTTGCCGCCTGGGCAACTCGACCGGCGTTTCGTGTCCCTACCGTGGTGTTCTCGTCCGTGGTGAGCGTGATTCTCATGCCGAACGGCGCCGAATTGCAGCCGTTCTCGATCGTGCAAGCCTCTATCGCGACCGTGATCGTGTGCGGATCCTTGATTCTTGCGACGCGAAACATCCTCCCTTGGCGTGCCGACTCGGGGGCAGCGGCGTCGACGCCCGCGCGCGAGCCCTACGCTGAATCCTCGTGACCACGCGAGCATCCGGAGCGGCAGCCGGCCGATCGTTGCAGCCCGCCGTGCGACTGGAAGGCGTCGTGAAGCGTTACGGCGCCGTCACCGCGGTCGACGGGCTCGATCTCGTCGTCGAGCAATCCCAGGTGCTAGCCCTGCTCGGCCCCAATGGCGCCGGCAAGACAACTACAGTCGAAATGTGCGAAGGATTCGTCACTCCCGAGTCGGGTTCCGTTCGCGTTCTCGGCCTCGACCCGATCAAGGACGCGAGCGAAGTCCGCGCCAGAATCGGCGTGATGCTCCAAGGCGGCGGCGCCTATCCGGGCTCGCGTGCCGGCGAGATGCTCCACTTGGTCGCGGCTTACTCCGCTAACCCGCTCGATCCGGAATGGTTGCTGAAAACGCTCGGCCTGCAAGACGCCACGAAGACGCCGTATCGCCGATTGTCGGGTGGCCAGCAACAACGCCTCGCGCTCGGCTGCGCCGTAGTGGGCCGCCCCGAACTCGTATTTCTCGACGAGCCGACCGCAGGCCTCGATGCCCAGGCCCGTTTGATGGTCTGGGAGCTGATCGACTCGTTGCGCCGCGACGGAGTTTCGGTGCTGCTGACGACGCACATGATGGACGAGGCCGAGCAACTTGCCGACGAACTCGTGATCATCGACCACGGCAAGATCGTCGCCTCCGGAACACCGTCGGAACTCACGACCCGCGGCGCCGAAGGCCAGCTGCATTTCTCCGCGCCCGCCAATCTCGATCTCAGCCTGTTGGTGACCGCTCTACCCGAAGGTTTCTCGCCACGCGAGACCTCGCCGGGGTCGTACCTGATCGAGGGCAACATCGATCCGCAGGTGCTCGCGACCGTCACAGCGTGGTGCGCTCGAATCGGCGTACTCGCTACTGATCTCCGGGTCGACCAGCGGCGCCTCGAAGATGTATTCCTCGAACTGACCGGTCGGGAGCTGCGCGGATGACAAATCGATTCGCACCAGGAACGTTCTCGCCGGACCCTCGGCCGAATGCCGCGAGCCGGATGCTGATCGCCCAGACGCGCCTCGAGCTGATCCTGCTGCTGCGCAACGGCGAGCAGTTGCTGCTCACGATGTTCATCCCGATCACATTGCTCGTGGGGCTCGTCCTGCTGCCGGTCGGCAATCTCGGCGATACCAGGGTGGACACGGTCGTTCCCGCGGTCATGATGGTCGCGGTGATGTCGACTGCCTTCACCGGACAGGCGATCGCTGTCGGCTTCGACCGGCGCTACGGCGCCCTCAAACGACTCGGTGCGACCGCCCTGCCGAAGTGGGGCATCATCGCAGGCAAGAGCGCCGCAGTGGTGATCGTCGTCGCGATCCAGTCCCTGGTTCTCGGCGCGATCGGCGTGGCCCTCGGCTGGCGACCGGAACTTCTTGGGCTGGCCCTCGGAGCGGTCATCATCGCTCTCGGCACCGTGACGTTCGCCGCGATGGGTCTGCTTCTCGGCGGGACGCTCAAAGCCGAGGTGGTCCTCGCCCTCGCGAACATCCTATGGTTCATCATGCTCGGTATCGGCAGCGTTGTATTCGCCTCCGACGACGTACCCGAGGCACTCCGGTTCGCCGCGCGGTTGATCCCGTCCGGCGCCCTGGCAGAGACGCTGAAACAAGCCCTCCACACATCGATCGACTGGTTCGGGATCACTGTCCTTGCCGTCTGGGCGCTCGGATCCGCGTGGCTGGCCGGCCGTCTGTTCCGGTTCACCTGAGCCCAATTCAGTTCCGCCCGGTGCGCGTCGCAGTTCTAGTGGCAGCGATCGCGATTCTCATTCCGGATTCGGCGGCCGCGCAACCCACATGGGGGCCGCTCGCTCCGCCGAATCCGTATCTCGGACCGACAGGCACCTCGACCATGCACGGCGATGCGAGCTCGTCGGATGCGACACCGCTGGCCGGTCCGGGCAGTTCCGTTGTGGTCGAAACGCTGCCGCTCGGTGCCGCCTGCCCGACTGTGCTCGCCGGGAGCGATGGCCTGAGCGTCGCATTGTGCACATCGATCCTCGGCCAGATCCCGACCGTCTACCTGTTCGATCGCGCGTCCCGGTCCGTGACGGCGCAGCTGCCACTGGTCAAAGGCAGCGCATACCGGCTCGGACTACGTCACCATCGTCGACAACGCCGACGACCGGGTACATCTGCTCGTCTACCGCGCCGCCAGTCGCGAACTCGTCTGCAGCCAACCCGTGCTGGCGATGGGCGGACCCGGAAGTGAGAACTCCCCCATCGGCATCGGCTCGTCGGTATTTGTCGCGAGCACCTACGGCTATCCATATCCAACCGTGCCCGACGTCGCCGGACCTGCCGTTCCAGCGGGCGCACCGTTCACGGGCGGCATGACACGTGTCGATGTCGACAGCGCGGGCTGCCACGTCGTCTGGGACAACGCGGTGCGTAGTTCGGCGGTACCGCGACTGTCGACCGCGGACGGCAAGCTCTACACCGTCAGCCGGATCGGTCCGGCCGCCACCTCGCCGATCGACGAGTTCGCCTATACCGTCATCGATCCTGCCTCTGGCGCCGTCGAGTTCAGCCAACCGATGCCCGGAACAATTCTCTCCGACACGCTGCAGATGTCGCCGCTCATCACGGCGAACAAGGAGATCCTGCAGGGCACGATCACCGGGATCGTACGGCTGGCATCGAGCTGAGCTGTGGGTCAACGACAGCCTGTAGTTGATCGGCATCTACCATCGACTCGTGCTGTATCGCGGCTATCTGAGCCTTGTCGATCGTCTGCCTCTACCGTCGCTCCGATGGCAGCGCATCATTGCCATCGCGGTGATCCTGTCGCAAGCGGGCATTGCAGTTACCGGGGCCATCGTCCGGGTGACAGCGTCGGGGCTCGGCTGCCCGACCTGGCCACAGTGCTTCCCTGGCAGCTTCACCCCCGTCGGTGTGTCCGAGGTACCGGTGCTTCACCAAGCCGTCGAGTTCACCAACCGCATGCTCACGTCGGTTGTGGTGATCTGCGCGATCCTCGTCGTCCTTGCCGTCACCAGGGCACGACGTCGAAGTGCCGTGATCATGTTCGCCTGGCTGATGCCAGCCGGAACTGTGGTGCAAGCGGTGATCGGCGGCATCACGGTCCGCACCGGTCTGCTCTGGTGGACCGTCGCCGTTCACCTCGTGGCGTCGATGGCAATGGTCTGGCTCGCGGTGTTGTTGTACGCGAAGATCTCCGAGCCCGACGACGGCGTCGAGGTCGCCTCGATCCCGGCGCCGCTGCGCTGGCTGACCGGAATGTCCGGCGTCGCACTCGCGGCTGCCCTCGTCGCTGGAACGCTCGTCACGGGCGCTGGTCCGCACGCCGGTGACAAGAGCCTGGACCGAACGGTCCCCCGGCTCCAGGTCGAGATCGTGACGCTCGTGCATCTGCACGCGCAGCTCGTCGTCGGCTACGTGGCGCTGCTGATCGGCCTCGGGTTCGGGCTCTACGCAGTTCGCGCTACGCACCACGTGCTTGTGCGGTTCAAGGTGGTGCTGGCTGTCGCGATCGCTCAGGGACTGGTCGGCATCGTGCAGTACTTCACCGATGTCCCGGCCGCACTCGTCGCGGTACATGTCGGTGGGGCGGCGGCGTGCACTGCCGCGACCGCTGCGCTGTGGGCGGCCAGTAGGACTCGCGAACCCGTCAGGGTTTCGGGAATCGAGTTTGCCGCGCTACCCAGCCAGCCATCTGCTTGAAGTGACCGATGCGTGGCGTCACCACCGACGTCAGCTCGCGATCCCATTCCGACACGGTGATCGCGTCGAACCGATCGACCACAGCGCGTGCCGTCTCCAGATCTGGCACCACGCGATCGCCCATCACACCGTCTGCACCGACCAGGGTGATGCGCACACCTGCGCGCCCAACCGGCTGCAGGACGGCACTGGCGACACCGCCGTGATCGGCAAGGAACTTCTCGACCGACTTGACGACGCCGGCGGGCGGCTTGACATCGGACTGCGCAGCATCGGTGCTCATGAGGCAACAATACTGGGCCGCGGGCGCGAGGAAAGATGCGGCTCGAGGTAGAACGGACCGTATGCGCGCAATCCGAGTAACCCAGCACGGCGGACCGGAAGTGCTCATCGCCGCAGACGTTCCCATTCCAGCGGTCGGACCGCGGCAACTCCTCGTCGGCACCGACGCGATTGGCGTCAATTTCATCGACACGTACTTCCGCTCGGGAGCGTATCCGCGTGAGTTGCCGTACATTCCGGGCTCGGAGGGCACCGGTGTCGTCGAAGCAATCGGCGCGGAAGTCACCGAATTCGCGGTCGGCGATCGGGTTGCATGGGCGTCGGCCGAAGGTAGTTATGCCGAGAAGGTCGCCGTCGGCGCCGACAATGCGGTCGCGGTGCCGGACGGCTGCGGGCCGGCCGAAGCGGCGTCCGCCCTATTGCAGGGAATGACCGCGCACTACCTTCTCAATTCGGTGTACCGACCCGAACCGGGCGAAACGGTGCTCATGCACGCGGGCGCCGGAGGGGTCGGTCTGATCCTCACTCAGCTCGCGGCGGCAGCGGACATCCGTGTGATCACCACTGTGTCCAGCGACGAGAAGGAGACGCTTTCTCGCCAGGCGGGCGCCGCCGAAGTACTGCGATATGGCGACGACCTCGCCGATCGCGTTCGCGGACTCACCAACGGCGAGGGTGTCGCCGCGGTGTACGACGGCGTCGGCGCCGACACCTTCGAGGCAAGTTTGGCATCGCTGCGGATCCGGGGAACGCTGGCACTGTTCGGCGCGGCGAGCGGCAAGGTGCCACCGTTCGATCCCCAACGGCTGAACCCGGCGGGCTCGCTATTTCTCACGCGCCCGACGTTGGTGCATTACACCCGCACCCGCGCCGAACTCGACTGGCGCTCGGGCGATGTGTTCAAGGCGATCGCGGATGGGTCACTGAAGATCAGGATCGGAGCGGAGTACGCGCTTGCCGACGCAGCCCAGGCCCACCGAGACCTGGAGGCGCGCAAGACAACCGGTTCGATCGTACTGGCGACCTAGGAGGCCGCTGAATAATCAGCGCGCCTCCCTAGAATGTGGGCTTGAACTGGGAGAATAGGTTTCATGCAGGGTGTGGAGCGGGTCGATCGGGAGCTTTTGGATGCGGAAGCGTTGGTCGGTCATCTGGTACCTGAG
>JBBSKP010000211.1:0-8260 GCA_038256175.1 Mycobacteriales bacterium
AACCGATTGTGCTGCACCATCTTCGGACCCGATCGTGTTGTCCGGCACCGCCACCAGATCGGTCAGCGGCACCGGGATCGTGCAATTCGACCGGTGCAAGATCACGATCGGCCGCAAGTGGGCCAACAAGACCGCTCTCGTGCACTGGCGCGGCGACGAGGTCACCATCATGGTCGGTGACTGCCGCGCACGCACCCTGACCCTCGACAGAACGGTAACCTCACAATTGCTCACCAAAAAATCGTCCACGAAGTCCTGAGACACATTTGTTCAACATGTCCTGAGACATCACACCCCAGCAGAAGGGGGTAAAGCGCGCACGGGCGGCGGAGCCGCAATTTAGATCGTCTGCGCCGCCTGGGCATTGACCAGCCGCTCGAGGAAGTCGGCGGGCACCTCGGGCCATTCACGACGCCACCAGCCGGCGAGCTGATCTTCACGCAGCGCTGCGAGCATGTCGACGACGTAGGGTCCGCCGTCGAGGATGTAGCGCACCGACCCGGCTTCGGCACACTGCGCGCAGATCGTTGCCAGCGTCGCCTTCGCCTCGTCCGTCCGGCCCGTTGCGGCGAGACACGCGACGAGGAGTCGGCGCACTTTCAGCAGCGCCCGGGGCCGATCCCGCTCGACCAGTCGGTCCACCCATTCATGCGCCCACGTACACGCCAGCTCACCTTTCTCGGGTGAGTCATGTTCGGCCAGAAGCAGTCTGATCGCCGTGGCTTCCTCATAGAGCGCGGTGATCTCGTCGATCGGATCGGTCGGCTTCCGTCGCGCGTCGTATTCGACAACGGGCAGCGCACCGAAGTCCGGATGCGGGGGCAACCCCAGCCTGATGCGTTCGTTCTCCACCTCGGCTCGCAGGCGCGGCAACGACATGGATCGTGCGATTCGTCCGCCCTCGTTCAGTCGCCGCATCGCTCCGGCTCGATCACCTTGCAGCGCTTTGATTCGGGCGCCGACGACGTACCGAGCGATCTTGAAGTCGACCGACCCGCCCTCGGGTCCCAGCTTGTAGCCCTCGTCGAGGAGACGTTCGGCCTCGGCAACTTCACCCCGCTCGTAGAGCAGCTCGCCGAGCAGGGAGCCCGCGAGCCGCGCTGTGTAGGAATGGCTGCCGCCCGAATGTCGCGCTACCTTCAACGCTTTCCGGAAACACTTCTCGGCCGTGGCAATGTCGAGCTGCAAACTCGCGGCGAGTCCGGCGAAGCACAGTCCGTGAATGACGTTGTAGGTACCCTTGTTTCGCTTGTAATACGGCGCCGCCCAGTCTTGCAGTCGGTGGACCTCGTCGATATCGCAGCGGTACGCCGCTGCAAAGGTCGCGACGTTCACCGCAACCGCAACCACGAAGGGCCGCAATGTGTCCGGCCGCGCCAACGCGGGCTGGATCAGCTCGTCTATCCCGCCGATATCGTCGGCCCGGAGAGCAACCACGCCGTGCACGACTCCGGCTTCGATCCGCAACTCCTCGATCTCGGATGTGGGGAGACCGCAACCGTCCAGCGTCGACTCGACAAGGAGCAGTGCCTGTTTCGCCGGCCCGGCGCGATGCAGCAAGATGTTCGCCCAAGCCAACGCGAGTTGCAGGCGCGGATGGGAATCGACCATCGATCGTGGCAGCTTTTCGACAAGTCCGAGCAACGTCGCCATCTGCGAATGCTCCAGCAGATACGTTCCGTCCTGCTCGACGATGTCGACGGCACGCTGTTCATCGCCCGCCGCCAGCGCATGATCCACGGCGTCGCTGACAAAGTGGTTGTCCGCGAACCACTTCGATGCGATCCGGTGCAATTCCTGTACCCGCTCGGGCATGTCACGTTCGAGCCGCTGCCGCAAGAAGTCGACGAACAGATGGTGATAGCGGAACCACTGATCGTCGAGCCTGCGCAGGAACAGGTCTCGCTCCTCCACCTCCTCGAGCATCGCCTGCCCCCGCGGCACTCCGGCAAGTGCTGCGGCGAGGTCGGCTGAGATCCGTTCTGGAATCGAGGTGGCGAGCAGGAAATCGAGCATCGACGGTTCGAGTGTGTCGAGCACGTTCTCGGCGAGGAATTCACTGATGGCGTGGTGCCGGCCGCTCAGGTGGCCGATCAACTCGGCAGGATCGTCGCAGCCGCGTAGCGACAGCGACGCCAACTGCAATGCCGCAACCCAACCGTCGGTCGACTCGGTCAGCTCTTCCACGTCACTGCGATCCAGGTCGAGACCACCCAGCTCGACGAGGAAACTCTCCGACTCGTCGTTGTCGAATCGCAATGCGGTGGAATCTATTTCGATCAACTCGTTCTGCATGCGCATCCGGCTCATCGGAAGCCCCGATTGGCTTCGGCTGGTGACAACGACTTGCAGACCGGGACAACAATTGTCGAGCAGAAACCGCAGCGCTGCGACCGTTGCGCGATCGGTGATCCGATGCCAATCGTCGACGACGACCGTCATCCGTTCACCGCTCGCATGGATCTCGTTGATCAGCGAGGTCGCAACGTAACGCTCGGACTCGTCACCGTGCTCCTCGAGAACTTCGCCCAATTCCGTTGCCAGCTTTGGCCGTACCGCACGAATAGCTTCGATCAGATGAGACAGGAACCAGACGACGTTGTTGTCGTCGTGGTCGACTGTCAGCCACGCGACCGCGACACCCTCGTCCGTCAGCACCTCGCACCATTGCGCGGCAAGCGTGCTCTTGCCGAATCCCGTCGGCGCATGAATAACGGTCAACCGCTTCCGATGCCCGCCCCGCAGTTGCTCGATCAACCGATCGCGTCCTACCAACGCTCGCGTCGCTGCGGGTGGCCGGAACCGCGTCGACGGTGCCGGCGGGGTCATCGTCCGCGGGAAGTACCCACGTCGAGCGCCGGTCGTCATCGGCGCGCCGAACGACCCGCCGGACGGCTCCGCAGCCGAAATCGGCACCGGCACGTCGTCGATGGGCAGCGCGTGTTGCCGTTGCACCTCTTGCAACAAGATGCCGAACTCGGCGGCGCTGGACGGCCGATCGCTGCGTTCGCGTGCCATCGCCCGCTCGATCGCGGTGCAGACGTCCGCCGGTAGCCCGGACTCGCTCAGATCGGGCGTCCGCTGCTTGGTGATCCGAACGAACTGAGCGACCATCTCTTCGCCGCTTCGACGCTCGAACACCGCGTGACCGGTCACCGCGCAGAACAGCGTCGACGCCAAGCTGTAGATGTCCGACGTCTCGTCGGGTCGCTGTCCCTGCAGGACCTCGGGTGCGGTGAAGGCGGGCGATCCGGTGACAGCACCCGTCTGAGTCTCGAATCCGCCGCTGATGCGCGCGATACCGAAATCCGTCAGCTGCGGCTCGCCGTACTCCGTGAGCAGAATGTTCCCGGGCTTCACGTCGCGATGCAGCGTCCCGCGACGGTGCGCGGTCTCGAGCGCCCCCGACACCTTCACCCCGACGTGCAGCGCGTCCTTCCAGCTGATCGGTCCGGAGTCGTGCACGCGGGACTCCAACGAACCGTGCGGGTGGTACTGCATGACGATGTATGGGCGCCCGGTTGCCGTGGTGCCGACCTCGAAAATGCTCACGATGTGCGGGTGGCCGGACAACTTCCCCATCGCCAGCTGCTCGCGAATGAACCGTTCGAGGTTCTCCTGCTCCAGATCTGCCGTCAGCACTTTGACGGCGACCGTGCGGTCGAGTGAACGCTGCAAGCACCGGTAGACGACGCCGAAGCCGCCGCGGCCGATTTCTTGGGCATCCTCGAATCCGGCCGCGTCTAGCTCGGCCGCAAACCCCGACGTCTGGTCACGCTGTGTTATCAGCGGATCGATGTGGACCATGTGTGGTCTCAGTTCCGGACGTCCATACTCTTGGCAATAACCTCTTGATCACTTGACCCCGAGCATAGTCTTCGACACCGACATGCGACTGGCGATCTTGATGCGAACTAGAGCTTGACTTCGCGGTCGCAGAAGAACTCGCGGACGTCGGCGGCGCGGATGGCCGCCGACTGACCATCGTCGGTCCCCGAACCCCGAAAGACATCGAGCGTCTCTCTCGATTCCCAGCGCTCGTAGATGTTGATCCGATCGGAATCGAGCAGGTCGGCGGCCAGGGAGAAATCGAGGCAACCCTCGGCGACTCTGGCAAGTCTCACCACGTCGCGGCACGAGTCGAGGTAGTCCTCGCGACCGGCAGGGTCGACGCGAATATGTCCGGCAACGATGATCACGAGTCCATCCTCTCAGCGCCGTCCCCCGATTGGGGGACACAGCATTCATCCTCCTATAGGCCCGGCTGGCGGACATACGTCTGACCTGCGACGAGTCATAGTTATCTCACACCGGAAACAACCGGACGCAGATGCCTCAAAAGGCCACTCGGACAGGAACATACGCCATGACGGTCCACCCGGAAACCAAGCCTCTGAACATCATCGACATCGACGCAGCCGATCGCAAGAGCGATCGCCTTCGCCGCATCGCTCGCTGGACCGCCGTCCCGATCGCCGGCCTCGCCGCCGTCGGTGTCGCCTTCGGAGCTTGCGGGGTTGCCAGCGCGGGAACTCTTCCCTCGACCGGCCCGACCATCGCCATGACCATCCACAACAACACGGGCCAAGACATGATCCTGCAGGGCTCCGACAACCCGTACGGCCAGTGGATCCAGGGCCCCAACGCGGTCCTGGCGCCGTGGAGCAGCGAGATCATCACCGCGACGAACAACGACCCTCGCGGGATCGGCGTCGACGTCACGTACTCGCTGCCCGGCAACGCCCAGGCCGTCTTCATGGCCAATAACTACGGCAACGGCGCAAACAACGAAGGCACCCGGATGACCGGCGGAGACGGCAACTACTACGGCATCTACTCCCGCGTCGACACCGGATTCCCGACCATGAACTCCGGCTACACGATCTTCATGAAGTGAGGACACCATGCACACACTGACCCGCACCCGCCCGACATTCACGCTCAGCACACCACTGGAGGCAACACTCGACAACTACTGCACATCGACTCACCAGCTTCCGACCCTCGAAACGAAAGGACACGTCCGCACTGACACAGACTCCGATATCGAGGTGCTGACCCTCTACACCTCGGAACCTCAGCCGAAGATCGACGCGCTGGTTGCCGCCTTCAGCAACAAGTACCCCGATATCGAGGTCGATGTGGTCCGCGGCTGCACCGGCGAACTCGAGTCGCGCATCGCATCGGAGGCGGCCGCAACCGGAATTGGAGCCGACGTATTGCTCCTCGCCGACGCCGCAACGTTCGAGCGTCTGAAGTGGGACGAACAGCTCCTCGAATACCTACCGGCCGAGGTCTGCGCCGTCTATCCAGAGGTGGTCGATCCCCAGGGCTACTACGTCGGGACGCGAATCATCCCGACAGTCATCGCCCACAACACCACCTTCAGCAAGAACGGGAAGGCCGAATCGCGCCCACCGACATCCTGGAAGGAATTGACAGACAGCAAGTTCCACGGACAGATCGCAATGCCGTGCCCACGGACTTCCGGGGCTGCCGCCTACAACGCAGCGGTGTGGAAAGGCACCAGCTGGCTCGGTCAAACATGGTTGGACGCATTGGCTGCCAACCAGCCGATGGTCGCCCAGAGCAACGGTTGGGTCGGAGAGATCGTGGCGGCGGGCATCCAGCCCGTCGGGATCGTCGCCGACTACGTAGCAAGGGAACTCGCGGCGAAGGGCTTGCCCATCTCACTCGAGTACCCCACCGAGGGCGCCCCCTACGTCACGCAACCCGTCGGCATCGTCGCATCCACCCATCACCAGAAGGCCGCCAAGAAGTTCGTCGACTTCCTAGTCAGCAAGGAGGCTCAAGAGCTCGCAGTCGAGCAGTACTACCTACCTGTCCGCCGGGACGTCACACCTCCCAACGGATTTCCCCCCGTAACCGCCATCGATCTGCTCATGCCGAACCTTGCGCGGATCACGGCAACCAAAGAAGGAGCCGCCGACACGTTCGCCGACCTCATCAAGCACTGACAAATAGCGAGAGCCGTCCCCCGGATGAATATCCCGGGGGACGGTTTGCGTTGCGCACACAATTACCCCCGGGGGTACGCTGGTGCTATAGCCACTGCGTCGAAGGGCAGATTCATGGGAGCCAACCAAGAAGCCATGCCGGCGGTACTCAACCGGTTACGACGGGCGCAAGGCCAGTTGGCGGGCGTCATCGCCATGATCGAGGCGGGTCGCGACTGCAAGGACGTTGTCACCCAACTCGCCGCGGTGTCGCGCGCCCTCGATCGTGCAGGCTTCAAGATCGTCGCCAGCGGGATGCGCGAGTGCATCGCAGGTGTCGCCGACGGAGAGAAGCCGCCCCTCACCGAAGACGAGCTGGAGAAGCTCTTTCTGGCTCTGGCCTAGCCCCAGCCGCACCATTGCATACCCCATGGGGTATATGGCAGAATGAAGGAACGACCACGAGGGAGAGGACCGTCATGGCAGAACCGATCACTGTCGATGTGTGGTTCGACGCAGCCTGCCCGTTCGCGTGGGCCACCTCACGCTGGCTGCTCGAGGTGGCGGAGTCTCGCCCGTTGGAAATAACCTGGCGCCCAATGAGTCTCGCCGTCCTCAACGAGGGTCAGGAGCAGACTGGCGCGCATGGCGAGCGGATGAAAACCTCGCGACGGACTGGACGATTGCTGGCTGCCGTAGAGCGAGAGTCGGGTTCCGAGGCGCTCGGCAGCCTCTACACCGCGCTTGGCCATCGCCTGCACATCCTGGGGGTGCCGTTGTCGACGCAGTTGGCGTCGGACGCACTCGAGGAATGCGGCCTGAATCCTGCGTTGGCGAACGTTATCGACGACTCTTCTTGGGACACAGCGGTCACCGAGCTGCATCGCGCGAGCCAGAAAGCAATCGGCACGGAGTCGGGCAGTCCGATCGTTGCGTTCGACGGTCACGCATTCTTTGGACCTGTCCTGACGTCGATTCCGCATGGAGTCGAAGGCCTAGTGCTCTTCGACGGGGTCGTAAGCCTCTCCCACTCCCCCGCATTCTCGGAGTTGACTAGACCCCGCAGCGGTCCGCCGACATTCGAATGACCAACCAACCCGAGAGCACCAACACCATGGACATCGCAATAGCAACACGGCTCGACACCAATGACTTCGACACCGTCGTAGCAGACACCCGTAAGGCGTTGAGCGACCAAGGCTTCGGAATCCTGACCGAGATCGACGTCACGGCCACAATGGAAGCCAAGCTCGGTGAGAAGATGGAGCGCTACCTCATCCTCGGCGCGTGCAATCCACCACTGGCACACCGCGCCCTCGAGGTCACCCGACAGATCGGCCTGTTGCTCCCCTGCAACGTCGTCGTCCGTGAGGATGGTGACGCTGTGATGGTCGAGGCGATGAACCCCGAACTGATGGTAAAGGTCGTCGACGACCCAGGTATGGAAGCCGTTGCGACCGATGCGACGATTCGACTACGTGCCGCGATCGATGCGCTCAACGCGAAAGCTACCTCAGGCGCCTGACGCGCAGGACGTTGTCGGCGCGCGTGACCGAGTGACCGTCGTGGACGATCGTTCGTTCGACCGTCTCGGTCGACTCGACCTCCCAGCTCCCTGGTACTAGCTCGAGTGAGTCGAGAACCTCTGTCGGCGTGGGGAATTCCATTTCCGGATGATGGTCATGGCCTGTCGACGGTGAGTTCGCGTGGCCTGCCACCAGGAGGACACCACCCGGCGCCACAGCCATCGCCGCCGATTGGAGAATCGCTTCCCGCGGCATGTGCACCGGAGAATGCAAGAACTGCGCGGAGACGAGATCGAATGTGCCGGCTGGAAACGTCGACGCCAAATCGTGTTGCTGCCAGTCGATCCGGTCCGTCACCTCAGCCTCGACAGCGTGCGCGGCGGCACGCTTCAGCGCGATAGCCGACACGTCCACTGCAGTGACACGCCAGCCTTGCTCCGCGAGCCAGATCGCGTCGGCACCTTCGCCGCAACCGAGGTCCAATGCCGTTCCCGGCATCAGGCCGGCTACCTCGTGAACGAGAATCGGATTCGGGTTGCCACTCCACACTCGGTCGCTGTTGCTGTAGAACGCTTCCCAAAACGGCTCGGTCACTGGAGAACCCCCTCGCTTGCGATGGCGAGTCGGATGTCTTCGAGGACGAGGTCACCGTTGACTGCGGCGCCGGCGCGAACTCCGGCGGCTGCGGCGCTAACAACCTGGTCCATCAGGTTCGACACATTGCCTGCTACCCACACGCCTTCGATCCTCGTGGCGCCCATCGGGTCTGCCTCGATG
>JBBSKP010000212.1:0-8230 GCA_038256175.1 Mycobacteriales bacterium
AAGGGCCATTTGCGCGGCAAGCAACCGAAGTTATCGACGGCCCAGCAACGCCACCTGATGGAAGTTCATCGGGCGGGGACGCATTCCACGAGCGAGCTTGCCGAGCTGTTCAACGTTGCTCGCTCCACCGTGTACCGAACCATTCAACGACAGTCCGTCGACCGCTGAAAGATACACTCACCGGCTCCCGTTGCCGAGCTAAGCAACGCAGCAACGGGACAGCCGAACCCGCGCTGGATTGTGACCGTGAACTAAATTCGCAACATCGCGGCTCACCAGGCACGTCTATTCAACCGGAAATTGGTGAACGCTCCCCAGCGCCTTGGACCCGAAGTGGTACCGCTGCTCGCGCACCTGACCCAGAAAGACACGCCCAGAGAGTTCGGCGTCTACAACGCACTCGCGGTCATGGCTTACCTGATTGAATCCATCCATCAGGACGGCGACTGGGCAGCGCGAGCAGCGATCCACCTTCGAAGCTTTCCATCCACCGAGTACATCGAAGCGGGTTCAACGGGTATCGCCTTGGGCTGGCTCGAGGAACAGCTTTGGATCAGGCGCAGCTGACTAGATCTCCCCACCGCCCGGTAGCGGAACCTTCAGCGAGATGAGTCCTCGGAAGTTCGTCTAGCAGTCTGCGCCTCGAGTATTGCAAGCATCTTTTCGCTCGCGTCCCGAATTCGATGAAGCGTACCGACGATGCTGATGCTCGCGAACAAGACGATGAGGATGAGGGCGACCAGCAGCCAGATGGGATCCATATTCTTATCCTTTCACCACCTCGCGCCACCGCCCGCATGCGCAACCTTGACCGCGCGGTTAATCAGACGTTGCAACTAACTCGACCTTGAATCGTTCGCCACTCTCGACGAAGGCGGCGTAGTGCCCTTTGCCGCCAGCCCACGGGTGCCGGTCCGCGTAAAGATGCTTCCAGCCGAAACTGGGTGCCGCGGCCCACATCGATTCCACGTCCGCTGTGGTTCCGGCGTGAAACGCAAGGTGACTCAATCCAGCTGTGCGTCGGTCGTGGGCGCCATCGCTCGGTGCCTGGGCTACGACAACGTATGTGCTACCAAGGATCCAGCTTCGCCCACCGTCCCAAACCTGGTACTCCTCGTAACCGAGTTCCGTGAAGAGCCATCCGAAAGAACGGATGGCGGCGGATAGATCGAGCACTTGCAGCTCGACGTGGTGAAGGGTTCCGGGTGCGATCGACACCTTGCCAGTATCAGGCATCGGTCCGTTCACAGGAACTTCCCCGACCCGCAGCGCCGAGGTCGTTCGGGTGCCCGGTGGCGCAACGCCTATCGGTTGGGCTCGACCGGGCGCGAGAGGGCGCGCCCGTAATGCTCTCGGTCAAGTCGAGTGCGGGTTGAAACGAGTAGGTGTGGTGTGTTGATTCGTCGGGCCCAGTCGTCAGCGAACGGTAGTTCGGTGATCTTGCGAAGCCCGGCGCGCCAGGCAGGCACGAGTTCGGCGAGATTGCGCCGTTCCGGTTGATCTTCAAAACTCGTCGAGTTCGGTACTGATTTTGTGAACCAGTCCCATGCGCCGTATGCCTCATGGTCGACTCCGTCGGCAAAGATGCCGGTACGGCGAGGATCATCGATAGCCAACAGCTCCTCGAGCGACATCGCGTCGAGTCGCGCTCGCGTCGCTGGGTCGACAGGGTGAGGGACACGCTCGTAAGAAAGGTCTGCCACGGCGTAAGCCCATGCTGTATTCCACTCGGCGAGAAGATCGTCAGCCTCGACTTTTTCCGGCCGGACAGATCCGCCGACGGCTGGAACCGGGTCGATACCCGGAAGATCAACACCTTCGATGTTCCACGCCTCACGCACGAACAGCAGGAACATTAACTTGCCCGAGCTGATGTCGACGGTGATACCCATGTCCTGCGGCCACTGGTCGGAAGGATCTGGCTGAAACGAGCGCATTCATTCAGTCTGGGCATCGGTTGCAGTTCAAACAAGGTCCGCGCCGGTTTGCGCATGTAGATGACCTTGAATTTCTCGCCGCGGGTCGTCACCCTCCGCTTGGTCCCTGAGATGGAGGCAGGCGCTCCGTGACTATTGGTTTCTGGGCTGTCCTTCACGTCGATTCCAGTTGTTCACACCCCCGGTTCGGTAGCGGACGGTGATGCCACCTGCCACCAGGCCGACGCCTATGACGGTTGCGACCATCGCCAGGAGGAGAACAGCAGCATCGAAGGGAAGCATGCTGCACGCGGCGGGGCTGTCGTCATAATCGCAGGTGCGCCAGGGCTGGAAAATGTAGATCACAGTAGTAACGAACCCGGCGACCGCGAGCACTGCGCCAACGATGATCATGACCGGAGCAGTCCTTTTGGGTTTCATCGCACGAGCCTATGGGCGCGGGACCGCTTGTGACGTTGATACTTTGGTCGAGTTCTTAGATGACGCAGTCTGGCTCGTCAATTCATCCCTCAGTACGCGTCCGGGGAAACCGACTCCGCCCGCAAGCCGGACGATCACCGGATCGTATTTCAGGAGCTCGTGGAAGTGCGATCGCGGCCAGATTTCGACCGGGAGGGGTGCCCGATAGCGGAACCTCAATGGGAATTGCTGCCGGGCGCGCGAGCAGGTTCCCGGTTAGACGAGATCGCGAACGGACTGGATGCGTGCCGGGTCGTCGAACACGGCGATCGAGGCGGCATCAAGGTCGACGCGAGAGAGATCGATGCGTCGCACCGCGCGGTCGTGCATGGTGTGGAAGTAGACCGAACGGTTGGTCAGATCGCTGACCACGGTGATCTGTGTGGCGCTGACAATGTCGGTCGCTTGTGTTGATGAATCGGCAGTCATGCCGACCGGGATCGAAAAACTATCGAGGAGCCGGAATGCTTCGAACACGGCATCCAATGCTGTGGGCAAGGGCCTCGCACTAGCGGTAAGAGCGATAGCTCGCACGAAACGGGATGGAGGCGTAAAGTCGCCGGGCAAGCCCAAGAGACCCGAACCGCCTCCGAGTGGCGTCAGCGTCACACCGCCGATCGTAACGCCTGCAGCGGGAGCCTGGCTGAGGCCGAGATTGTTGCGCAGATTGGTAACGTGCCAATCGTAGGTGGGCGAGTTGGTGATCACCCCGGCTATCGGGTTGTGAATGTGCAGCTCACCGTCGCCGATGAACTCGAACACTCGGCTGGAACCCGTCCGGTCGGCGATCTTCCAGTGGAACGGCAGTGGGGCGCCGCCGAACCGGGGATCGTCGACGCGCACCACCATCGGTGCGTCGGGTCGTGCGAGGGCAGCAAGCACCTCGTCAACTGTTGAGGCGGTCGAGAGCATCCACCGCATGAAGTCGCCGACCGACAGCGTGCGGTGCACCTCGGCCGGATCGAATTCGCGATGCGAAGCGAATCCGGGAAAGTAGTACATGCCGACATAGAGGCCGTTTTCGTTGAGGCCGTCGGGGCCGTAATCCTGCCCGTACGCGGTGATCGACGTATACCCGTACTTCCCTGTCCACTGCATACCGTTCGCTCCCTGCGGGGTAAGCGCGGTGAACCGAGTGTGTCGCGGCACAACGATGATCCGATCGTGGTGAGCGTCGCTGAGCGCCCATTCAACGGTTCGTCCGACAATCACGGAGCTGTCTGTCGCTGTCAAAGAGATGCCGGTGCACATGCCGAGATCGTATCGCGGATGCCCACGGGGGCGGCGACATCCCCCTGTGTCAGCAATGCGCCCTGACAAATTTCAGGTGATAGCAGCCACGGTGCCTCACCTTCCCGCAAACGGGACGATCACCGGGCGGCTTTTCAGGTGCGCAGGACAGCGGGATCGGTGCCCGATTCCGACCGAGGGGGGTGCCCGGAAGGGGAACCTTGAACGAGCAGTAATTCCTGAGAGCTTGTTCCCGGCCGAGGGATCTTGGTTGAGCCAACCCGGCCTGTATCAGGGGCGCGGAGCCCGAGACCGGAGGTATGCCTGAGCCGTCGCGGTTTCGGAGCGCAGCGGCTACTTGTTCTTTTGCTCGCGCAGCTAAGTTCCCTTAGCGAGCCAAGGCCGTCCGGACGAGTTCGGAGAGTTGCTCGACCGGAACCTCACGCCGATAGAGGAAAGCGTTCAAGGCTTCGTTGTAGATGGCGCTGTGCACAGGGAAGGGACGACTTTTGCCGATCTGGAGCATTGTTTGACCGTTCATTGATTCGAGTTTGTGGCCTTTGTAGATCACCCATGTCGCGTCGGGACGTGCCTTCGTCATCACTTCACCGAGATACGCCTGCACCTCATCGATTAGTGCAAGCTGACCTAACGTGAATGGACCACTGCCTGGAACATCGCTCTCGGCTGTGGGGCTTGCCGGGTCCCACCAGGACGGCAGGTCCGCCGTCTTCGCCTCTCTTGGTTCGAGTATGCGGGTCAGGAACCATGCGTTGACTGCGTCCAGACTTTCGACGCTGCCATCGAGTTGCGGATCGCCGGGCCCGCTCAACCGCTTCCGAAGACATGCCTGCGCCGGTGTCAACTCCCGCACATATGCCTGATGCAGTTCCTCGCGCTTTTCGCGACTGGCGTTCATGGTGTCCCACATAATCTCAGGCTACCCAAAGAGTGAAAGGGATACTGAGTTCACCAAGCCGCTTAAGCAGCTCGACGTCTGGCCCAAGGGTGTTGTTGTTGCTGGTGAAGAAGTGCCATTCGACAGACAAGACGTCGCCCAGAGGGTCCTTCCTCATCGCGTCGTCGCGGTCGGCCTGGCTGGCAGCTCGTCCAACGTCCCGTGCACGACCGTGCTTGATCTCGATCGCGCGCCGACTTCGAGGGTCTAGAACGTCGTAATAGCGCGTGTCCCCAGTGACCGTCTGCGATCTGATCTGCGTCGGCAACGCTCCGGGGGTGTTGGCTCGGAGGAATGTTTCGGCGTCCTTTTCGAGTCTGTAAGTGTTCGGCGCCTTCTTGATATCGTTCGCTGCTTTGACCATGTCGTCGAAATGTTTGGCGCTGATCATCCTCGAGGCGAGGCGCACGATATCGGCCTCTGGAAGTCCCGCCGTGGTGAGCTTGGTCACCGCGGTTGGCGAGACTTTTCGTAGCAGGTCCATCTTGTCTGCGGTGGATTTGCCGAAGTCTTTCATGGTGGAGCGGAGCGCGGCCCCCGACGGGATCTCGTCCGCGGCCCGAATGAATTTCTCGGTCTTTTTGATTCCGGCTGCGATGTCGCCGCCGATGGGGATGAGGGCGGCGACGCTGAACGCGGTGGAGATGAAGTCCAGGTTCACAACACCGGCGATCGCATCGCGGATGTCACCGATGAAGACCACTCCGCTGGAGATGTTCCCGGCAAGGTAGGCGAGGCTTTGCCCCTCACAGAAGGGACCTAGATTAGTAATGTCCCCGCAGAGCGCACCGCGCGAGAATTCGCCGATGTACTCGAGGATGCTGGTCTGGTAGTCGAAGATGAGCGGATCGAATCCCTCGCTGGCGTGATCGATCTCCCACATGTCGGTGTAGCCATCGACGTCCCCATCGTCCAACCAGGGCTCCGTGCTGTGAACCTGGGTTTCTACAGCGTCGCTGAGGCCGTCGCGGTCGTAGTCGGCATTCCACGCCAAGAGACCGTCGGCAACTTCGTAGAGGTCCCCGAGAGTATCCCCGTCCGTATCCTGTCGGGTTGGGTTGGACACGGGGGTGTAATAAGTGCCGGTACCGAATGTTCCATCACTTCTGAGCCCGCCCGCCTCGTCTCCGTCGCTTAGCCCGTCAGCGTCAGTGTCGGCACGGTCGGGCTCGGTGTGGAAGACGCGTCCACTGCCATCGCGACAGCCATTGGTCTCCACGGTGTCTGTAAGTCCGTCGCCGTCGCTATCAGTACCGTCAGGCGCGGGTACCAGACTCCCGTCGAGATGGGCGCTGATCAGGCTCAAGGAGTCAGCCACACCTGCCGGTGAAGGTGTCCAGAAGAACTGTCCACCAGTCGCTTCTGTGATGACATCGAGGTTCGCGGGCTTGAAACGAGGGAAGAAATTGGCCCCATAGATGACCGTCGACGATGCGATGGCGCGCGACGTGTAGTCGTAAGACCGGTTCCACCTGCCGAAGCCGTCATCGACGATCACGATTACTCGGTTGCGGTCTGGTGCACCGTAAGTATCGAGCGTATCCAAGGAGGTTTCTATCGACTTGGACCACCATCCGCCAGACCAGCTGAAGAAGTCGAATTGTTGACCAGTCAATGCCGCATCAACTGCAGTCGGGTCGGACGTCAACTCCTGGAGAAGCTGAGCCTCTTGCTTCGACTCGACGACCGCGACTCTGTCACCGGCCACGATTCGAGAATGGGCGAATTCGCTCGCGGCGACCACGTGCTCTTTCGATGGGTCAAGTAGCGGTGTCTCCGACCAGCCGGTCATGACTAGCACGATGTCAAAATGTTCTCGTGGAGCCGCAAGGTCGCCGCTCCAGGCGGCGGCATATTCCGCGCGATTGACAACGATGAATGGTGAGAAGTCGGTCGTCGTGACCATGGCAGTGGACGATGCGTGGTCGACGGACTGCACAGCAGGTTCGTCGAAAGTGGCTGTCTCCTCGTCGAAATGAAGAACGACGAGGTCTTCTCCGAACGCGGCTTGCTCGAACCCTAAGGTGAGAGTTCCCGAGTCGAGGGGGAGTGGAGCAATCACTTCTACCGGAGGCCCGCGCTGGCCAGGGACATCAGTGAGTCGACCGTCCTCGGGCGCATACAGCTGAACCGCCAGCACTGCCTTGCCTGTTCCCACCGCGTGGAATGTCGCCGCTGGGCTGTCGAGCGTGAGGTCTGTGCTGAACTGCTCCTGCCCGTCGGGAACACCGTCGGAATCAGCGTCCGATACGAGGGGGTCGGAGCCCAATTCTTGCTCCTCCGCATCAGAGAGGCCATCCAGATCAGTGTCGACCGCGAGTGGATTGCTTCCTCGCGCGACCTCTTGTCCATCAGTGAGCGAGTCACCATCCGTATCGGGTTCGCCGGCCTTGGTGCCGCGGCCCAGTTCATCCGCCGTCGTCAGCCCATCGGTATCGGGGTCATCGGCTGCGTCGGAGATCCCGTTCCCATCGGTGTCAGTCTTCGTCGGGTCCGTGATGCTCTGGAGTTCGGCGCTATCCGCAAGACCGTCAGCATCCGTGTCCGCCTTGAGGAGGTCGGTACCAGCCCGGATCTCAATCGCATCAACGACTCCGTCGGCGTCGGTGTCCGCCCAATCCCCGGCCGGATCTGGGCCGCCCGGGTTCACCGTGCTCGAGCAGCCCGCGAAGACGTTACTGCCGGTCCCGCCGTCGCAGGTGTTCTTACCCTCGTTGCCGTTGAGGTTGTCGTTGCCGGGGCCGCCATAGAGGGTGTCGTTTCCGAGCCCACCGAGGAGGGAGTCGTTCCCAAATCCGCCATACATGCTGTCGGCGCCGTTCTCACCGATCAGCTGGTCAGTGCCCGGCCCGCCATCGAGAACATCGTCGCCCAGCTTTCCGTTGACAACGTCATTGCCCGCCCCGCCCTGCAGAGTGTCGGCATCATTGCCGCCGTCCACAGTGTCGTCGCCCTCACCGCCATCAAGCTTGTCTGCACTGTTTCCGCCACTCAGCGTGTCATTGCCGGCCTGACCGAAGAGAGTGTCCTGCTCGTTCTCGCCAAAGAGAACGTCATCCCCGTCACCGCCGGAGAGAACATCGCTGCCACCGCCGCCCTAGAGCGTGTCATTACCACCACCACCGTCGATCGTGTCGGAACCGTTGCCGCCGCAGATGACGTCGTCACCACTGGTACCACGAAGAACATCATTGTCAGCGGTCCCAGTGATCGTGCACGACAAAGCGAATACCGGGGCAGTCACGGCAGGAAGCGCCGTGGACACCAACGCCAAACCGGTAGCGATCGTGATCAACCTCATGAGTCTGGAGTCTGGCCAAATCGGACCCGAGAATGGTCTGGTCTTCATAGGGCGTCCGTCCCTGCGTGATGTTGCCCGGCAAGTTTGGCGCGCCCGCGCGCCTTGCCGCGAGCTACGCAGTCGTCAATCTGACGCAAAGCTATGGGTGCTCACTCACCTCCGAACACTCCCACGTTCGGGGGTCCCGTCTGCCGCCCGGATAAGGGACGGTTATCGCGACACTTTTATCTCTGCGAGGTAGTCGTCGCACTCCTCGTAGTCTTTGGCGACGCCGGCGAAGGCGGCGCTGCTACTCGCGAATTGGAACACCTGCTTTCGATAGGACCGGCGAAGCGGGAGCACGAG
>JBBSKP010000213.1:0-8207 GCA_038256175.1 Mycobacteriales bacterium
CAACACTGTTGCCGGGGACAGAGTCGGGCTGAACCGAGACACTCCAGATCCCAAGGGCGCCAAGTACGGTCATGACGCGAACGGTGACCTCGATGGCACAGCCGAGGAAACCGGAGCAGTGTTTCCGCTCTTCGGTGGCGCGATGAATCCGACCGAGTATCCCGGTATGTTGGCCGCCGAGTGCGCCCGACTTAATCGCGCTGGGCTGACCACCTGCTCGGAAATGGCGTTCGATCCGGTTTTCCGGCCGGTTCTCGAAGGGATGCGCGATGCGGGCGCGCTCAGTGTTCGGTTCCGCACCTACGAGATCTCCAACCCGGAGATGAAGACCGACATGTCCCCCGACAACGGTGACGACACCCTTCGACAGGTCGGCATCAAGATCTGGGTGGACGGTTCGCCGTGGGTCGGCAACATCGACCTGTCCTTTCCCTATATGGACACCGACGCCACCCGCACCATCGGCGTCGAACCGGGCTCCTGCGGACATGCCAACTACACGAGAGAGCAATTGGTCGAGATCGTCGACGCGTACTACCCGCTCGGCTGGCCGATGGCCTGCCACGCGATGGGTGATCATGGCATCGACATGATCCTCGACATCTACGAGGAAGCGTTGGCCAAGAATCCGCGCGACGACCACCGGTTGCGACTCGAACACGTCCCAACCATGCGTCAGGATCAGTTGGAGCGCGCCGCCGCACTTGGCGTCACGTGCAGCCTGTTCGTGGACCAAATCCATTACTGGGGAGACATACTCGTCGACGGTCTCTTCGGTGAGGAGCAGGGTTCGCGGTGGGCGCCGACCGGTTCCGCCGTCGCCGCAGGGATACGAATCTCGCTCCACAACGATCCGCCTGTCACGCCGGAAGAGCCGTTGCGCAACATCAGCGTTGCCGTCACAAGGACGGCACCGAGCGGTCGAGTGCTCGCACCCGAGGAGTGCTTGACCGTTGATCAAGCGATCCGCGCACAGACCATCGACGCAGCATGGCAGCTGTTCTCGGACGATGTCATCGGATCGATCGAGGTCGGCAAGTACGCCGATCTGGTTGTGTTGTCCGCTGATCCGCGCACAGTGCCCCCCGAGACAATCGCCGATCTCGACGTACGGGCGACTTTCTTGGCGGGTAAGCAAGTGCACGGCCAGGCGCTTGTGTCGCACTGAGAACCTCGATGACCTCGCCGGAAGTGGGTTCGGAACCGGCGCAGCAACCCAAGATGGTGTCCGGGGTGGCTGCGACCATGACAGTGCTGGCTATGGGCCTGGGCTACAGCATCTCGGCCGCGGACCCAACGATCTTGTCCGCCAATATCTCCGACGTACGAGCAGGACTGGATCTATCCGGTAGCGAGGCCAGCTTCGTTGCCAGCCTTGCGACGCTCACGCTTGCCGCAGCGGTACTGGGCGCCGGTGCTCTCGGCGATCTCTACGGCAAGCGACGGATGTTCATCCTCGGATTGCTCGGTGTAATCGTCTTCGATCTCGCAGCCGCCGCCGCACCGAACGGCCTCGTCCTGATCGTTGCCCGCGCATGCGTTGGCCTAGGTTTCGCGTTTCTTCTCGGGCTGTCGCTAGCCATCATCAACGACGTATTCCCGCCGGAACGTCGTGCGGCCGCAATCGCGATGTATCTCGGCGCCGGTTTCGCGTTCACTACTCCGCAGCCGGCGATCGGCAGCATCCTGGCCGAACACATCGGCTGGCGGACATGTTTCCTCGTCGCGCCGGTCGTAGCCGTCGTCACTCTCGCGATCACCCTCAAATTCGTGCCCGAAACTCCGCGAGCCGCACGGAAACTCGACTTCGCCGGCCTCGCACTTGTAGCCGGTGCGCTCCTCGGCATCGTGTACGGAATATCGCGCCTGGACACGGGAATCACCACCGGCGCGGTTATCCCTATCCTCTTGGGTCTGGTCGCCGCCGCGGGTTTCGTCGTGCGAGAACTGCATACTCCCGACCCTGCTCTGGATCTCCGCATCTTCGCATCCAAGCCGTTCAACGGCGCGGTGGCCGCCGGAGCTACGTACAACTTCTTGACCGGCGGTACGACGATTCTGTTCGCCTACTACCTCGTCGCCATCCGCGGCGAGTCCGCAGCGTTACTCGGACTCCTGCTCGTCCCGACAACGATCCTGCAGGCGTTTGCGGCCGTCGGCGCCGGCCGTGCTGCCACGCGCTTCGGCGATCGCATAGTCCTTGTCGCAGGGCTCCTGATGTTGCTCGCCAGCCTGCTCGTGCTGACCATTCTCGACGAAGACACGTCGCTGCTGATACTTTTCGCGGCAATCGTGCTGGTCGGCATCGGCGGCGCCGTCGTGCAGACGCCGCAATCCACGATCATGATGGAGAGCGCACCCTCCGACCTTGGCGGCGCGGTCTCAGCGGTGAAGTCTGCAACAGGACAGGCCGCGTACTCGCTCGGACCGACTCTGTTCGCGTTGATCGGTACGACATTCTTCCTCCGGGACGGCCTTCCTAAGCTCAATGGCACCGACATCACGGAAGACCAAGCCCGAGAAGCTCTTCGAGTGGCGCATGGCGGCACTGCGTCGGGACAGGGTGGCACGAACGTACTGGACCCTGAGCGCGCGCATGCTGTAGTCGAGGGTGCGACAAGAAGCATGGTGGACGCCATCCACGATTTGAGTCTGCTGATGGCAGTGGTGCCGGCCGTCGCTATCGTCCTCGCCTTTGTTCTGGTTCGACCCAAGGAGAAGAACCCAGATGGTCGATAAGACGAGGACCCCCAGACCGCATGGGTGACGTCATCGCGCACGTGTTGCCGTTCGCAATCGCGATCGCGATCAGTCCGTTGCCCGTGATCGTTGTAGTGCTCATCCTGGTGTCGGACAGGGCACATGCGAAAGGTCTCGGATACCTCATCGGCCGTTTGCTGACACTCACCGTCGTCGTGACTGTCGTTGTCGTTGTGTACGGCGCGAATTCCAGGCATCTCGTCCACCGCGCGACACCGACAACGGGCGCATCGATCGCCAGGATCGTGGTGGGCGTCCTCGTCGTTCTCCTCGCCGCCTGGTTGTGGTATTCCAGAACCAAACATGGCGGGGAGCCGCAGCCGAGCCGCCTATTGCGGCATGTCGACCGGGTGACACCGGTGCGGGCCTTCGTTCTCGGCACGCTCCTAGCCATTCTGGACGTCAGCACCGCGATACTTGCAGTCATTGCCGCAGTCGACATCGGCCAGGCGCGACTGTCGGTTGGGCAGACCATCGTGGCTTCCGTGGTGTTCATCCTGATCGCCACAATCACGTCCACGGTGCCGTTCGTCCTCTTCGTCGCTGGCGGACCTGGCCTCGCGCGCAGGCTCCGCACAGTCAAGACGTGGCTGGTGAGACACGAGAAGACAGTGATGGCGGTGCTGTTCGTCGTTGTCGGTGCGCTGTTGATCAGCCGGGGCATCCGTAATCTCAATGAGTAGGAATCCGGCCTGGCCTGCTGTAACGCACGACGGAGTCACTCAGATAGGACGGTAAGCCCGCGTTTCTGGGTGCCGAATAACCGGGGGTCCCTATTGTGAGCGAACGCAGGAAGGCGCGTCCCGATACGCCGCTGGGTTTTTTGCAGGCTCTCCCCGCGCTGGTTCTGCTGGACCGGCTTCGAATTCCCATTCTCGCCGCGACGTACGACGGCCGGATTGTGCACGCAAATCCCGCTTTCGAGGCAATGCTCGGCGTCCCGGAACACAGCCTCACCGACCGCCTCATCGACGATTTGCTGCACGACGAGAACGAAGCGCACGAGCGGCCCGAGGGCAACACCTGCGGACTCGACGGGCGTTTGATCCTGTTGCGGCATCACGACGGCACGATTGTGCGCACTGTGGTCAACGAGAGTGCACTGCTGCGGAAGGACGATCCGCTGTCGCTCGTCTTGTTCCACGACGTGACAGAACAGCTCTGGACGAACGGCACCTCGAAGTGAAGGTCGACACCACGCTGACCAGCGGGCTCGCCACGATAGGCAACGACGCGGCGGCGGCGGAAGCGGCTGGCTACGCCGCGATCTGGACATTCGAAGGTGCACACGACCCATTTCTGCCGCTGCTGCTTGCCGCCGAACACACCGATCGGGTCGAACTGGGAACCTCGATTGCTGTTGCGTTCGCCCGCAATCCGCTGTTGCTCGCCACCGTCGCCTGGGATCTGCAGGCGTACTCGAAAGGCCGGTTCGTGCTCGGCCTCGGTAGCCAGATCCGGGCTCACATCACCCGGCGCTATTCGATGCCGTGGAGCCAGCCCGCCGACCGCATGCGTGACATGGTGCTGGCCGTCCGCGCCATCTGGGACAGCTGGTGCCACGGCGGTCGGCTCGACTACCGCGGTGAGTTCTACCAGCACACGCTGATGCCGCCGCTGTTCATGCCTGCCCCGTCCGACGTCGAGGGTTTCGGTCCGCCACCGATCTACCTCGCCGGCGTCGGGCCGCGGATGACGAGGGTCGCGGGCGAGGTTGCCGACGGATTCATGTCGCACCCGTTCTGCACGCCGAAGTTTCTTCGCGAGGTTACGGTGCCCGCACTCGAACAAGGAGCGCAGACAGCTCAGAAGTCCTTGGACAACATAGTGATTCATCATTCCCCGATGATCGCGATAGGCAGATCCGATGCCGAGCTGGAAACCGCGCGCCAGGCCATCCGCAAGCAACTGGCGTTCTACGGTTCGACGCCCGCGTACTGGCCGATTCTCGAACTGCACGAGCGCGGTGCGCTCGGCCCCCGCCTGAAAGACCTTTCCAAACAGGGCGAATGGGATCGGATGGCCGACCTGATCGACGACGAATTCCTCGACGCCGTCTCGGTGACCGTGAACGACCCCGCTCACGCCGCCGCGCAACTGCACGAGCGCTACGGCGGGATCGTCGGGCGGCTCGGCTTCAACACGCCATACCGGGCCGATCCCGTACTGCTGGCGGATCTGCTCCGGGAGTTGTAGAACGAGATATGGCCTACGACGAGGACCTAGCCGACCGGATTCGAGAAATGATCGGTTCGCTGGCCGGCATCGAAGAGCGGCGGATGTTCGGCGGTCTCGCCTTTCTCATCGGCGGCAACATGTCGGTCAGCGCCAGCGGCAAAGGTGGGCTCATGGTCCGCGTCGATCCCGACGATGCACCGGATCTCATCGACGACACTCACGTCGCCCCGATGGTAATGCGGGGGCGCGAAATGCTCGGTTGGTTGCGTGTCGACACCGAAGCCATCGAGACGGACCGTGAACTGCGGAAATGGGTTGACCGCGGCGTTATGTACGCGAAGTCGCTGCCGCCGAAATGACGGTGCCGTACACCGATGCCGCTGCCACCAAGCGCTCTTCCTCCAATTCAGGCCTGGGGTAGGTGTGCCGAAATATCGATTCACCGTCGAACATGTGCAACGCGGACGTGGTGAACAGCCGGACGACGTCGTCAGGAATGCCTTGCCCCGCGAACGCTGCGATGGCGCGGTCCTCGATGCTGCCGTAGAGACACACCAACAGCGGATTCAATCGCTCTCGAAGGTCCGGTTCCGTTCGCGCCGCAACGAGCAGTTCGAACAAAACCGAATTCGCCGGGTCACGAGATTGGGTCCGCGCGAAGCGAAGTAGGTCGATTGTCTCGAGCGGTTGATCCCCGGCACGGAACGAGTCGAAGGCTGCGAAGTGCCGTCGGCACACCTCCTCGGCGGTGGCCATAACCAGATCCAAGCGAGACGCGAAGTGGCGAAACAAGCCGCCTTTGGAGATTCCCGACCGCTGACACACTTCGCCGAGCGACGTCCTGTGGTAGCCGACCTCGGCGATCGCTTCGATCGTGGCGTTTATCAGCGCGTCGATGGTTTCTGCGCGACGCTGAGCCTGGGTGCGGCGGGCTGGCGCCGCCGTCACGACGCTGTCTCACGGGCACGCAGGAAGCGACCGGTGCGCTCCTTACCCAGTACAGCTGCGGGAGTGCCGCCGCCAAACACATACTCGCCGTTGACAAACACCGCAGTGACGGTGTCGTCGTTGCGGTTGACCATGCGCGGAAGGTTGTTGAACGACGCCACGGGGCTTTCGGCATATGCGTCGAGCGAGGCATCGAGGCGCGCCGGGTCGATGATGACGATGTCGGCTCGGTCGCCTTCCCGGACATGGCCCGCGTCGAGCTGGTACCAGTCGGCAAGTTCGCCGGTGAGCCGATGAACCGCGTGCTCCACGGTCATGAACGGGCGACCGGCAAGTTCGGCGTCGTAGACGCGGCGAAGGAGCCGGAGCCCGAAGTTGTAGAACGACATGTTCCGTAGATGAGCGCCCGCGTCGGAGAATCCGAGCTGGACACCGGGATCGCTGGCAACCTTGTCGAGAACCTCTGGCCGGTCGTTGGAAATCGTTGTACGCCAACGGACCTTCGTGTTGTACGCGACGACCAGATCAAGAAACGCATCAACCGGATGTAGCCCACGCTCGACTCCCACCTGGCCGAAGGTCTTGCCGATCACCGAATCGTCCGGGCAGTCCACAATCTCCGCATCGAAGAAGTCGCGATGCCAGACCCGCATCCCGAACTTGGCGTCGTAGTCCTTGCGAAACTTGCGCCGGTAAGCCTCGTCCTTCAAAAGCGCATTGCGTTCGACCTGATCCGAAAGATGCAATGCCGCTGCGCCCGAACCGAACTCCTCGAATATGACGAGGTCGATACCGTCTGCATACACCTCGAACGGTACGGGAAGGTGTTGCCAACGGAAGTTGCCGCCGAGAAAGTTCAGCAGCCGAGCGATCGGGCCGAGGATGCGAGCTAGTACACGGTTGGCCTTGAGGTCTGCCGCCGAGAGCAGGCTCGTCTTGAGTGGTTTGCGAACTATGCCGAGGGTGCTTGCCGTCATGGCAACGATGCTCCTGAGCGACTTGAGGTCCGGCCCAGCTTGGAGCACCTTGCCGCGGGTCCGCAGAATTGCGTTGAGCCGACGCCGTTCTCGCGCTTTCGCATACGTCGAAGGAAGCGTGCGAGACCGGCACACGTCACCGTCGAGTTTGTCGAAAAGCAACTGCTGCGCGGACATTCCGACGAAACCGGCGTCGAGCGCGTCGGTCAGCATGTCCTCCATGCGCGATTGCTCCGCCGCGGTGGGCGTGACTTCCTTACGTGTCGCACGGTCTAGTCCCATCTCCGCTGCGCGCATGTCCGAGTGTCCAACGAACGCCGCGACGTTCGCGCCGAGCGGCAACTCATCCAGTGCGGCAACGTATTCGGCGGCGTTACGCCACGTCTTCTTGCTCTCGATCGCCTCGATGACGTGACGCCGTGGGATTGCCTCGACGCGCCCGAAGATGTCGCCGGCATCCGATGCGTCCACGTGGACAGTCGACAGCGAGCACGATCCGAGCAGGACCGTCGTGACTCCATGACGGAGCGACTCCGACAGACTCGGCTCCTGCAGTACCTCGATGTCGTAGTGCGTGTGGATGTCGAGCATTCCGGGCAGCACCCACTTGTCGACCGCATCGATGACGTTCGGGCGCCCGCTCTCATCGAGCGGATCGGCTGACACCGCGACCACACGCCCATCGCGAAGCCCGACATTGCGGACGGCAGAGGGCGCCTGTGTGCCGTCGAACAGCCGGCCATTCTTGATCACGACGTCATAAGTCATACCAACATAAAAACCGATCGACCTCTAACTTGTCAAGGGACGGTCGACTGGAGTAGTTAGTCACGCTAACGTATTGGTTGTATGCGCACCGATACGCGCCACGGGAGGCTCGGCATGTCGAATAATCCACCTATGGACCGATCGACGAACCGCGTCGCGGAGCTGTACGCCGCTCATCAGCAAATACGCGATGCGCGACCGATTCCTGACGTCGGTACCGCGCTACGAGAACCCGGACTACAGCTGGCACAGGTCGTTGCGACCGTGATGGAGAGCTACGCCGATCGACCGGCCGTCGGGCAACGCGCCTTCGATCTGATCGAGGACGCGGCCGGCCATCGGACGCGGCGTCTGCTCCCCGAATTCGACACGATCACCTATCGGGAGTTGTGGTGTCGGGTCGGCACAGCGGCTGCGGCCTGGCATCACGACCCCGAACATCCCATGCGCGCAGGCGATTTTGTCGCGACTCTCGGATTCACCAGCATCGACTATGCCACCGTCGACTTGGCCTGCGTGCACCTCGGAGCGGTCACGGTGCCACTGCAGGCCAGTGCGTCCGTCACGCAGTTGTCG
>JBBSKP010000214.1:0-8103 GCA_038256175.1 Mycobacteriales bacterium
AAGTCTGCGAAATGGGTGGTGGCGAGGCCGGAGACGCTGGAGTTGTCGACGTCTGCGGCAGCGAACACCAGCAGGACAACCTCGGCGATTAACCAGACTCCTGCCGTCACGGCCAGCGGTCGCCAAAGCCGTTCGCGTGTAATAGGTTTCCGTTTCCCAGCTGACTGCAGACGATCGAGCGCGGCAAGACCGAGCACCACCGAACCGACGCAGTCGGCAAGCACGCGAACCAGGCTCGACGGTTGCGGAACATCGGGTGCCGCTAGCTGCCAGGCGAGGCTCACGCCAAGGACGGCGGTGGGCACGGCAAGCAGCAGCGTCGCTCTGCTGACATGTGCGGCCGCACCCACCCCCGCCATCAGTTCGTGCGCTTCGGTCCGCGCAATGCGAAAGCGAGCCCGCCACCGAACAACGCAACTGCGGCGACAATGAAGGGCCACAACGGAATTCCGCCGTCATCGCCCGACGAGTTCGCATCGGCCTTCGGGCCAGGAGTGCCCGAACCCGCCTTCGTGAGGGTGAAGGTACGGGTGCCGGTGACAGCATGGCCGTCCGCGGACGTCACTCGGTAGGCGATCTGGTATTCGCCTACAGGGCCGAGTTCGCCGAGTTCGACACTGACCGTGGGGCCTTCGACGCTCGGGTCACCTTTCGACCACAGATTTCCGTCGGGGCCGACCACCGTCAGCGAGGCAAAGCTGGTTTGCAATGCCTCGTTGAAGGTGACGCTGGCACGTGGCGGACCGGTGTCGATCGAAGCGCCGTTGCCGGGAACGCTGGCAGACGGAACCGAATGTGCCGCCGCATAACCGATACCGAGAGACGCGGCGCACAGCACCATCATGCCGAGCGCGAGAACCCGCCTGATCATGACTGCCGGCGACGAACTATCGAACCGAGGCCGAGCGCGGTACCCAACGCACCGAGCGCCAGGCCGATGCCGCCCAACCAGCGTGCGGTCGTGTCGGACGTCTTGGTGTCGGAGGCTGCGGATGTTCCTGCTGCGACGTGGTGATCGTCGCCCGCACCGTCATCGGCTGCGAGCGTGATCTCCGGCGCGGGATGCTCTGGCTCGGCGCCGTCAGCTCCCATCGGCTGGTCCCAGTTGACGACCTTGCCGTCGCTGTAGGTCTGCGCGGCCGTGAAGGACAGCTCGTCTTCCTTGGGCAGTGGTCCGACGGAAAGGACGAACCGCTGGAACTGGCCGGGGCCGACTCCCACGCCGGGATCGGCCGTCCAGGTGACCGAGGTGGCTTGAAGGTTGGCGTCCTTGTCGATCGTCGACGTCCACCCTGCAAGCGGCTCCGTGCGCGCCGACTTGAATCCGGGTAGGGCAATGGTGAGTTTGGTAGTGCTCGCGGCGTCGGATTCGGTCGGCACCTTGAACGTGAGAACGGTGTAGCCGCCCTGGGTCGCGCCAGGTGCGTCGACCGTGACATGAGCGGAGGCGATGCCCGCCGCAAGCAGGAAGGCGCTTCCTGTGGCGCCTGCGGTGACCAAGGCACGCGTAATCGAGCTTTTCATTTGTCGAGTTCTTTCTTCGAAGAGGGAAATTGCCGTCGCGGTTGTCATGCGGCGAGCGGTGGTCCTCTTCGCGAAAGTGCGCCACGGAGCGGGGCGCGGAACAAAGCCGGCGTTGTCTGACTCGTGAGCGGTGATCGCCTCGGGGTCATCGGAATCGGCGCCACGCTGCGGAGCACTATTTGCAGCGTGTTGGACACGGCTGCGTACAGACGCTCGGCGCCGGCGATGAGGAGTGCGCACAGAACCGTCGCCGTCGCGTGCGATGCCACCATCAGCCACCCGCCGAATGGGGAGCCTTGGTGTGTGTGCCCGGTTTCGACCAGGCCGGACAGCATGAAATGGCCCGCGAACTGGCCGAAACCGAGGAGGGCCGCAACCATAAGTCGCGTGGAGAACCGCACGAACGTCGCTGCGGCACCGACCATCGCGCACATCGTGAGCAGCAAGGTCAGCGCAGCGCCGCCCGGATAGCCACCACCGGCGAGACCGTGCGCGGCAACCGTCAAACCGGCCGCGACCGCCCCCACTGCACAGCCCCGCGCGCGCTCGGCAGGGAAGCTAGCGGACACGGTCGGTCAGCGTACTCCGAGCCTCGCGAGCAGGTCTGCTTCGATCCCGTCCAACTCGTGCGAAATCGCCAGGTGAGCGGTGCGTCGGCGAGCGGGTGGCATTTGCTCCGCAGCCCGAATCGCTGTATTCAGATCGGTGAGTCGCTCCCGAGTCGCCTCGGCGAACTTCTTGGTCTCGGCGTCCTTCGGATGCTGGTTGAGGATCTCCGTCGTCGAACTCTCGGCGCCGGCGATGCGGACGCTGAGTTTCGCGCCGTGTCCGGTGAAGTCGCCTAGCTGCTCGATCCCGACTCCCAGTTGCTGCGCGCGGCGGGCGTCCATCTGACCGCGCGCGTAGGTCGCGCCGCGGTAGACGAGGGGTGCAAGGACGGGCGCGAGAACCCGAGCGACACCGAGGTACTTCTTTACCGACGAAACACTGAACGGGTCTTTGGAGGCTTTTTCCGCAACCTTCTGCGAGGCTTTTTCCTGCGCCTTGAACGCTGCGATCTGCGCCTTCTCCACCTTGCGCTGCGATCGTGTCTCGGAGCGCAACCGCTTCCGGTCGGTCCGTGCGCCGAGCTTGGCTTCGATCTTCGCCTTGTGCTTCAAGGCTTTCGCCTCGGCTTTACGCGTCGCACGCCGCTTGCGCTTCGTGAACAACCCCATGAAAAGGCCTTTCCATCAGTGCTCGTGCGGTTTGCGCCTCACCCTATCGGGTCGCGATTGGAGGCTGCGAGCACATACGTCCTTCGGTATGGCTTACGCGGATGTCGGTACCAGCGCACATAATCTCCATATTGTGAATTCCCAGTCCGCCTCGCAGGCCGCGTCACAGAACGGCCCAGACGTCACGGCGCCCCGGCCGGTGTTGATCGATGCTCGGACGTTGGTCAGCTGCCGACATCGCCTGCATCTCGATACAGCCCATCCGTTGTTGATCGTCGGTGCGACGGAGGACTCGGGGATCGTGCAGCGCCGTGAGGCAGCCGCGGCTCATCGGGAGATCGTGCGCGAGACGCTGACGAGCGCGAGTGGCGGCTGGGTGCAGATCGAATCCGCCGGCTCGACCGCAAGTCGGGCAGCATCGACTCTGCAGGCCCTTGCGGACGGTGCAGACCGCATCTGGGGTGCCGTCTTGCCGCCTGAGCCGGATACCGGCCGCCGCGGCCGCTCCGAGATGCTGATTCGCGATGTCGACCGCGGTGGGTACATCCCCGTGATCGTCGTCAACCACAAGGTGACGGACCCGCGCAACGGTGACGGTGGCGAGGGCGGTGCGCTGACCTCGGACCTGCTCGAATGGGATCCACGCGAGAACCCGCAGCTGAAGATTCGCCCACAGCTCCGGGATCAATTACGGCTCGCTCATCTGTATCGAATGCTGCAGCGGCACGGGTTCGCCAGTCCCGCACTGCTGGGCGGCGCGATCGGGTTCAGCTTCGACTGCATCCTGGTGCACGACCTCACGAACGTGCTCGACGAGTACGACCGCCGCTTTGCCGACCGCATCGCGATCGCGCGGGGCGAGAGCGACACCGTTCCGTCGAGCATTCCCGAGTGCCGGTCCTGCCCCTGGTGGTCGCGGTGCAAACAACGGCTGACCGATATGCGCGACGTGAGCCTGGTCGCGCCGGGATCGCGGGCCGAGGTGCTGCGGGCGGTCGGCGTGCACACGATCGATGAGTTGGCGCACTGGGACGGCGCGGCTCCCGAGGACTGGCAACACGGCGACTTCGGCGACGCCGTCGTCACCGCTAAAGCGTGGTTGAAGGGCGTTCCGTTGGTGCGCCGGATCCCCAAGGTGACGGTGCGACGGGCCGATGTCGAGGTGGATGTCGACCTCGAGAGCTACCAGGAGCACGGCGCCTATCTGTGGGGGACGCTGCTCAACGCCGACGGTCACTCCGAATACCGTGCCTTCGTGACATGGGATCCGGTGCCGACCATCGACGAGGGACGGTCGTTCGGGGAATTCTGGACGTGGCTATCGGAGGTCCGAGCGCACACCGTGGCTGCGGGCAAAACCTTTGCGGCGTACTGCTATTCGCGTAGCGCAGAGGACAAGTGGCTCTACGACTCGGCGCGCAGATTTGCTGGACTGCCGGGAGTGCCGACGGTCGAAGATGTTCGCGCCTTCGTCGACAGCGATCAATGGGTGGATATTTACCAGGCTGTGAGCGAGCAGTTCATCTGCCCGAACGGCAAGGGGCTGAAGAAGATTGCCCCAGTCGCGGGGTTCTCGTGGAGGGACAGCGACGCGGGTGGCGAACAGTCGATGTCGTGGTACCGCGACGCCGTCGGCTACGACGACGCGGCTCCCGACCTCACTCAGCGGACCAGGCTGCTCGAATACAACGAAGACGACGTGCTCGCGACGAAGACGCTGCGAGAATGGATGACCGACCGCGCCGATCATGAAGTGCCCTTCGCCAGCGATATGTAGGCGGCCGCTGTGGACACGAGTACCTCGACCTCGCTGCGTTTCGCGGTGCTGGTGACAGCGGCGGGCGGATTCCTCGACGCGTACACCTACATCAGTCGCGACGGGGTGTTCGCGAATGCGCAGACCGCCAACGTCATCTTCTTGGCTGTCGATGCGGCGGGTGGGAACTGGCACAGTGCGCGCGCGCATCTCTGGCCGATATTGGCGTTCATCGTCGGCGTAGCGCTCGCGAACCTGCTCAAGAGCGACCGCGTGGGGCGGACCGTTGCGCACCCGATTCGGTGGGCAATCGTTGCTCAGATCCTGGTGCTCGTCGCCGTCGGGTTCGTCCCGCACAGCGTCAACAATGCGGTGGTCACCGTCCCCATAGCTTTCGTTGCGGCAATTCAGATGGGGCTGTTCCGGACGGTTGGCTCCCTTGCCTACATCACGATCGCGACGACGGGCAATCTGATGCGCTTCACCGAGGCGCTCTACGCATGCCTTATCGACAGGAGTAACGAATCGCGCCGTTCGGCCGGCATCTACGGCGCGATCGTCAGTTGCTTTGCGCTTGGCGCGGTAGTCGGCGCGGTGGGGACCAAGGCGTTCGAAGGGCAAGCGGCCTGGATACCGGCCGCTGTTCTCGGCGCCACACTAGTGCTGTTCTACATCGACGAGCGTAAGGGCACCGAGCCGTAGCGAGGCGCCTGGGCGCGTGTGCCAGGGTAGACGTGGGATTCGTAGGTACCCGCGAGTAAAATATTGGCGTCGAAATTCACCTGCATAAGCGAAAGGACCGCAGTGACTGCCCAGGTCGAACAACTGGAGTTTCAAGCGGAGACGCGTCAACTGTTGGAGTTGATGATTCATTCGGTCTACTCCGAGAAGGACATCTTCCTGCGGGAGCTGATCTCGAATGCGTCCGATGCGTTGGACAAGCTGCGCTTGGAGGCGTTTCAAGACAAGGACCTACAGGTCGATACTTCCGATCTGCACATCGACATCGATGTGGACAACGATGCGCGGACGCTGACGGTGCGCGACAACGGCATCGGTATGTCACGCGATGAGGTGATCGAGCTGATCGGCACCATCGCCAAGTCCGGCACCGCCGACGTGCGTCGCACACTGGCCGCGGCGAAGGACTCTGCCGCGCCGGAAGAGCTGATCGGTCAGTTCGGTATCGGCTTCTACTCCAGCTTCATGGTGGCCGACCAGGTCACGCTGCTGACACGTCGCGCGGGTGATGCGCATGCGACGCGGTGGGAGTCGAGTGGCGAGTCGACGTACACGATCGAGACTGTGGAGGACGCTCCCCAGGGGACATCCATAACGCTGCACCTGAAGCCCGAAGACTCTGACGATCATCTCTACGACTACACCCAGCCGTGGAAGTTGAAGCAGATCATCAAGCGTTATTCGGACTTCATCGCGTTCCCGATCCGGATGGAGAAGCCCCCCGCTCCCGCAAAGGAGGGGGAGGAAGAAGTCACTCGGCAGATCGAGTTCGAGACGCTGAACTCGATGAAGGCGCTCTGGACGCGTCCCAAGAGCGACGTGTCCGACGAGGAATACAAAGAGTTCTACAAGCATGTCAGCCACGCGTGGGACGAGCCGCTCGAGATCATCCCGCTCAAGGCGGAGGGCACGTTCGAATACCAAGCGCTGCTGTTCATTCCGTCGCAGGCGCCGTTCGACATGTTCATGCGCGAGCACAAACGCGGCGTGCAGCTTTACGTCAAGCGCGTGTTCATCATGGACAACTGCGAAGAGCTGATGCCGGAGTACTTGCGTTTCGTCAAGGGTGTCGTTGACGCGCAAGATCTTTCGCTGAACGTCTCCCGCGAGATCCTGCAGCAGGATCGTCAGCTCAAGCTGATCCAGCGGCGTTTGGTCAAGAAGATCCTGGCTACGGTCAAAGACATCCAGAGTAACGATCCGGAGAAGTACGAGACGTTCTGGTCGCAGTTCGGCCGCGTGCTGAAGGAAGGCCTGCTCTCCGACTCCGACAACCGTGACGCGATTCTCGGTGTCTCGTCGTTCTCCTCGACGGCGTCGGAAGACAAGGTCACGACGCTCGCCGAGTACGTCGAGCGGATGAAGGACAGCCAGGAGCAGATTTTCTACATGACGGGCGAGACCCGGCAGCAGATCGAAAGCTCGCCGCACATGGAGGCGTTCAAGGATCGCGGCCTCGAAGTGCTCGTGCTGACCGATCCGGTCGACGAGATGTGGGTCGGCTCGGTGCCGGAGTTCGACGGCAAGAAGTTCCAGTCGGTCGCTAAGGGCGAGGTCGACCTCGACACCGAGGAAGAAAAGAAGGCGACCGAGGCGCTCCGCAGCGAGCAGGAGAAGGAATTCGGCGAGCTACTGACGTGGCTGGGCTCGACGCTCGAGGAGCAGGTGAAAGAGGTGCGGCTGTCGGCTCGTCTCACCACATCACCGGCGTGCATCGTCGGCGATCTGCACGACATGACGCCGATGATGGAGCAGATGTACCGCGCTTCGGGGCAGGACGTTCCGTCGGTTAAGCGCACGCTCGAGCTGAATCCGACGCATCCGCTGGTGGTCGGTCTTCGGGATGCCTATGCGGACCGCAAGGACGATGCCACTCTCGCCGAGACCGCCGAACTGCTATACGGCACAGCGGTTCTCGCCGAAGGTAGCGAGCTGAAGGATCCCGCTCACTTCGCTGCACTCTTGGCGAACCGGCTGGCCCGGACACTGTAGACAAACGGACACTGTAAATAGCGGAGCGAGGGGTCCCCTCACGGCCTTTGACGGCGGTGAGGGGACCCCTCGCTCCATGTTTGCGGTGGTGTTTAGCGGGGTGCCATGCGGAGAGCGCCGTCCATGCGGATGGTTTCGCCGTTGAGGTAGTCGTGCTCGACGATCATCTGCGCGAGCTGCGCGTACTCGGCGGGCTGGGCGAGCCGCGACGGGAACGGGACGCCGGCTTCGAGGCCCTTGCGGTATTCCTCGGTGACGCCGGCGAGCATCGGGGTGTCGACGATGCCGGGGGCGATGGTGTTGACGCGGATGCCGACCTTCGCGAGGTCACGCGCTGCCGGGATGGTCATCGCGTGGACGCCGCCCTTGGAGGCGGAGTAGGCGATCTGGCCGATCTGGCCTTCGAATGCGGCGACAGATGCGGTGTTGATGACGACGC
The DNA here is from genome assembly GCA_038256175.1 of Mycobacteriales bacterium. Lineage (GTDB taxonomy): Bacteria > Actinomycetota > Actinomycetes > Mycobacteriales > Mycobacteriaceae > Antrihabitans. The sequence goes on from JBBSKP010000214.1 coordinate 7,670, forward strand.
CGCGCTGGCCAGAGTCGTCGACGGTATCGGTCTTGGCGATCGCGTCGGCGGCGAGGCGCATGACGTTGAAGGTGCCGAGCAGGTTGACGGTGATGACCGTGCGGAACAGCTCGAGGTCGTGCGGGCCGTTCTTGGACAGGATGCGTCCGGCCCAGCCGACGCCGGCACAGTTGACGACGATGCGCAGCGGGACGCCGGATTCTTCGATCTTGGCGATCGCGGCGCGGACCTCTTCGTCGCTGGTGACGTCGGTGGCGATCAGGGTGACGCCGTCGGGCACCTTGTCACCGGCGCGCTCGATCGACTGTGCGAGGTCGAGGCCGAAGACGGTGGCACCGGCATCGGCGAGGCGCTTGGCTGTAGCGGCGCCGAGGCCGGAGGCCCCACCTGTGACGAGTGCCGCAGTTCCCGAGATTTCCACTTTGTATACCCCT
>JBBSKP010000215.1:0-8076 GCA_038256175.1 Mycobacteriales bacterium
CGTGGCCGGAATTGAGTTCTATACCAACTACGGATCCGACAAGGCCACGCAACTTGCTGCGGTGCCCTACGCGTCAGCGACCTTCGGTTGGCCCGCGATCGGTCGGCAGGTGACCTTGCGTGGAAGCGTCGAACGCGTCGATCGGGACATCACAGCTGAGTATTGGCGTACGCGGCCGCGGGGTTCGCAGCTCGGTGCGTGGGCGTCACAGCAGTCGCGTCCGATCGGTTCACGCGCCGATCTGGAGCAGGCGCTCATCGAAGTGATGAACCGATTCGACGCCGCCGAACACATCCCCCTTCCCCCGAACTGGGGTGGCTACATATTGCGGCCGTCGAGCGCCGAATTTTGGCAGGGTCGGGAAAACCGGCTGCACAACAGGATTCGGGCCACTGTCGATTCCTCCGGCGAATGGACGGCGATGCGGCTGCAGCCGTGACGGCGCGTGTGCGGATTCTCGCCGACACCACGCCGCTGCAGAATCCAGACTTTCGGCGACTCTGGATCACGAGCGTGGTCACCGTCATCGGCGGCCAGCTCAGCCTGGTCGCCGTACCCCAGCAGATCTTCCAGATCACGCACAGCTCGGGCTATGTCGGCCTCGCCGGACTGTTCGCGCTGCTGCCGCTGATCGTGTTCGGGCTGTGGGGCGGTGCGCTGGCCGACGTGATGGACCGACGTCGACTGATGGCGATCACCAGCCTCGGATTGGGTCTGACCTCGGTGGCGTTCTGGGTGCAGGCCGCGCTGGGACTGAACAATGTGTGGCTGATCCTCGGTCTGCTTTCCGCACAGCAGGCGTTCTTCGGGATCAACCAGCCGACGCGCAGCGCGATCCTGCCGCGAATCCTTCCCGCCGAGCAGCTTGCAGCGGCGAACTCGTTGAGCATGACCGTGTTTCAGTTCGGCGCGATTGCCGGTCCGGTGCTCGCCGGGGTGTTGATTCCGGTGGTGGGGCTCGCCAATCTGTATCTGTTCGACTCGATAGCGCTGCTGGCGACGCTCTGGGCTGTTATCCGACTGCCTGCCCTGCCTCCGACCGGGGTCGCGCGGCGGGCGGGCATCCGTGAGGTGCTCGATGGCTTCGTCTACCTCTCGACGCAGAAGGTATTGCTGGCGTCCTTCGTTGTCGACATCATCGCGATGGTCTTCGGCATGCCGCGGGCGCTGTTCCCGCAGATCGCACACGAGACTTTCGGCGACCCCGCGACAGGGGGGATCGCACTCGGGCTGTTGTTCGCGTCCATGTCGGCCGGCGCCGTCATCGGTGGCGTGTTTTCGGGCTGGCTGCCGCGGGTGCGCAGGCAAGGGCTCGCGGTAGTGCTGTGCATCGTCGTGTGGGGGCTGTCGATGGTCGGCTTCGGCCTCGCCGTCGGGTCGGGATCGGGCCATGTTGCCCTGTGGATTGCCCTGGGATTTCTCGCGCTGGGTGGCGGCGTCGACATGATTTCGGCGGCGCTGCGCACGACGATGCTGCAACAAGTCGCTACCGACGAGGTCAGGGGACGACTGCAGGGCGTGTTCACCGTTGTTGTCGCGGGCGGGCCTCGGATAGGCGATGTGGCCCACGGCATGGCCGCGGTCAGTCTCGGTACGGCGGTGACGGCCGCTGGCGGTGGTGTCCTTGTCGTCGTCGGGGTGCTGATTGCGGCGGTCGCAATTCCGTCCTTCGTGCGCTACCGGGTCGGTCCACACCCCGCACGCGAGAAGAACAACGCGCCCGATGACGCGTGAACTGACAAGAACCGGTGCAGCGGAGCAAACTGTCCACCATGGCCGAGGGGCAACAGGTCGACGGTGCCGCGAGCGCCGGGACATATCAGATTCATTCCGCGGGTTACCGCGCTGAGGTGGTCGCCACCGGCGCGGGATTGCGCATGCTCGAGCGTTCGGTGGACGGGAATTCGGTGGGCGGGAATTCGGTGGCGCTCACCGAATCCTGGCCGGCAGGCACCAAGCCGCCGCTGTCCGCAGGTCTGATTCTTGCGCCGTGGCCGAACCGGATCGGCGACGGCTTCTTCTACTTCGACGGCGTTCCGCATCAGCTCGAGCTGACGGAGCCGGCGCGCAACAACGCGATTCACGGTCTCGTTCGTAGACGCGATTGGCGACTCGAGGAACACAGCACGTCCCGGGTCAAGCAATCCATCGATGTCGGGCTGCACAAGGGCTGGCCCTATCCGATGCGGCTTTCCGTCACCCACGAAGTCGGTGCAGACGGACTGACCGTCACGCACACCGCGACCAACTCCGGTGCGGTACCGGCTCCGTACGGGCTTGGTGTGCACAGCTTCGTTCGGGTCGGTGACGTGCCGCTCGACGATTGCACGCTGCAGCTCGCGGCCGGTGTACGGCTGCCACTGGACCCGGAACGAATGCTCCCGGCGGGAACCCCGATTCCGATCCGGGATTCCGAGTACGACTTCACCGCACCGCGCTCGCTCAAAGGTGTGTGGCTGGATACGCCGTTCGGCTCGATAATGCCTGATGGCGATGGTCATGCGCATTACACACTGCGCGCTCCGGACGGATCGGCGACCGTGCTGTGGACCGACCGATCGTTTCGCTGGGTGCAGGTCTTCACCGCAGATCCGGCGCACGATCAGGGTTATCCGGATCGAGGCCGCGCGATAGCCATCGAACCGATGACGTGCCCGCCGAACTCGTTCAACACCGGGATCGACCAGATAGTGCTGGAGCCTGGGGAAACGTGGAGCGCACGTTGGGGGATGGCGGCGACGTGAACGTCGTCGTCTGTGGGGAAGCTTTGGTCGATTTCGTCCCGGCTGGTGGCAATGAGTTGTACGTGCCGAAGCTCGGCGGTGGACCGTTCAACGTTGCCGTGACGCTCGGCCGCCTCGGAAGCCAGGTCGCGTTCCTCGGCCGGGTGTCCACCGATCCGTTCGGTGACCGCCTCGCGCAACGGCTCACCGAATCAGGCGTGGATCTCTCGTTGCTGCAACGCGGCCCCGAGCCGACCACGCTGGCACTCGCCAGCCTCGACGCGACCGGCGCTGCTCAATACACCTTCTATGCGGGCGGCACCGCCGACCGCCTTGTGCACGACCCAGGTGAATTGCCGGAATCGGTGTCCGCCTTGTCTTTCGGGACCTTGTCGCTGCTGTATGAACCAGGCGCGACCGTGTACGAAAATCTGCTGCGCCGCGCGCACGAGGCGGGCAAGTTGATCATGCTCGACCCGAACATCCGACCCGATGCCATCGCCGATCCGGCGGCGTACCGAACCCGATTCACTCGATGGCTGCCATTCGTCGACATCGTGAAGGTGTCCGACGACGACGCGTTGTGGCTGGCAGACGGTGCCGCGGACTGGCCGGAGCAGTGGCTCGCCGCCGGCGTCGGCGTGGTGCTGCTGACCAGGGGAGCGGACGGGCTTTCGGTGCTGACCCGCGCGTTCCGGGTGGATGTGGCGGCCGTACAGGTATCTGTGAGCGACACCATCGGAGCAGGAGACACCGTTCATGGTGCACTGCTGAATTGGCTGGATCGGCGAGGAAGCCTGCACCGGGAGGACGTCGCGAACTATTCTGCTGAACAATGGTCGCAAGCGTTGAGTTATGCAGCGCGAGCGGCCGGTATAACAATTTCGCGACCGGGCGCGGACCCTCCGTGGGCGCGCGAGATAGAAGGCGACTAGCGTTTAGCCGATTGCTCTCGAGCTGAGAGTAATCACGTCAGACAGTTCAAGCCTGAGAGGGATCCTCCGTGCCCGCTGAGAACAACAAACAACCCAGCCTCAGCTACCCCGGTGGCGAGTATCCGATGTCCATCGTGAAGGCGACCGAGGGCAACGACGGCATTGATCTCGGAAAGCTGCTGTCCACGACCGGGTATACGACATTGGACCCCGGCTTCGTCAACACCGCGTCCACCAAGTCGGCGATCACCTACATCGACGGTGAGCAGGGCATCCTGCGGTACCGCGGTTACCCGATCGAGCAACTCGCCAAGGGATCGACGTTCCTCGAGGTCAGCTACTTGCTGATCTACGGCGAGCTGCCGACTGCCGACGAGTTGGAAAGTTTCACCGACCGGATTCGCCGGCACACGTTGCTGCACGAGGACCTCAAGCGGTTCTTCGACGGGTTCCCCCGTAATGCGCATCCGATGCCGGTGCTGTCCAGCGCGATCAATGCGCTATCGGCGTACTACCAGGATTCCCTCGATCCGGACGACCCGGCGCAGGTGGAGTTGTCGACGACCAGACTGCTCGCCAAGCTGCCGACGATCGCCGCGTATGCATACAAGAAGTCGGTCGGTCAGCCGTTCCTCTACCCCGACAACTCGCTGAACCTGGTCGAGAACTTCCTGCGAATGACGTTCGGCTTCCCCGCCGAGCCGTACGAGGTCGACCCCGAGATCGCCAACGCGCTCGACATGCTGCTCATCCTGCATGCCGACCACGAGCAGAACTGCTCCACGTCGACTGTGCGCTTGGTCGGATCGTCGGATGCCAACCTGTTCACGTCGGTCTCCGGCGGCATCAATGCACTCTGGGGTCCGCTGCACGGCGGCGCCAACCAGGCCGTGCTGGAGATGCTCGACAAGATCAAGGCCGAGGGCGGCACGGCGGAGGATTTCGTCAAGAAGGTTAAGAACAAAGAGCAAGGCGTGAAGCTGATGGGCTTCGGGCACCGGGTGTACCGCAACTACGACCCGCGCGCTGCGATCGTCAAGGACACCGCGCACACGATTCTGGCCAAGCTCGGCGGCGACGACGAGCTGCTCGATATCGCGATGGCACTCGAACAAGCAGCCCTCACCGACGACTACTTCGTCGAGCGCAAGCTGTACCCGAACGTGGACTTTTACACAGGCTTGATCTACCGCGCGATGGGCTTCCCGACCCGGATGTTCACCGTGTTGTTCGCGATGGGCCGGCTGCCTGGGTGGATTGCGCATTGGCGAGAAATGCACGAGGATCCGACCACCAAGATCGGTCGTCCGCGCCAGATCTACACCGGATACACCGAACGGAACTACAAGGAGATTGAAGGTCGATGACGAAGCCGGAGATCGAATTTCAAGACGGCCCGCCGCCCACCGAACTTGTCGTCAAGGACATCGAGATCGGCGACGGTGCGGAAGCTGTTCCGGGTGGCACAGTGGAAGTCCATTACGTCGGCGTGGAGTTCGACACCGGCGACGAGTTCGATTCGTCATGGAACCGTGGCGAGTCGATCCAGTTCCCACTGCGCGGTCTGATCAAGGGCTGGCAGGACGGCATTCCGGGCATGAAAGTCGGCGGCCGTCGGCAGCTCACGATTCCGCCTGACCTCGCATATGGTCCGGCCGGCTCGGGACACCGACTCTCCGGCAAGACGCTGGTCTTCATCATTGATTTGATCGACGCGAGCTAGCTTTAGTTCGTTCGCTGTATGAATGTCACACCGTGGCATTTCTGGTGCCATGGTGTGACATTCATGCAGGTTAACGCCGTTATCCACAGGGCCGCATTCATCCACAGGCCGGGCAATTTCGGCCCGTTCACGTCTGTGCGCTGTCCGATACTTCGTTCATGAACCGTGGAGTGTGGGCAGCCGTGCGATGTGCTGCCGTGAACGACGTGATCAGTTCGAGCGCTCTCCGAAATTTGGGTGTCGCGTCGGGGACGATTACGAACAGATGCCGCGACGGCGGTACGTGGCAACGCATTCTTCCCGGAATAATCTTGTTGCACAACGGGTTTCCGTCGACCTTGCAACGTAATACCGCGGCTTTGCTGTACGGCGGCGACGAAGCGGTGCTCTCGGGGCATGCGTCGCTCGGTGTGCAGGGCTATCGCTCGAGTTCATCGATGAGTGACGTACTGATCCTGCTACCCCCGCATCGGCATCGCGCGCCGACGTCGTATGTCGCCGTCGAGCGGACCTGGCGAATGCCTGAACCGGCACGACGCGGATCGCTGGTGTGCGCGCCGATCGGCCGGAGTGTGATCGACGCCGCGCGCCGGACGAGCGACGAAGGCCGATGCCGGGCGCTCCTCGCCGATGTCGTCCAACGTGGGGACGTGTCGGTCGAAGAACTCGCGCTCGAGTTGGCTGCTGGGTCGCGACGATCGAGCGCGGTCCCGCGTCGAGTGTTGGCGGAGTTGACCAATGACGCGCATTCGGTGGCGGAAGTGCACGCTCAGAAGCTGTACGCGCGCACCGGTTTACCGGAGATGGTGCACAATCGCGACGTACTCGCGGCATCGGGTGAGTTCTTGGCCAGGCCCGACGGGTGGATCGACGACGTCGCCATGGCGTGGGAAATCGATTCGCTTGCCCATCACCTCTCGCCCGCCGATCACGAGGCGACAATGTTGCGTCGGGCTCGGATGCGTCGGCACGGAATAGTTGTCGTCGAACATTTGCCGAAGGTGCTCATAGCGAATCCCGAGGTTGTCGAGGCCGACCTATGGGCGAATTACCGTTTGGCGTGCGATAGGCCGCGGCCGGATGTCTGGCTTGCTGCATGAATGTCACACCGTGACATCTGAGACGACACGATGTGACATTCATGCACATGCACGCGCGGGCTTTCGCATAACCGCCCGGGCGGTACGGAGAATGTGGGCATACTGACGGCGCGACAGTGGGCGTGGGCGGCTACATATAACATATATTTGTCAGTCGAGATCCAATGAGGGAGAGCACATGGCCGACGAAGCGAAGGTTCAACTCGAACGCGAATTGGGCGGTGAATTAGCGGTTCTCGAGTTGCTGACCGACAGCGAATGCGCCGAGTTGCTGACGATGTTCAAGAAAGCGCGATCGGATGAGAAGGACGCCTTGGAGAAGGCGATCGACTCGTCGCTAGGTGCTCTGCCTTGGCCGATCCGGGTGCCGGCCAAGAAGATCATGTTTCCCAAGGGGAAGAAATGAGCGATCTGGTCACGCGCGCCCAATTGGTGATGCTGGCGCGAACATTGAACGTTCCCGTAGAAAAGGTGCAGCACTTCGAGCGCTTGGGCGCGGAGAACGTGAAGGCGTTGCGCGAAGGGCTCGCGAACGTGATCTTCGATGATCATGCCGACACGTTCAAGCGGCTCAGTGCACTCGTGCCGCTGGCCCCCCTGTCGATCTTCTTGCCGATCGTCCAGAAGATGGTGCCGGCTTTGGTAGCCGGTCGTGCAGCCGGCGCGGTCGCCGTCGCGCATCCGAACAAGGCTGTCCCCGCGCTCGCGCTGCTGTCGCCGTCATACGCTGCGGACGCGTCGCCGTACATGGACCCGAGGGCCATCGAGAAGATTGCGCATCTGGCGCCGCCCGTGCCGACAGTCGCGATCGCGAACGAGATCTTGCGGCGCAAGGACTACGCGACGGCCGGTCTGTTCGTCGATTTCGCGACGCCAGAACTGATCCGCGCCGTCGAGCAGGGAATCGAAGACGACGAAGGGCTGCTCCGAGCCGGCGCGTACGTCCTGTCGCCGAGGACCCTCAGCAACGTCTTGCGAGTGATAATCGAGTCCTCGCCTGCACGGGTTTCCCGATTGATCGCAACGGCTGTTGCCGGGCCGACGGATCTGCGCCTTGCGACGTTGTCGGTGTTGTCGCGGATCGATGGCGATCTGATCGCGACGGTCGGCGACGTGCTGTTCGACGACACCGATTCCGATGTGGTCTCGAGCCTGCTCCGCGTGTACGTGGAGGAAGGCGCTGCAGCCGAATTGCTCACTTTCGCCGGGCATTTGAGCCCGGAGGCGCTCGATATGCTGGGCGCGAATCCGGTTCTCGAGGATCATGGGCTGCTCGAGCAGTTGCTCGCCGTCGCAGTCGCCGAAGGCGAACATGACATGTGGCGTGGCCTCTTGGGAGCAGTCGAGCGAGCCCCGGCCGAATCGCAGACTCGTTTCGTGAACTTGGTGGCCGACCTCGACGAAGACAAGCTCGGTGCGCTCGCGCATATCTTGACCGAGCACTACCTGTGGTCGGTTCTCCTGCGCGTCTTGGCTAAGCAGGACGAAGATACGCAGTCACGTGTGGCCGCAAAGGTCGGTCCGTCGCTGACTTCGGCAGACCGGGCGAGCATCGACAAGCACGTCAAGGATCTTCGACTCGACGATGCGTTGAA
>JBBSKP010000216.1:0-8019 GCA_038256175.1 Mycobacteriales bacterium
CACCAAGATCCGGTTGATCACCCGACGCGGCTTCGGGTTTCACAGTCCCGACGCCGTCGTCGCCCTCGCCATGCTCAGCCTCGGAGGAGTCCGACCCCAACTACCCGGCCGAAAGACCCACGGTTAGAGCAGAAGAGCCCTAAAAGACTCACGGGGCCGGAGGCCCTAATTCCTCCCGCAACCTCGGCTCCGTGCGCCCTTCCGGGTTGATCCCGTGTTTGTCGGCGTAGAACGCTCGAATGTGGTCCATATCGGATTGAATGTCGCCGGTCGGCGTGAGTGCAGGTCCTACGCCGACGGTTTTCGACGGGCCGTCGATGAAGCCCAGGAAGATGGGCAGGCCCGTTTGCTGGGAGATCCGGTAGAAACCCGATTTCCAGTACTCGCCCTTGCTTCGGGTGCCTTCGGCCGCAATCGCCAGCAGGAACCGTTTGTGGCCCTCGGCGCTCGCCAGCAATGTGCGAATGGTTTCGCCGGGGTTCGCGCGATCGAGTGGGATGCCGCCGGTGGCGCGCAGTAGGGGAGCGAACGGGCCTTTGAAGAATTCCTTTTTGATCAGGATCATCGGCTGGACGTCATTGCTCCAGCTCATCAGGACGGTCGCTACCCAGTCCCAGTTCGACGTGTGCGGCGCACCGACGAGGATGCCTTTCGCCGGCACTGTCCCGGCGACCTGCCAGCGGCTGGCCCGCAGAAGTGCACGAGCCAGTGTCCTGCGTACGAGAAATCGTCGAGTCATGGTGAAACGGTAGCTGCCGCCCGCCGCACGCTCCGCGCTGCACGATCGGACTTCCGTCAGTCGTCGAGTGCGGTGAACGTCATCAACGCCGCCTGCGATGATCCAAGGCTGGTCCACTCGAGCGCCTGGGCACGGTATCGAACCAGCGGGCTCCCCATTGCGACGATGGTCGGCTCGCGGGCGGGCGTCGGGGCAGTCTGCAGGAGGCGGGGACACGCCGCCCCCAACTTCGAGCGCGAGGCCTGGGATCGGTGGGGACACCCAGCGGATGACCGATCCGGACCGCACTTCGACGACTGCGCTGTACGAGCCGGAGCTGCGAGCGATCGTGGCGGCGATTTCGGCATCGCCTGTTTCGATTTCGAGTAGTCGTTCCTGCCCTGGCGCGGTGACGTCGTGATCGATCCCGCGCAGGCTCACGCCGTTGTGCTGCGGAACGGCACGCCGCACGTATCGGATCAGACGACGCTGTCCGCTGTCGTGACGAGCGATGAGTTGCCCGTCCGGACGCCGCCTGCCGAGGCGGAATCGACGCCGTTCATCACGGCCGCCACGTCGGACATGCGCGGAATTCGTCGATACAGGTCGGCCAAGCCGAACAGTGCGTCGTCGGGCCGATCGTCGACGATGCCGTAGAGCTCGCGGAAGTCGCTGGTGAAGACCGTACTCATGGGCGCACCGGTGGAATTTGTCCGCCACTCCCACGCCGCGACGCGATGCGGCGGCGTCACTCGGTGGTCGTGATCGCCGATATAGACCTGTACACCGAACACGCTCCCGCACGGCGCCGAGATCGGATGGGCGACGAGCAAGGTCGCGTCACCGTCGGACTTGGTGGCAGAAAGGTCGCGACATAGTGGCGCGCGTGACCTGCGGGCCTCCGCAATGATGTCGCTGACTGCTTCGAAAACCTTGCCGCGCAGAACGTTTCCGAGCGGTCGAAGATGCCGTTCGCGGTTGCCTTCGGCGATCACGGTCGGTGTGCCGGAAAGTGTCTCGACCAGCAGCCAGCCGCGTCTGTCACTCACGCGTCAATCAACTCCCTGTTCGAGATGTAGTCGGTGTAGAAATCCTCGCACTCGAACGGTTTCAGGGGATCCCTTCGTGACTGTGACGCGCAAAACAGTCATAGCAGCAGAGGTTCGACTTGTATCGAACCTCTGTGCGTGTCACTCTAGGTTCGATAGTAGTGGAACCTCGTATCCGATGCCTGGTTGCTCGCACCACGGGAGGATGCACAATGAGCACTGATCTGTCCGCGAACATCGACCCCAAGGCCGGGGCGTCTACACCGAAGTCGCTAGCTCCGAACCCGTTAGCGCTGGTCACCGTCCTGCTGGCGGTGTTCGTCGTACCGATGTCGATATCGGGGACAGCGGTAGCGCTTCCTTCGATCTCTGCGGACATCGATGGTGGGACCGCCGGCCTCCAATGGGTGGTGAACGCGTTCAACCTCGCCTTCGCCTGCTTCACGCTCGTATGGGGCTCGCTCGCCGACCGGTTCGGCCGCGGGAGGTTATTCGCACTCGGCGCAGCTACTTTCGCGCTCGGCAGTGCCGGGAGTGCTCTCGCCGCAGGAATTGGAATGCTCGACATCGCACGAGGAGTCGCCGGACTCGGCGGCGCGGCAATCTTTTCGTGCGGCGCCGCGATCTTGTCGTCGTCGTTCGAGGGGCCAGCCCGCTTGCGCGCATTCGCGCTCTTCGGCACAACGGCGGGCGTCGGCGTGGCCCTCGGGCCCACGATCTCGGGCGCACTCGCCGATACGGCTGGCTGGCGGGTGATCTTCGCGATCCAAGCTGCCGTCCTCGTGGTCGTGCTCATCTTGTCTCCTTCGGTTGGATTGGGTGCTCCGAAGACGAAAGTCACCGGCCGCTTCGACATCGCTGGAAGCGGACTGTTGGTGTTCGGGCTACTCGCCGCGATGATCGGCATCGTGCAGGGCGAGCCGTGGGGCTGGGGGAGCCCAGGCGTGATCATCGCGTTCGCGCTGGCCGCGTTGCTGCTCGGCGCGTTCGCCGTTGTCGAATCGCGGCATGCCACACCGCTGTTGGATCTGCCGCTGCTCGTCCATCCGCGGTTCCTCGCGCTGTGCTTGGTCCCCGTCGCAGCGTCGTTCGGTTTCGTGACACTGCTGACCTACTTTCCGACGTTCCTGCAGTTCGTCGCCGGAGACTCGTCGGCGAAGGCAGGCGCGACGATCGTGCTCTTGACGATCCCCGTCGTCGTCGGACCGCTCGCCGCCGGCAAGGCAGTGAGTGCCGGAGTGAATCCGCTCGTCGTCATCTGGATCAGCCTCGCTGCACTTGTCGTGGGAGATCTCGGTTTGCTGCTCGCCGGTCCACACACCCTCGTTGCCGTGCTCGCGTTGCCACTGCTCCTCGCCGGTTGCGGTATGGGTCTGTCTGCTGGGCTCGTCGACGGCCAAGCGTTGGCTCTGGTCCCGGCAGAGCAAGCGGGAATGGCTGCGGGCGTGGTCAATACGCTCCGGCTCGGCAGTGAGGCGATCGCCGTCGCCGTATATGCGGCGATACTGTCAGGGCTCGCAGCGAGCCGCGCCCGAGATGGCCTGCCGGGTGTCGCGGGTGTCGACGATCCCGATGGTGTGGTCACGAAGACCGGTGCTGGGGATCTCGGCAAGGCGCTCGATTCGGCAGGACCGGCCCGCGCCGAGGTGCAGTCGGTGGTGGTGGATGCCTACAACGGCGCGTTCCACACCACGCTGGTGACCATGACGATTGTGGTCGTCGCACTGTCGGGTGCCATCGCGCTTCTGCTGCGCGGCGGTCGCAAGGAGTGAGGATCGGCAAGCACTACCAGGTGGTCGTCGTCGGTGCAGGTCCGGTCGGCTCGCTGCTCGCCGCGGAGCTTGGTCGTTGGGGAGTTCGGACCGCGGTGATCGAAGCTGCGCCGACGACGACATTGGAGCCGAAAGCCGGTACGATTCATGCGCGCAGCATCCAATTGCTCACCCGGCGTGGATATTTCCGCCCGCCAGATCCCGAGCTCAGCTCGCGATCGACGGTTTTCCACTACGCGGGCCAACCTGGGCTCGAGATCTCCGCACCGGCGGGGGAGGGACCGGCGATCGCGGGTATCGGCCAGAGTCAACTCGAAAGTGCCTGGAGTTCCATGCTTCCCGATCTCGGCGTCGACGTGGTGCGACCCGCAACGTCACGGACGTGCTTGATAGTGGCGACGGCGTCGAGATCCGATACCGACGTGCAGGAGCCGACGAATCCGTCTCGGCCGACTGGGTTGTCGGTGCCGACGGTGCGCGGAGTGTTGTGCGAAGGACGGCCGGATTCGGGGTCACCGAGATACCCGCTTCCGCGGCCGCACTACTCGGACTCGCTCATTTGGATGACCCGGCGCGCGCTCCCGCTGGTTGGGTACGTACCGCGCGCGGGCGGACGGTGATCAGCCCGTCGGCGTTCGGCAGTAGCAGATTGATCACCTTCGACATGTCCGGGCCCGATCCAGGTCACCGACGCCCGCTCACGGGAGACGAACTGCGCCGCAGTGTGGAATATATTGCTGGCCAGCGGATTCCGATGCGCAGATTTACCCATCTGTCCCGGTTCAGCGACTTCTCACGTCTGGTCGACAGCTACCGCTTCGGGCGCGCATTGGTGATCGGCGACGCCGCACACGTGCACTTCCCGCTCGGCGGGCAGGGGCTGAATCTCGGAATCGCCGACGCCGTGCAGCTGGGATGGCGGCTGGGGCTGGTTACCCGTTACGGTGCACCGGTTGCGTTGCTCGACGCGTTTTCCGCGGAGCGGCGTCCTGCTGCGGAGCGCGTGATCGCGAACGTCGCTGATCAAGCAGACCGTCTGCGGTCGGGACCAACCGGTGCCGCGATGCGTGCCGAAACCATTGGCATCTTCGGTGATTCCGTTCGCAGCTGCGCGCTCGGCGACGAGATCAGCGCTCAGGTCGACGGCACGCCCGCACCACTCGAAACGCCGGTAACGGGATCGTTCCTGACCAACCGACAACTCGTCACGACATCGGGTGTCACATCCGTCGTCGAACTGCTGGCGCAGCGTACGAAAGCGGTTCTGCTGCACGCCGCACATCGCGGCCTCGGTGTGCGCGCCGAACTCGGACGATGGAGTGACAGGGTCGACGCCGTTGCCGTGCTGCGCCCCACGTTGGAACACGATGTGCTCCTGCGTCCGGACGGCTTCGTAGCGTGGTCGTCCGCGGAAGGCGTTGTGGGGCTGCCGAACAGGTTGTACGAAGTATTCGGCGAAGCGCGGACGCCGTTGTCCGCCACTCCCGTCCCGCTACCAGCGCACCGGCAGTGAGGTCGGCCTCCGGAGGATCACTCCGCTGTCCCACGGCAAGGACTCGGCGTCGGCAGCCAAACGCAACCCCGGGAATTCCGTTGCGAGCCTTCGGATAACGACGGTGAGCTCCATTCGTGCAAGCGACGAGCCCATGCAATGGTGCATGCCGTACCCGAACTGCAAGTGTCGCGGCCCTTCCCGGTCCGGGTCGATGCGCTCCGGATCCGGATACTGCAGCGGATCGCGATTGGCGGCGAAAGCGTCCGCGTAGACGACGTCGCCCTCGTGCACGACACCTTCGCCCACCGGCACATCGCGGGTCGCGACTCGCGGGAACGTCGAGATGGTCCCGAGCGGCAAGACGCGCAGCAGTTCTTCGACCAATTCCGTTGTGCGCTCGGGAGTTTGCACCGCCCACTCCCATAGCGGTGGCGCTGACAACAGCACGTAAACCGCCTTGGCGAGCACCGACAACACATTGTGGTCCGCACCGAGCAATGAGCCGATGAGCAGCGCCACAAGTTCGGCATCGGACAGTCGCGGTTCCACGTCGTCACGTCCCGCGATGAAGCGAGCGACAAGGCCGCCCTCGACTGCTTCACGCTTGCCGGTGACGAGATCGGTGAGATAGTCGTACACCAGCCAGAAGTCGTTCAGCAGCCCGGGAATGTCTGTGTCGGGAGCCATTTGGACCCTACGTGACGATGGTCGAAAGTGATCGATGTCGCGGATCGGCAACCCGAGGAACTCCATATTGACCTCGACCGGGACTCGGTCGAGCACAGTGGCGTAGAGGTCGGGGCGATCTTCGCGACGCAGCTTCGCGAACGCGTCGTCGAGGACCCGGTTCGTCACCGATTCGAGCGCCGCCACCCCGCGTGCGCTGTAGTCGGACGTCACATAACCCTTCATGCGCGCGTGATCGGGCACATCCAGGTTTAGAGGAAGTTCCGGCGGCATCGTGGTGGGCAGGAAGCTCGCACCGTCGTCGGTGTTCGTGGCGGAGCGGCTGAACGTCGCGTCGGTAAGCACGGTGAGGACGTCCCGATACCGCGTGAGATGTACAGCGGTGTGGCCACTGGGCAGGACGATCTGCGGCAGCGCCCCTCTGCTTCGTTCGGTGATGGGCGTATACGCCGGTGGTGCATCGATATTCGGGATGTCGGACAGTCGGACCGGAGTCAGTGCGACGGCCGGCGGAGTGGCGATGGTCATGGGCAGTCTCCTTCGAGATCGTAGTCAGACGATGCTGTAGGTTCCAGTGCGGGCCGACAGCTCTCGCAACGTTTGTGAGTTGGACGTGAATCGGACTGCTTGCCAGCCCGATTCCTCTGCTGCAGCACAGTTCTCCTTCGAGATCGTCGATCAACAGGCATTCTGACGAGGAGACCCCCCAGCGTTTCCTCGGCAATGCGGAAGATCTTCGGATCTGGCTTGCGCACACCGACAACACACGAGTCGATCAGTGCGTCGAGTTCACCGGCCGGCTCGATGATCTTGTGCCAGTGCGGTTCCCATTCCACAACGTTGTTGGACAGCACGCCCACCAGATGCCCCTGGGCGCGCATCGACCGAACAGTCGACGCCATCAACGCGTTGCAACGGATTCCGGAGAACCATTGGCCCCCGAACGATTCGAGTTCGGCGCGGGACAGGTCCAGCGAAGGATCTGCCGCCGCGAGGTGCGCCCGCAGGCGTGCTCCCCATTCGTGCTCGGTGATCGAGCCGAGCTCGATCGGTGCGAGTGGATGGGCGCCCAGGTCGGCGCCCACAGCGGCCATCGCCGCGTGCAGTGCGCGTGGCGTGATCCCGGTCTTCTCTTCGTAGGCGTCGAAGAGGTCGGACAACGGCGGCGAAAGCACACCGCCGAAGTCGAACCAAATCGCCCGCGGTGCAAGCTCACTCATCGCTGGCGTGGACGGCATGGATGCGTCGCGATGGACCGATGCGCTGCAACGTGACCGTCGTGGTTGCGATCACGCGGCCTTCCTGGTGCAACGATGCGGCGAAGGCGATTTGGTTGCCGCACTCGGAGGTTGCCGTCGTCACGTCGCAGTCGGTCGGCAGCTCGAGTTCGCCGATACTGACGAACTGCGTGGCGCAGCCGACCATGATGAGCCGATGGGGGGGGAGAGAGTCCGAAGAGTTCGTGCGCGGCAACGAGTGCGGACTGCCGGGCGGCTTCGAACATCACGGCTCCGGGCACGTGGTCGAGTGGGTGGTCGAACAGACCCGGGTGGTCCTGGTCGACGATAATTCTGGTCGAGACTGCGTTGTTGTGCACATCGAAGCCGGCGATGAGGAAGTTGTCGGACGAGCGTCGTGCTACGTCACGCGGGTCGAGACGAGTGGTGACGTCGTGCGGGCGTATCGGGTCGAGCACCAACGGTGCTCGTACCTTCGTCCGCAACCGCGCCCATGCCTCGCGCGGCATCCATTGGATCACCATGTCCATCTCGGCAGCGGCGCGGCCGTCGAGTGCGAGGGACATGCGCAGGGTGATCCCGACGATCTGACCGTCACGGGTCTTCTCGTCGACGATCTCGGCGTCGAGTACGCCGTCGGCGGGACGCGATCCGACGGCGAGCGCTGACAGGGAGACGATGCGGAGATCGTCGACGTTGAACACACGAACGCGGAGTTCGAGGGCGCATCGACGTGCCGGTGCGCAATGAGGATCGACGCCTGGCGGAACGTTTCGAGCAGCAGTAGTGGGTCGTAGTGGCGTTCGAGGCAATCATGATCGCTGTAATAGCTGTGTACTCGTGGAAGTTGTGCACCCACACGGAATTTGGGGTATCGCTCGCACACGATGTCAGTAAGAAACACCTCGCAGATGGCTGCGCGCGGAAGTTGTCAACCTGCCTGAGACACAGGGAGGTTGATTCCGGTTGGTGAGGGTAGGGCCGGTGCGGTTGGTTGGCGTCGGAATCGTTCAGGGTGTTTTTCCCAGTACCGATCGAGTGCGGCCTGTCGTTGTCCACG
>JBBSKP010000217.1:0-7932 GCA_038256175.1 Mycobacteriales bacterium
CACCTGGTCAAGGCGCTGCAACGTCGGGAACATCAGCGCGATTGCACGACTTCCCGGACGCTCCCGATCCTGCGGTTCCGCTTCGAGCACGATCACTTCCAACCCCTTGCGAGCCAGCGCGAGCGCGGCGACCAGGCCAACGGGACCGGCGCCGACGACCACACATGGATCACGATCTGCTGCTCGATTCGACATTGAAACGACCTCCGGGTTGGGGGTGAAGAAATCTGATGGGCTGTCTCCGGCAAGTAAGTACGCACTCGTAAGTACGGTAGCGTACGCTTCGGGTTGGAAGCAAGCATTCGCCGGCAACGCTCTCAATGTGGAGGGATCACCCAGATGGTCAGCGCTGTGCAGAAGGTTGTCGACCAAGTCCGCGAGCGGGTTCCCGCGCTTATCTCACTCCCGCTCCGCCGGGTGGATCAGCGTTGGCTCGACCTCCGCTGGCCGGTGCGCGAGTTTGCCGCACCGCCCGTTGGCAGCGGAATGTCGCCGATCCTGGGTGACGCAGGAGCTCCGGTCGTGGGGCACCCACTCGAAGGGATGCGGTTCGGGCCGGAGTACTCCCGGCGCCTCTATCGCGAATGCGGACAGGTGCCGTGGCAAGGAGCATTCGGACGGAAGTTCGTCGTCCTGTCCGGGCCCGACGCCACCCAGATCGCCATGGTCCACAAGGACAAGGCCATCTCCCAGGAGGGCTGGAAGTTCTTGATGAACATCACCTGCACCGCCGGATTCTGCAACAGCCGTTTACCCGCGACAGGCTGGCTGGCTACGTCGGTGAGTTCGGTCCGGCCGTGCGGGACGGAGTGGCGGCTTGGTCGGGGAAGTCCAACCCGAGGCTCTGCTGGTCCCTCAAGCACCTGGCCCTCGATGTTGCGACGACATCATTCATGGGTACGCCGAGCGGCACCGTGATGGTGTGCTATCCCGTACCGGGCGGGCGCTGGGCGAGAGGGCCCAGCGGACGAAAAGTGCTGCAGCAGTGTTTCTCCGACGCGCTCTCGGTCAAACCTAGCGGCGACGGTGCCGACTTGTTTTCCATCCTCTGCGACGCGACCGATGAGGACGGTAAACGGTTCTCCGACACCGATGTCGTCAACCACATGATCTTCCTGATGACGGCCGCCCACGACACCTCGACGATCACCGCCACCTCTGGGCCGGACTCAGCGCCGAACGCCCATTGGAATGGTGCCGGATGCCCACCGACGCGCACTACCTGGATCAAGGACCCAACGACGAGAATTCTTCTCGGACAGTCGAAGTGGGGAAGGTCGTGCGGATGCACGAATAGTTCTTCCGGTGGAACGACAACGACCCGTCGCCGATATGAAGCTTTCAGCTATACCCGCTCGAGCGTCACAACGGGAATGACCCGGTCCGTCTTCGTCGAGTACGTGTCGTAGTCGGGCCAGAACGCCGCCATCGCGTGCCAATTGCGCTCGCGCTCCTCGCCTTCCAGAATCCGAGGCGTGACGCGGAATTTCTCGCGTCCGAGTTCCACCCAGGCCTCGCCCCGTTCTCGCATGTTGAGGAACCACGCGGGATCGGTTGCATTGCCGGCGAAGGAGGCGATGACGACGATTCTGTCGCCGTTCCGGTTGAAGAACAGCGGGTTCGTCCGCTCTTTGCCTGTCTTGCGGCCGAGTGTGGTGAGCAGGATCTGCTCCTGGCCCCTGAATTTCGCGCGCCCTTTGGAACGACGGAAGCGCCAGGCCTCGGCCTTGGCCATCAGCCGCATGCCAGCCTTCGCAACAGGATGCATCTCGCCCACGACCCGAGAGTTTATCCCCTCGCACCACTACGCCTCCTTTCGTCGAAGTCTGGGGCGGGCATGGGTCAAACCGCCGACCACATCGTGGTGCCGTCGGGTTCGTCGAGGAATCCGCAGGTGCGCCTGATCGCGCGGCGGAGGTAGGCGGGCCCAGGACGAAGTGCGATCCGCTGAGAGGGGTCGTAAACAATCCAGTTCAGCTCGCGTGCGATCAGAGTTGCGATTCGGCGCGCTTCGCCGAACGCATGGTCAGCACGAGAAGTGGCGATCGCTGCGTCGAGGCTGACGCGTATCACGTCTTCGCTTAACGTGACTCTCAGACCAATCACCGGTTTGGTTATGCAGAGTGGATCGCTCGTGCAGTCCACGCCGACACCGGGCTCCTGTCGACACGCCTCGATGATCATCGGTGCCAACCTCGGGTCCGCCTGCCGGATGTTCGAGACCTGGTTCATACCAAGGTCAAACGCGGCGTCGTACTCGTGGTCCAGGTCGAGATATCGACCCCGCTCCATGATGAAGAGTGTCCATTCGACAGGGAGCGGCCCACTGATCTCCGTCGTGGCCACCACGTTGTTCTCGACGGAGATGCTCCACTTCGCGCCATCCTGACCCGTCGCCTCGATGCGGCCGCTCAATTGATGGTCGAACGTGAAGTTACGGAACGGAATCCGCTTGACCTGCTCCAGGTAAGACGCGGTCGCGTGCGGCGCCAGGTACGTGTCGATGAGGAACTGCATCCATGCCGACGAGCGGTAGAACTTCTCGTGTCCGTTCCAGACGATGGCTGACCCCTCGTCATTCGAAACCCATTGGCACCATATGCCCGGCTGGCCAAGTGATCGGTCGTCGTGACGGGTGTTACTGAAGCGCTCGATCCAGTTGCGCTCGGCTTGGTTGAGTGGTGGCTCGACCTTGATCGACCCGATGAAGTCAGTCGTGTATCCCATGGTTGCCTCTTGGTGTCATCTGTTGGGCTGGAGCTGAAAGCCGCCGTTGAACTGCTACGGATTGTCCGACGACATCAGCGCCGATCGAACATGCATTCGACTGTAGTCTGCATCGCCGACAAGTTGCCGGGGGTCACGGGTTGCTCGGCCCAGGCCACCGAGAGTCGTGTCGGGCATCTGCGAAGTGCCAAGATGGGGACCGCGAAGTAGACCTCGTCGCCGCAGGTCCACGCGGTCAGAGATTATGCATCGAGACCGGGCTCGCCGCCAGCCCCACTGACTCGGACGCAGTCACGTCCGCGTCACCACAGTCCTCGATCTCGCTGCTGCAGGCTTATTGGCGGCCGGACTCTCGGACGACACTCGGATGTTGGCGATGCCGTCCGCCGAGGTCAAACCGCCGGGCTCGACCACGCCTTGAACTGCCCGCTCGACGCGCAAGAAACGCAGTGCCGTTTCGTTGGGGCCGACTTTTGTGGGCCGACGTAGAGGGAACCGATCGTCCGTTCGCTCCGTTCAATCCACTGTGACGGATTTCAGCATCGAACCCGACAGTGTCGCGGCTCTGGCGACAAGAGCCAGACGCCTTGCGAGTGATCTCGAACAGTCGCTCGGCTCGGCAAATCAAGAGGTGGCCGCACTTCCCCGGGACGACCCTCGCTGTGATCGAACGTCGGCTCGGGCTCCGCATCAAAGATTCCTGAGCGGACGGCCCACCTGCCCGTATCGTCCTGCGATCATGGGGGCATGCGGTACCAACGGGCTGTCCAGAAGCTGCGTGCACTCGCGGACGCGTGCGAATCGACGAATTGGATCGAGGAACCGTTTCTCCTCGAAGCGTACGTATTTGGGGATGTCCTGCGGGGCGCTGATTCTCTCGACTGGATCGATGTCGCACTCGTCGTCAGCTTGCCCGCGTCTGAGGTGTCTTGGGGCGTGCAACCGCGAGGTGCTGCATGGCTGATCGACAGGCTGCGGCTCGACAAGGGCGGATTCAACTGCTCATGGCGGTCTCGGGAACATTCGGTCGCTAATCACATCATCCGCGGGCCAGTGCGTTTCTGGTCGATCGACGGGCCTGACGATGCCGCCCTGAACGCCCTTGCCGCGCGGCAGTTCTCCGAACTTCAGCCCGTCATCGACGTGCAGTCCGACGAGGACGAGGACGTGGCTTCCGCTCTCTCCCATCTACGGGCGGTCTGCGACTCCTACTGGGAACGCAACTGGCGCGCAGACCATCGAGGTAGTGGACGATATCCCGAGAACGCGCTGTGGGAAGCGGTAAGCGGCTTCCTCGACATCCTCGATGCCCGGTAGGCGAACGAAGTGTGGTGACCCGACGGAGCCCTATGGTGACCCGACGTTCCGACAGAGGTCTTCGTCTTCGGCGGTTTCCACGATGCTTCGTGGTCCCTTTAGAAACCGCAGACCATCTCAACAGGCACGTATGGTGCCTCCATGACGAACTCAGCTCGGCACGAGCTGGCGCAGGTCCTCGCGGCGGCTCAGGCAACCAAATCCGACAGCTACGCGGTCAGACTCCCGCCTGACGCTCTGCAGCTTCGCGTGGCCGGCATCGGCAGCATGGCGCTCCCCATCCGGGCGTCCGAGGCCAAACAGTTGATGTCGGTGGCGTCGCCCGCCCAGTTCGGTCGTGGAACTGAAACCCTGAGCGACACCTCCGTTCGCGACACGTGGGAGCTGACGCCAGATCAGGTCACCGTGTCGCTTGACGAGCAGTTTGAGAGCGCGCTGGAGGAGTTCCGTGACAACCTCGGACTGCCCCATGACGCACGACTACACGCCGAGATGCACTCACTGCTCGTGTACGGCAAGGGGCAGTTCTTCCTCCCGCACCAGGATTCCGAGAAGCACGACTACATGGTCGCCACGCTGGTCGTCATGCTTCCGTCGGTCCACGCCGGTGGCCAACTTGTCGTCCACGACGGCGGTACGGAACGCACCTATGGCGGCTCACGTGAAGACCTTGTCTTGGTCGCTTTCTATGCCGACTGTCGGCACGAGGTCAAACCTGTGCGGTCGGGCTACCGGATCGCATTGACCTTCAATCTGATGCTCGATAGCCAGCCACCGGCAGTGGATGCCGATCCAGCCGAGCGGGCCGCCGCACTCCTCACTCAACACTTCTCGACGCCAGCAACCAGCCAGTACAGCGGCGCAGATCTCGGCAAGCCAAGGCGCCTTGCGTTCCTGCTCGACCGCGAGTACACCGAGGCCGGTCTTACGTCCCACCTTATGAAAGGTGCTGACTCCGTACGCGTTGCGGTCCTACGCGAGGCCGCTGCACTGGCCGGGTGCGAGAGCGTACTCGCACTGGCCGAAATCAGAGAGACCTGGGACGCCGTGCCGACCGGCGCCTACCGCGACGACGACTACGAACTGGGTGACCTGATCGAAGACGAGATCGGCCTCGGTTGGTGGATCGATCCAAACAGCGGCGTCACCGAGGCAATCACTCTGTCCCTGGGCGACCACGAGGTGTGTGCCGGCACGCCGACCCACTTGCTGACCCCTTACGACTCCGAATACGAGGGTTACATGGGCAACTACGGAAACACCGTCGAGCGGTGGTATCGCCGCGCGGCGGTCGTGGTATGGCCAAAGGAGCAGTCGTTCGCGGCGCGCGCGGAAGCGGGTTCGGAATGGGCACTGCGAACGATTCTTGACAAGGTCGATGCCGGTGATCTGGAGGGTGCCCGAGCAGACGCTGATTCCCTGGAACCGTTCTGGCGAAGTATCAGCGCGCACCTACTCACACCTGCTCTCCAAACTGCTGCCGGCGTGCAGGCTCCGCGTGCGGCCGCGGTGGTACTCGCACCGTTCACCATGGAGATGCTCACGCCCGACCATGGTGAACCGCTGGCTAACCTCGCCCGCACCTACGGAGAGCGGTGGACCGACCAACTCCTCGACACGTGGGACTCCCCGCGCAGAGTCTCAGGAATGGATCGAACGAGCTGGGCCGGCAACAATCTGGCACCGCTGTGTCGTGCGCTTCACGATCGTGGCGCCGCGTCGTTCGCCGACCAGCTGTCCGGACGAATTTGGCAATGGCTGTCCAGCAGAATCGACGCGTTGGCGCGCCAACAGCACCCGGGAAAACGGCAGGCCGGCTTTCTCGAACTCGGGCAACCCCTCGCCCAGGTGCTGGAGGCAGCGTCCGACGACGTAGGCGCGATCGTGGTCAAAGCGCTGCGGACTTGCGAAGACGACATCGTCGATCTCGTCGTCCTCGCCCTGCGATCCTGTCAACCGCCGTGGGCTGCTGCCAGCGTCGCCCTCGCTGGGGACTGCATCCAACGGCTCACCCGGATCCTCGCGAATCCGATGCGCGCCGACGACGATTGGACAATCGCCTGGGCCGGGTGTGGCTGCGCCGACTGCGCCAGGCTGGAAACGTTCTTAACCTCGTCAACCGAGCGCACCCATGAATGGCGGCTCGCCGAACGCGGACGGCGACACATCCACTCGCAAATTGATGCGGCCGGACTCCCGGTCCGTCACATCACCCGGCGGCAAGGTCGCCCGTACACGCTGGTGCTTTCGAAGACCGACGAACTCTTCGGGCGTGAGCTGGCCACACGCAAACAGGCCGAGGTCGACTTGAGATGGGTGACTTCGGTGTTCGGCCCGATGTCCTCGTCGCACACCGCCAGGAGCGAGGAAGGCCGTGATCGCATGCGCGACGCCGTACCGTCGCGACAAACGCGATAACCTGATCGCCCTGCAGATCGCACCCGTGCGCACACCGCCGGCGTCGAGAACGTCACGCACCCTCCAGTCGATGATCAGTTCTCCCTCATGTCCACAATCTCGCTACAGACCAAGCGCCGTACGCAACCGCACCGCACTCATCTGCGTCGAATCATCGCCCGGCGGAAAGCTGTCGAGGAGTCGGATCACATCATCGCGCATGGTTGGATCGGCGACGGCGGCGCGCGGGGTGAAACCGCCGAGCGCCGGAATCTCCTCGTCGATCCAGTTTGCCTCGTACTCAGCCACTTTCGCCGCGATCAGCTCGAGCAGCTCGGGTGGAGGCGGCTGGGTGGGAAGTGGTTCGGGCTGGTCCCGTTGCGCGGCCAACGCCTCCGCAGCAGGTCTGCGTTCATCGCGCGCCAGTCTTCCTGTGTTCTCCAGCACCGCGACCACATCGAGTAACTCCTCGAAGCGCCGCTCGCTCGTCGACTCGAGCCGCAGGCGCCTCGTGCGAGTGTCAAGAAACAACGCCCCGAGCACGCGCTCACCATCAAGCCAGGACCACTGATCGTCGCCCGAACGCTCGAACTTCGCGTCAAGCTCCTTCCGGATCGCGGCGCGGGTCTTGTCGAAGTCCGCGGTGCAGAACACCAGTGGGTCACCTTCGGCGGTGGCCATCCTCGTCGGCGCAAAGCGAGCACTGAGCAATTCGACGATCGCTTCAGCGTCGCCGTTGTCGCACAGCTTCATGAGGGGAACCCGTTGCGACAACGAAACCGGCTCAATCCCGCCGAAGATCTGCCATTCGTCGCCGACCGGAAGCAACCGCAAGCAGTACATTTCACCGGCCTTCATCTGGGTGCTGCCGAGCCGTTCGGTGACCTCGAACTGGTCGCCCGTCCGCAGATCACGCGCGCTGAATCCGGAGCCGCGAAGAACTGCCGTGACCTCGTACACCGACCGCTCGCGCAAATTCCATTGCTGCGCAAGCAGGAGTTCGTCGGCGGGCAGCAGATGTCCACGCCGTTGGATGAACGTCTCGAACACGCCACATTCGGTGAGCGTGACATCGGCGAGGAACGGGTCATTGATTGCGTCGAGCAACGACTTCTCCGACTCGTTATGGGCGGCTCGAATGAGTGCGAGGTTGAGTCGAATTTCGCTGAACTCCTGTTCGCTGCCGAACTGCCCCGCCTTCAGATAGAGCCACCACACCCGATCAACGAGTGGAACTTCGTTCTTGCCTAGGTGGCACACCTTGTATTTGCGACCCGAGCCGCACCAGCAACGCTCATTGCGACCCGTCGTCGGCCCCGTGCTCGCGGTGCCGTTCTGCAGGGCAGCAAAGATCGGATCGTCGGTACGGCCAGCTCGTTGCAACAACGACATCGCCCGCGTCGCGTCGCCTCGATCGGAGGCAAATCGAGATAGTTCAAACAACGCCGGTCCCCACCGCGGATCGGCAGTCTCGGAACGTTCGAAGAGCTG
>JBBSKP010000218.1:0-7884 GCA_038256175.1 Mycobacteriales bacterium
ATGCGCAAGCGTGATGGGCACGAGCTGAGCGCTGCAGAGATCGACTGGGTCATCGACGCCTTCACCCGTGGCGCCGTGGCCGACGAACAGATGTCGGCGCTGCTGATGGCTGTCCTGTTCCGCGGCCTGACCCGGGCCGAACTGAGTCGGTGGACGGCAGCGATGATCGATTCCGGCCAGCGACTGAACTTCACCGACTTGTCGCGGCCCACCGTCGACAAGCATTCGACAGGCGGTGTCGGGGACAAGATCACTCTCCCGCTCGCGCCTCTGGTTGCGGCGTGCGGCGTTGCCGTGCCGCAACTTTCGGGCCGTGCGCTGGGACACACCGGGGGAACGCTCGACAAACTCGAGTCGATTCCCGGTTGGCAAGCGGAGCTGACCGCGGCGCAGATGCGCGAAATTCTCGCCGATCCCGCTGTGGGGGCGGTCATTTGCGCGGCTGGCGCGAATCTGGCCCCGGCCGACAAGAAGCTCTACGCGTTGCGTGATGTCACCGGGACTGTGGAATCCATACCGCTGCTTGCCAGTTCGATCATGAGCAAGAAGATTGCCGAAGGCACAGGGGCGCTGGTTCTCGATGTGAAAGTCGGCAGCGGTGCGTTCATGAAGGAGCTCGACGGCGCCCGCGCGCTCGCCACCGCGATGGTCGAACTGGGCAAAGACGCCGGGCTGCCCACCGTCGCGCTGTTGACGGCAATGGAGTCGCCGCTCGGCCGGACTGCAGGCAACGCGCTGGAGGTGGCCGAATCGGTGGAAGTTCTTGCCGGTGGCGGGCCCACCGATGTGGTGGATCTCACTGTCCACCTGGCGCGGGAGATGCTGGGAGCGGCTGGCATTCACGATATCGACCCCGCGGATCGGCTCGCCGATGGCACGGCGATGGATCGTTGGCGCGCAATGATCGCAGCTCAAGGTGGTGACCCGCACGCACCGCTACCGACGGCAACGCATACGGAGATTGTCACGGCAACCTCGTCAGGCGTCCTGACGCGCCTGGACGCGATGTCGGTCGGTGTCGCGGCGAGACGGCTCGGCGCCGGCCGTGCACGGCAGGGGGACGCAGTGCAATTCGGCGCGGGAATCGAGATGCATGCGAAGCCTGGCGACGCCGTCCACGCCGGCCAGCCGTTGCTCACGCTGCACACCGACACACCTGACGCGTTCGTTGGAGCGCTCGCCGCATTGGCGGGCGGCTGGGAAATCGGGGACACGCCGGTCGAGTCCCCAATTTCTCAGCCGCTCGTGATCGATCGGATCGGCTAGGGCTACGGTCAACCTATGAATCTGGCGGGGCCGATGCCGCTGACACTGTCCGCCATTCGTCGTGCGCCCAAGGCGTTGCTGCACGATCATCTCGACGGCGGATTGCGGCCGTCGACCATTATCGAGCTGGCAGCCGAGTGTGGCTACGACCGACTGCCCGCCACCGATGCGGCGGCGCTCGGCACCTGGTTTGTCGACGCGGCCAATAGTGGGTCTCTTGTGAAGTACCTCGAGACCTTCGAGCACACGGTGGCGGTCATGCAAACTCCGGCGAGCCTGGTTCGGGTGGCCCGTGAGTGCGCCGAGGATCTCGCAGACGACGGTGTCGTGTACGCGGAGATCAGGTTCGCACCCGAACAGCATCTCGAGGCGGGGCTCACGCTCGACGAGGTTGTCGAGCACACGATGGAAGGGTTCAGGCAGGGGCAAGCCGCGGTCGAGGCGTCGGGTCGGCGTATCCGCGTCGTGTGCCTGCTCACCGCGATGCGGCATGCGGCGCGATCCCGTGAGATCGCCGAACTTGCAGTGCGATTCAGGGACCGTGATGTCGTCGGTTTCGACATCGCCGGCGCCGAGGCGGGATATCCGCCGAGCCGGCACCTCGATGCGTTCGAATACATGCGGGCGAACAACGCGCGCTTCACGATTCACGCAGGCGAGGCATTCGGGTTGCCGTCGATTCACGAGGCGGTTGCCTTCTGCGGAACCGACAGGCTAGGGCACGGCGTTCGGATCACCGATGACATCGAGGTCGCAGCAGACGGCGATGCGGAGCTGGGCCTTGTCGCGAGTTATGTTCGAGACAAACGCATTCCGCTCGAGCTGTGCCCCTCGTCGAACGTGCAGACGGGCGCGGTGCCGTCGCTGGCCGAGCACCCGTTCGCCCTGCTGGCGCGGCTCCGTTTCCGGGTGACGGTCAACACCGACAACCGGTTGATGAGCGACACCACGATGAGCATGGAGATGCTCAAACTCGTCGAGACCTTCGGGTACGGCTGGAGCGATCTCGAACGGTTCACCATCAACGCGATGAAGTCGTCCTTCATACGCTTCCCGGAACGACTACGCCTGATCGACGACGTGATCAAACCCGGCTTCGCGGTGCTGATCGGCTAGCGTCGGTCAGCCCTTGCGGAGGCGTGTCTCGAATTCGCGCTCCAGCACTCGCCACGCCTCGGCTTCTGCGGCGAACGGCGGGCTGGGTGCCATGCGCGTCGGATCGGGATTCAGCACGTACGACACGTACCAGCCCAGCGGAGTCGACGGCGCCAATGCCCGCTCGACCGAATCGTCGTCGGCGTAATCGGCTGCATCGGTGAACAATTCGACGACGAGGTCGAGCTGCTCGGCATCGACGGCGGTCGGTCCCGACGCCAGATCATCCGCCAAACCGGTCAGGACATAGACATTTTCGTCGGTCACTTCGACCTCGAGCGAACCGTCCGTCGCGGCGGTCTGCACCTCGGAGTACGTGCTGACCTTTGCGAGGTCGTGCTCATGGTCGTCGGCAAGATTGCGTGACAACGCCCGCTCGGAGGTGAAGACCGTGATCGCACCGTTGGTTCCGAGGAAGATCGGATCGTCGTCGAGATAGCACCGCAGAGTGAAGTACGTGCCGTCGGAAGCGATGATCTTGACGGGGTCGATCCCGACCGCGTGCCAGAACGAGTCGTCCTCGGCGTCGTCCTCTTCCGGTTCTTCGTCGAAGTTCACCGTCTCGAACTCGGTCTCGTCGTCGGCTTCGTCGGACGCATCGTCGGCGTCGACTGTGTTCTCGTCAGCGGCGAGCAGCTCTGCTTCGGCGACCGCGACCGCCGTCGCGTCGACATCGGGGACGGAGACGACAGTGTCGATGGCATCGAGCACTTTGTCCCAGTCCTTCGCAACGGCGGCGCCGACCTTGTCCCACAGCGTCTCACCCTCGCGTCCGGCGAAGGCATTGACGCCGCCCGGCAGCGCTCCGAGGATCGGATGGCTGCTGAAGAACTTCATGACGGTCTCGAGCTCGCACACCTCGCCGATCGTGCGCACCATCTCGAGAGTGTCTTCGAGTTCGGCGACAACATCGGCGTCAGGATCGCTCGCTGCAAGCTCGGGCACGCCGACCAGATCGAAGCAATGCTGCTCCTCCGGCTCCAGTTCGACTGCCGACAGAGCGGAGACGACAGACCACGCGGGATGCTCGATCAGGTCGTTGTCGTGATCGGTACGGATGAACCCAGCCAGTTCGGCGATGGACCCGAATCCGTACAGCGCATCGTCGTGACCGAGGAATGCTTCCCACTCGTCATCACCCTCGCGCCAGCGGGGCGCCCAGAGTGTAACGAGATCTCCGTCGGTCAGACCGAGTTCGATCGGGACGATGTCACCAGATGCCATGGCCGGAAGCCTATCGACACTCAGAACGCCGCGTTCAGCCGGTCCAACACCTCTGCGCGCTTTTCGGCCGCAAGTTGCGCCGCTTGCTGGCTGGCTGCGGTAATGAGCTCACCGACGTCCTTTGCGGCCTTCTCCGTTATCGACTCGTCGAGCCAGAGCCCGACAAGCGCACCGTTTCCGTCGACCTCGGCCGTGACCGTACCGTCGTCTGTCGAGTGCCGTGCCCGGACCTTCTGCAGCGAGTCGAGCGCCTCCTCGAGGTGCTCGAGCTTTTCCGTCGCCTGGTTCACCAGGGCGTCCATCTCTGCACTCATACCGGTCGCATCCAAGACGTAGGGGCGGTTTCTTCTTCCTCGGCTGCGAATTGCTGGATGGCAACAGCTTCGCGCTTCGGCAGGCCGAGGCGGTCAAGCACGTCGGCAGGTACGCCTTCGGTGGCGAGTAACTCGCGTCGGCGGGCGCCGGCCTCGAGAGCGGCTTGTTTGCACAACCGGAGAATCTCGTCCGCGAGCGGCTGCGCGCCGTAACGCAACTCGCGCCTGTCGATCTTGATGTCGACGGGCAGGCCCTGGTCGGTGGCCCGAACCGCAATCGTGCCTGCTCGGTTGGTACTGGTCACCACGGTGACGTTGGGAATCACTTCAGCTCCCTGGTGCTGTTCGCTCATTCTGTGGGCCTGTAGAAGCCGTAGAACTCCATACCGCTATTACTTGTTCGGATCGGACCGACCTGGACGGGATCTCCGGCCTCCACAAGCTGGCCGTTGCCGATCACCATCGCGACGTGACCGTCCCAGACCGCAAGGTCGCCTGGCATCAGGTCGCCGGAATCCACGGCGGTGTGGCCGGAACCCTGCTCCTGCGCCAACCGAGGCAGTTCCACGCCCGCCTCGCCGTAGGCGTATTTGGTCAGACCGCTGCAGTCGAGGCCTTCGCCGGGGCTGGTACCGCCCCAGACATACGGAACACCCTGCTGCGTGAGCGCCGCGCGCACGGCGGTTGCGGCCTTCTCGTTGGGCGCGACGGCGGTACTGCCGTCGGGCAACGTGACCTTCACACCTTCGCCGTTGAGCATGTGTTCGCCGGCACCTGCGCCTGGCCGAGTTGCCCCGCTGGCGCTTGAGTTACTACGCGGTGCGCCCGAGCTGGCCATGCTGGAGACCGGCGACATCAAACATAGCCCCGATCCCGACGATTGGCTCACACCACTCATGAAGTTCGCGGGAGCGCTGGAGCTCGCCGCTTGGGTCGAAGGTCCGCCGAAGCTGGCAGGTGTCGTCGATGCTGGGCGTGCTTCCGTAGGCACCTGCGCCTGCGGGGTCAGCTCGGTCATGGCCGCGGTGTGCGTGGTCAGTTGTGCACGAACCTTTGCGACAACGGCCAATGCGCGCCCGAGATGCTCGATGGCCGCGCCGATGATCATCATCTGACCGGGTGGGGTGACCAGCGCGGGTCCAGCGGCAATCGCGATCGAGATGAACGACTGCAGGATTCCTTCCAACTCGACCATCCCGGCATTGACATCTGCCGAGGCTTGACCGACCACGTCGGCGATCGAATTGCCGCGATCGGAGATGTCGACTGCCGAACCCTGCGCAGCCGTCGCTTTCGCGACCGCGGCGTCGGATGCACCGCCCGACCATGCGGCGCCGAGTTCGCTGATCCCGGACCTGCCGAGGGAATGCGTGGAGTCGATGGCTGCCGAGGAGAGCCGTAGCGCGTCGGCAGGGCTGCCTGACGGCAGGACTCCGGAGCCGAAGCTGGTCAGCAGTTGGGCGATGGGTCGTGCGAGGGCTTCGATGTCGATCACGTGCTACGCCCCCAACCCTGAGCCGGCAACGCCGAGGCCGGCCGCGTTCGCCGCGTCGGTGCCTTCATAGGTACCTGCCGATGCGGCCGCGGCAGCGCTCATGCTGCCGAGTACTCCGGACAGCTGTGCGATCGAGGCGACGTGAGCGGTATGAGCGGTGGCAAACGCCGCAACGAAATCGCCACCGATCAGCCCGAACACCGGGCCGAGTAGTACTGGACCCGCTGCGGCCGCACCTGCAGACGCAGTCGCAAGTTCGGTCGCCATGGTCGCCGCCGTAGCCCCGTATGCGGCTATGCCAGCGGTATCTGCGGAGAATTCAGTCACGCAACTTCCCCCCGGTAGTTATTGGTCCGTTCACAATATTGGACGCCGCCAATGCCGATTCGGTTCCATCCCCGTCGAGGGAAATTATTGTTCGTACATGCGCACCCACGTCGTCGACCATCCGCTCGCAGCCGCATTGCTCACCGCGATGCGTGACGAACGCTCCGATAACGCCGTTTTCCGAAGTGCGCTCAGGGAATTGACGCACATTCTGATCTACGAGGCGCTGCGGGAGGCCCCGGTAACCGAGTTCGACATCCAGACACCGGTCGCGATCACGCGGGGCGTCCGCCTCGCGAACCCGCCGCTGCTGGTGCCGGTGCTGCGTGCAGGCCTCGGGATGGTGGACCAGGCGAGTGCGCTCGTACCGCAGTCGCGAGTCGGTTTCGTCGGGATGGCTCGCGACGAGGAAACTCACGAAGCCGTTCCGTATATGGAGTCGCTGCCGGACGACCTCGCCGGCGTGCCTGTCTACGTACTCGACCCGATGCTTGCGACCGGTGGGTCGATGCGGCAGACCATCGAACTGTTGGTTGCTCGCGGCGCGACCGACATCACGGCGGTATGCGTCGTCGCAGCACCGGAAGGTGTCACTGCGCTTGCCGAGTCGGGGTTTCCGGTTCGGCTGGTTACCGCAAGCATCGACACAGGACTCAACGAGAACGCCTACATCGTGCCGGGACTGGGCGATGCGGGCGATCGGCAGTTCGGACCGCGGTAGAACCTGGGCCTCAGATCCGTTCGCAGAACGCCCGGAGTTCGTCGAGCCTGGACGTGGCCGCCGTTCGGGCGCGGTCGAGGTCGTCGTGGTCGTCCACCGGTTCGGCAACTTCCAGGTAGCACTTGAGCTTCGGTTCGGTCCCCGACGGTCGCACCACGATCCGCGAGTGTGCGGCCTCGAGGATGACAGCATCGGTACGCAGCTGGCCGCGCCGCTCGAGCAGGTCAGTGACTTCGACGGCTTCGCCCGCAAGCGAGTCGGGTGGTGCTGCACGCAGTTTCGTCATCGTCGCCGCGATGTCGGCCGGGTCGTCGACTCGGCGCGCAACCTGGCCGCCGAGGTGCAGGCCGAACTCCACGGCGTACACATCGAGAATGTCGAGCAGGCTGCGGTCAGCGGACTTCACCTCCGCTGCGAGATCCGCTATCAGCACCGCTGCGGAAATGCCGTCTTTGTCGCGGACGAAAGTTGGGTCGACACAATGTCCGATCGCTTCCTCGTAGGCGTAGACGAGCCCGTCGCCTGCTCGAACCAGCCATTTGAAGCCGGTGAGCGTCTCGACATGGCGGGCACCACGCGCAGCGGCAAGCTTGGCGAGCAGTCGTGACGAGACGACCGTGCTCGCGACCAATGATCCGACGTTCGCTCTCGCGAGCACGTAATCGCCTAGCAGTACACCGGTTTCATCGCCGCGCAGCATTCGCCAGCCGTCGGGCCCGCGCACGCCGACAGCACAGCGATCGGCGTCCGGGTCGAGGGCAATGGCCAAGTCCGCGTGCACTCGGTCGGCCAGTTCGAGGAGTCGATCGCTCGCGCCGGGTTCCTCCGGGTTCGGGAACTCGACTGTCGGGAAGTCCGGATCGGGTTCGAATTGTTCTGCGACAACATGGATGTCGTCGAACCCCGCGCCCTGCAACGCGGCCAACGCCGTAGCACCGCCGACGCCATGGAGTGCTGTCAGTGCGATGCGAATGTCACGGTGTTGCCCATGTGGCAGGGTCGTCACGCGGGCAAGGTAGCGGCGCACCAGCTCGTCGTCTACGGGTGAAACCGGCGTTCGTGGAACGGTATCGGCGGATTCGATCCGGGAGATGGCCGCTTCGATCTCGCGATCGGCCGGCGCGATCAATTGCGCACCACCCGAGACGAAGACCTTGTAGCCGTTGTCGCCCGCCGGATTGTGCGACGCGGTGATCTGCACGCCCGCAACGGCATCCAGTGCACGCACGGCGAAGGCCGTAATCGGCGTCGGCAACGGTCCCGGCAGTAGCGTCACCGAAAAGCCATCGGCAGCAAGAACTTCGGCGGCTGCAGTTGCGAAATCCGCCGAGTTGTGCCGCGCATCATGGCCGACGACAACGACACCGCCACCGAGGCATCGG
>JBBSKP010000219.1:0-7860 GCA_038256175.1 Mycobacteriales bacterium
AGGCGTTGCTGTCTGTTGTGGTGTCGGGCCTTGTCCCGGGAATATTGCCGGCGCTCGGTGCGAGTGGACTTGCGGCGTTGTTCGCTGATGTTCTTGCCAAGACGATTGCTGTGATCGAGGCCGATGATGCGTGACAAAGATCGTGACGTCGCTCACG
Source organism: Mycobacteriales bacterium (assembly GCA_038256175.1). Lineage (GTDB taxonomy): Bacteria > Actinomycetota > Actinomycetes > Mycobacteriales > Mycobacteriaceae > Antrihabitans. The sequence goes on from JBBSKP010000219.1 coordinate 158, forward strand.
CTCAGGATGGGGGTGAGCTGGTCGGCGCGGACCCTGAGCTGCTGGTCTTCCAGATCGACGCGGTCCTGGCGGCCGCAAATATACGGGTTTGCAGCTGGGCGACGCCACCGCGTTGACCAAGGCCAAGCGAGTCATTGCGCAGATCCTGGGGCAATAGACACCCCCCTCACCGGCTATTTTGGCCCGGTTACCCAACTGGGCGGTAGATTAGATCGGTGAACTTCCGCCGGAACGAAAAGTTGTCGATCTTGGTGTCGGCGTGCGTTGTCCGAGTGCTCTGCATTGGTGGACTGTGAGCCCAGGACACCTACCTGCCGCCCCATGTCAGCCGGTCTTCTCGATGTAACGGCGAGGGCCAAGCCCTTAGATATGTTCAATGGCCTTTAGCGACATTTTGCTTGATTGGATTTGCACGTGACCTGAATGCCCTGTAGCAACGAATCGACTGTTGCGCGTGGTGGCCGGGAGCGGTTGGGGAGCGTTAAGTGTTCCGGAAACGAGGTTACGGTTGGACGAGCTAGATTTCGACGGACTCGATGAGTCTGCTCGAGATGCTGATCAGCATGCACTGGAAACTTTTCCGCTGTCGCCCGCCCAGCTCGGAATGTGGTACGCACAGCACCTCGATCCTGAGGTGCCCATCAACATTGCGCAGTATGTCGACCTTCGCGGTGAATTGAATGTCGATGTCCTTCGGAGTGCGAGCGCCGATGCCGCGGCCGAACTAGGTTCGGGATTTCTACGGATCTTCGAACACGATGCTGAGCCTTACCAGGCTGTCGACCTGACGCTCGAAGCACCGTTGACCTATCTGGACCTTCGCGAGACCGAGGATCCGGAAGCGGCTGCCGCTGAGTGGATGCGTGCCGAGTACAGCAAGCCGATCGACCTCGTGAACGACCGGCTCATTCGGGCCGCCGCCTTGCAGCTCGCCGACGATCGCTACTACTGGTACTCCCGGGTCCACCACATCGCTCTCGACGGTTTCGGTGCGATGACGTTCATGACTCGTGTCGCCGAGCGATACACCGCCGAGGTCGAGGGCGTCGAACTCGCTCCTGCGCGGGCGGGTGAGCTCCGCGCGCTGTACGACAGCGAGGTTGCCTACCGCGAGAGCACCCGATTCGAGACCGACAAGGCCTACTGGGCCGACCGAGTCGAGGGCCTCGAGGAAGGCACGAGCCTCACCGGACGAACTGCTGCTCCCACCGCGATCAACGGCATTGCCAGCGGCGAGCTGACCGCCGATCAGTCCGCGTTGCTCGACGCGTCGGTCGCCAAACACGACTCGACGCCCGCTGGAATGCTGCTCGCCGGCTTCGCTGCGTACCTGGCGCAGATCACCGGCAGCGAAGACGTCATCCTCAGCCTCCCGGTCACCGCGCGAACCACCGCCGTGATGCGACGCTCGGGCGGCATGGTCTCCAATGTCGTGCCCTTGCGTTTGCAAATCGGGCACGACACTACTGTTGCCGAACTGATCAAGTCGGTCGGTATCGAAGTGTCCGGTGCGCTGCGTCACCAGAAGTATCGCCACGAGGACATCCGGCGTGATTCGTCTTCGCAGAACAACACCAAGGAGTTCTTCGGCCCCTGGGTGAACATCATGCTGTTCCACAGCGAGATCACCCTCGGTCCGATGAGCGGCCAGTTGAATGTTCTCTCGACCGGCAGCATCGAAGATCTCGGCGTCAACTTCTACCAGTCGGTCGCAGGCGGACGCGACCACATCGACTTCGAGACGAACCCGAACCTTTACACCGAAAACGAGGCCCAGCTTCATCACGCGCGGTTCCTGCACTTCTTCGAACGGTTCCTCGCTGCCGACGTGGCAGACACCGTGTGGTCGTTGCACGTCATCACCAGTGACGAACGCGCACTCTCGGTAGAAGGCTGGAACGAGACGAGCCACGAGGTCCCGGACACCACACTTGTCGACCTGCTCAACGAGCAGGTCCTCGCAAGTCCGGCCGATGTCGCGCTCGCGTTCGAGGATGTCGTACTTACCTACGCGGAGTTCGATCACCGTGTGAACACGTTGGCTCGGTACCTTATCGCCACAGGTGTCGGACCGGAATCGCTTGTCGCCCTTGGTATGCGTCGGTCTCTGGAACTTGTCATCGGTATTCAGGCGGTCCTGAAGGCCGGCGGCGCGTACGTGCCGATCGATCCGGATCATCCTGCGGAGCGGACCGCGTACATCATCGACAGCTCCTCGCCGATCTGTGTGCTGACGACATCGAGCGATGATGTCGACCTGCCCGCGGGTGTCGCAATCCTGCAGATCGACACTCTCGATCTGTCCGGCTACGACACTGCGCCGATCACCCCTGCCGATCGCCTCGCACCACTCGTCCCGGCCAACACGGCCTACGTCATCTACACGTCGGGTTCGACCGGCCGTCCCAAGGGCGTCGCTGTCACGCACCGTGCGATCGTCAACCAACTCGTGTGGATGCAGGCCGAGTACCAGCTCGACTCGTCCGACGTGTACTTGCAAAAGACCGCAACGACATTCGACGTGTCGTTGTGGGGCTACTTCATGCCGTTGCTCGTGGGTGCGAAGCTCGTTATCGCGACACCGGACGGTCATCGCGACCCGGCTTACGTCGCTGCGGCAATCGAGAAGTTCGGCGTCACCGTCACAGATTTCGTCCCGTCGATGCTGACCGTCTTCGTGGCACAGGCCTCAGCTGATCAGTGCCGGACGTTGCGCCACGTCTTTGTCATCGGCGAGGCGTTGCCGCCCGAGACGGCAGCGGGCTTCCGCCGGATCAGCGACGCCGGCCTGCACAACTTGTACGGACCCACCGAGGCAGCGGTCAGCGCCACCTACTGGGAGACAAGCGACGCCGACGTCGTCACAGTTCCTATCGGAATCCAGGAATGGAACGTCCGTGCCTACGTTCTGGACTCCCGACTTCGTCCGGCCGCAGTAGCCGCGTCTGGTGAGTTGTACCTTGCCGGAAGGCAATTGGCGCGTGGGTATCTCGGTCGAGCGGACCTCACGTCGGACCGCTTCGTTGCGGACCCGTTCGGCGAGGTTGGCACCCGGATGTACCGAACGGGCGACCTCGTGCGTTGGCGTGCCGACGGCACGCTCGAGTACATCGGGCGTACGGACTTCCAGGTGAAGTTCCGCGGTCAACGAATTGAATTGGGCGAGATCGAGACTGGCTTGCTCGCGCATCCCGCCGTCAGTCAGGCCGTGGTCGTGGTGATGGACACCGCTACCGGTCAGCAGTTGGTCTCATACATCGTCCCCGCCCCGGGGCACAGTGCCGATCCGACCGAGCTCCAGAGGTTCGTCGCTCAGCGGCTACCGAGCTACATGGTGCCCGCCGCGATCGTCGTCCTCGCAGAGCTCCCGCTGAACACGAGCGGCAAGCTCGACCGGAAAGCGTTGCCAGAACCGTCATTCGGCTCCGATACAGCCCTCTTTCGGGCGCCCCGAAATCATGGCGAGGAGATTGTCGCCGGGATCTTCGGCGATGTCCTGTCGCAGGCGCGGGTCGGCATCGACGACAACTTCTTCGATCTCGGCGGCAACTCGCTCGTTGCGACCCAGGTCGTTTCACGGATCGGCGCCGCCTTCGGGATCCAGTTGGGCGTTCGCGCGCTGTTCGAGACACCGACGGTAGCGGCGCTCGCTGCGCGCGCCGAGTCCGCGACGCCAACCGACGTCACGCGCCCGGCATTGGTGACGCGGCCCCGTCCGGATCAGGTACCGCTGTCGTTGGCGCAGCAACGGATGTGGTTCCTCAACCAGTTCGACCCTTCGGTGCCGACCTACAACTTGCCGTTCGTGGTCCGCCTGCGCGGACAGGTCGATGTTGCGGCTCTGCGTATTGCACTAATGGATGTCATCGATCGCCAGGAATCGCTGCGAACCGTGTTCCCCGAGGGAAGCGACGGCGGTTTCCAGCAGGTCGTACCGACATCGGAAGTGGATCTCGGAGTCGACGTCCTGCCCATCGCCGAGGCGGAACTGCCTGCGGCGCTTGCGGAATTCGCGTCGACGGGTTTCGACGTGTCCCGTGAACTGCCGATCCGTGTCCGGGTGTACGAGATCGAGACCGGCGAATACGCGGTCGCGTTCGTCGTGCATCACATTGCAGCGGACGGCTTCTCGTTCGGGCCGCTCGCTCGCGACACCGCCGCGGCATATCTCGCGCGGGCCAGCGGCTCGGCTCCTGCCTGGAATCCGCTGCTCGTGCAGTATCGCGATTTCACCCTGTGGCAACGCGAACTGCTCGGCTCCGAAGACGACCCGAATTCGATGGCAGCTCGGGAAATCGCCTACTGGGTGAACACTCTCGGTGGTCTGCCGGATCAACTCGACCTTCCGTCGGATCGCCCTCGCCCCGCGGTTCAGACGTTCCGCGGCGACCGGGTCGAGTTCGACATCGACACCCAGTTGCACCTACAGCTGACCGCGCTCGCGCGTGCCAACGGTGTCAGCCTCTTCATGGTGATCCATGGCGCACTCGCGGTGCTGCTGTCGCGATTGAGTGGGACCGACGACATCGTGATCGGCACGCCGATTGCAGGTCGCGGCGAGCAGGCTCTGGACGACCTCATCGGCATGTTCGTCAATACCCTCGTGCTGCGTACCGACGTGGACAGCCACGAGAGTTTCGCGGACCTGCTGGCACGAACCCGGGATACCGACTTGGCGGCCTTCGGGCACGCAGACGTGCCGTTCGAACGGCTGGTCGAGGTGCTCAATCCAGCGCGATCCCAGGCCCGGCACCCGATCTTCCAGGTGATGCTCTCGTTCCAGCAAATGTCGCAAGCAGCGCTCGAGCTGCCGCACATCACGGTCGAAGCCAGCGAGCTCGACGTCGACATCGCGAAGTTCGATCTGCAGTGGACACTCACCGAGCAACGCGAAAACGGTGGCAAGCCAAGCGGAATCACCGCGGTAGTGTCCTTCGCGACGGACCTTTTCGACCACGACACAGTGTCGTCGTTCGCGCAGCGGTTTGTGCGAATTCTGCAAGGAGTCGCCGAATCTCCGAGCATTGCGGTCGGCGATGTCGAGGTGCTTGATTCGGCCGAACGTAGCCGGGTGCTCGAAGAGTGGAATTCCTCGGGTGCCGACATGGGCGTCGAGACCACACTCGTTGCCCTGTTCGACGCCATCGTTGCCGAGCACGCGGATGGCGTCGCCGTTCGATTCGGTAGCAACGCCCTGACCTATCGCGAACTCGACGAGCGCGCCAACCGGCTCGGTCGAATTCTGATCGAAGCCGGAGTGGGACCGGAATCCCTTGTCGCAGTTGCGCTACCGAGGTCTTTGGAGCTCGTGGTTGCTCTGCTGGCGACGGTGAAGGCCGGAGGTGGCTATCTGCCGGTCGATCCGACGTACCCGGCCGAGCGGATCGAGTACATGCTGTCCGACGCCGCGCCGGTATGCATCATCAGCGCGTCGGATCGCGAGATCGAATTGCCGGCCGACTTGGCCGTCCTCGAGATCGACCAACTCGACTTGGCCGCTGTCGCGGGTCACACGATCGGCGACGACGAACGGCCGGCCCTGCTGACGCCGTCGAACACCGCATACGTCATCTACACGTCGGGATCGACAGGGCGCCCCAAGGGCGTGCTGATTCCGCACCGCAACGTCGTGAAGCTTTTCGGAAACACCGAAGCCTCTTTCGGTTTCGACAATTCCGACGTATGGACGATGTTCCACTCGTACGCGTTCGACTTCTCCGTGTGGGAGCTGTGGGGCCCGTTGCTCTACGGCGGGACGCTCGTCGTCGTCGACTACTTCACGTCGCGCTCACCGGAGCAGTTCTTGGAACTGCTTCGCAGAGAACGTGTTACGGTGCTCAATCAGACGCCATCGGCGTTCTATCAGCTCGCCGACGTCGACCGGTACGCCGATCCGTCGGCGGCTCCACTCGCCTTGCGTCACGTGGTGTTCGGTGGCGAAGCGCTCGAGTTGCGTCGACTCAACAGCTGGTACGACAGGCATCCGGACACGGCGCCACAGCTGGTCAACATGTACGGAATCACTGAGACGACAGTTCACGTTTCACATCGTGAGCTCGACGGTGACACCGCGGCCTCGGCAACCAGCAGCATCGTCGGCAGTGCAATCTCAGGTATGCGGGTATTTGTGCTCGACCTGCGTATGCGTCCGGTTCCAGTCGGAGTTCCCGGCGAAATCTATGTAGCCGGTGAGCAATTGGCTCGCGGCTATCTTGGTCAGCCAGCGCTGACGGCGGCGCGGTTCGTCGCGAATCCGTATGGCTCCGACGGGGCGTTGCTATACCGCACCGGTGACGTTGCCCGCTGGAACCGCAACGGTGAACTGGAATACCTCGGCCGCGCCGACGACCAGGTGAAGGTTCGCGGATTCCGAATCGAGCTCGGTGAGATCGAATCCGCCGTGCTCGAACAGGATTCCGTTGGACAGGTCGCGGTGATCGTTCGTGACGATTCGGCGGGGCAGCGGTTGGTTGCCTACGTGGTGCCCGTCGCGGGCACAACCATCGACATGGGCGTCGTTCGTGACGGTGCTGCCGAAATGCTGCCGGCGTACATGGTGCCATCGGTCATCGTCGTTCTCGATGCGATCCCGCTGACTCCGAACGGCAAGTTGGATCGAAAGGCGTTGCCTGCACCGGTATTCGAGGCGAAGGTCTTTCGCGCGCCCGCGACACCGGTCGAGGAGATCGTCGCTGGGGTTTTCTCCGACGTCCTCGGTGTCGAACGCGTCGGAGTCGACGACGACTTCTTCGACCTCGGTGGAAACTCGCTTATCGCGACGAGAGTTGTGTCGCGCATCGGTGCGGCTCTGGGAACTCGGGTACCTGTGCGAGCGCTGTTCGAGGCGCCGTCGGTCGAGGCGCTCGCCGCGCGGGTGGAGTCCCATGCCGGCGATGGTGGGCGGAAAGCCCTCGTTGCTCGTGAACGTCCGAAGCGAATTCCGCTGTCGTTGGCGCAGCAGCGGATGTGGTTCCTCAACCGCTTCGATACAGAGTCGGCCGTCAACAATATTCCGATTGCGATCAGGCTATCCGGTGATTTGGACGTCGCGGCTCTTCAAGTCGCGGTGATCGACGTGATCGATCGACACGAGTCTTTGCGAACCGTATTCCCGGACTCCCCGGTCGGCCCGCAGCAGGTCATTCTCGATGCGGCCCAGATCGTTCCCGATCTCACGCCGGTCTCGATCGAGAATGCCGATCTTTACCAGCAACTTTTCGAGCTTGCGTCGATGTCGTTCAACGTCACCGAGGAAGTTCCGTTGCACGCGAGGCTGTTCGAGATCAACGAGACCGAGTACGTACTCGGCATGGTCGTGCATCACATTTCCACCGATGGTTGGTCGATGGGGCCGTTGGCGCGCGATGTGATGGTCGCGTATGCGGCGCGCACATCCTGGGAAGCACCGGCGTGGAATGTGTTGCCGGTGCAGTACGCGGACTACGCGTTGTGGCAACGTGAGGTGCTCGGTTCGGAAGACGATCCAACTTCGCTTGTGTCGCAGCAGGTTCAGTTCTGGTCGGATACGTTGGCGGGTTTGCCGGATCAACTGGATCTGCCGTCGGATCGTCCGCGTCCGGTGGTGGCTTCCTATCGTGGTGCGGCGCACAGCTTCTTGATTTCATCTGAGCTGCACCAGCGGTTGACGGCGTTGGCGCAGTCGAACAATGCGTCGTTGTTCATGGTGATGCATGCGGCGTTGG
>JBBSKP010000220.1:0-7845 GCA_038256175.1 Mycobacteriales bacterium
GAATGACCAGTGTCTGCATGAGCGACACAACGACGCCGACCGTACCGAGCACCGCGATCAGGATCGCCGAGGACACCGGCTGCTTGCCGCGGCCTGTTGGTGACTGCGGCTTCGCGGTCGTTGAAATCATCACGAATGTGTGTGGTACACATTATGTGTATGGTGCACAATTTGGCGCCAGTGCGCTGACAGGAGATAGTGGTGCCCATGCCCGAGCCCAGCCCGCCGGAAAGCGAGTCGCTGACCCGCCTCGAATACGAGCTGACACTTTTCTCCAGGCATTACCTGGCATCGGCCAAGTACCGGCCCAACCAGCAGCTCGATCGATCGGCTTACCTCATACTCGTGCGACTCGAGCTCGACAGCCCGCTGAGCCTTGCCGAGCTTGCGGAGGCATTCCGGCTCGACATCTCGACCGTCAATCGCCAGGTCGGGGCGGTCCTCAAACAAGGTTTGGTCGAACGGGTCCCCGATCCGGACGGCGGAATCGCACGAAAGATCCGCCCAACTGCGAAAGGTCTCCAACTACTCGACCTGGATCGCACGCAAAGCCGAGGCGGTGTCGCCAAGGTGGTAGCCGAATGGACGAACGCCGATATCGACCAGATGAGCGGGATGGTCGCCCGGTTCAATCAATCGATCGAGGGGCTCGAAGAAAATCCCTGGCCGCGCCCCGGCGCGTGAGATTGCCGAAAGCTAACTGAACAGGGAATCTACATAGATGGACGACGACCGGCCCGCCCCCACGCGCAGTCGGCTGCGACCGGTCTTCGATCAGGCAGGGCAGCTGCGGCGGCGGTTGACCGGTCCCGGCACGCTCGGCGGAGACCTTCTCAGCGTCGTCGAGTCGCACCTGAGACCCGGCGCCGAAGAACCTCCACCTCCGCAACCCACTCGCCGGCAGCGGGCAATGCGATGTGCGAAATGGAGCATGGTCGCCGTCCTCGTTGTCGTGCTGCTGTTCGAGCTCAGCATCGTCAGCCTCAGGTGGTGGGCATTTCCGCGGACCGCATTCATGCTCGAGGACAACGGGCCCGTTGTCTACCAGTACGTTTCGATCGATCACGTCAGCCGATTGATGATCGCCGCGACCATCGCACACGAGGACCAGCAGCTCGGTACTCGTCACGGGCCTTTCGCGATATCGGACTTCAGCGACCGGATCGGGGCTCACCTGCGGGGCGAACCCGACCCGAGCGGCTCCACGATCCCGCAGCAGCTCGCGAAGAACATCTATCTATGGCCGCACCAGGACGCGCTCCGAAAGGGGCTCGAAGCTCTCCTCTCGGTCGGTGTCAGCGCGACGCTGTCCGACCGTCGGATCGTCGAGCTGTACGTGAACTACGCGCAGTTCGGGCCGAATCTGTACGGAGTCTGCGCGGCGAGCTGGTACTACTTCGACGAACCGCCCTGGAACCTGGCGCAAATCCAAGCCGACCAGCTCATGGGCGTCCTCCCGCTCCCCGACCTCGTGGAACGCGCGAGTGGAGGCGGACTGGACATCGGACCCGACGCCGATCCGCGCGCGGTGGATCTCATCAACGGCGAAGCCAATGTTCACGTGCCCGCCGAGATCGCCGGAATGGGCGGCTGGCAACAGGCCGTTGCGACAATCGGTATCCACGACACCGCCGCCGATCACGCAGCGCAACGCAGCGATCCCGACGCGTGCTCGACCATGCCGGACGTAGTAGCCGCGCGCATCACGCGCGAAAACTCAGCTGAGTAACTTCGCCTGCAACTGAGCGACGTCCTTGTCGGTCAGCCCTAATCCGCGCGACACATAGTTCTCGAAGCTTCCGTACTCGGCGATGGCAGTATCGAACGCCGACTTCAGGAGGCCGAGGTTGACTCCGTTGATCGGGTCGTTCGGGTTTGCGTGCCGAAAAGTGTTGCTCAGCAAATAATCTGCGTCGACCGTCGCCCTGTCCACGCCGAGGATGGTGAGTAGTACGGCCGTCATCCAGCCGGTGCGGTCCTTACCTGCACTGCAGTGATAGACCGTTGCACCGTCAGCGTTCTGGATGTCTCGCAGGACTGCGGCAAAGGCTGCGCTCGCCCCGGGCCCCGTGATGAAAGCGCGATACGCGGAGGGCAGATCGATCAGGTTGGTGATCGGCGATCCACCGAGCACGTCACGCCAGTTGGCGGCCGAGCGCGGCGGAATTCGGTCGGGCTGAAGCGAACGCTCGTAGATCGTGCGCAGATCGTCGACAACCGTGACGTCACGCGCCTCGAGTTCGTTCAGATCGGCAGGAGTCAGGGCATTCAGCGCATCCGTCCGAAAGACAAGCCCGGACTTGACTGTTCGTCCGTCGGCGGTGGTGTAGCCGCCGATGTCCCGAGCGTTGGGCGCCCCGACCAGGCGCAACGAGCGGTCCGTGCTGACCTGCGCCGGAGCAGCGCCGGCTGCGGAAACGCCGCCGCCCACCAGCGCCGCACAGGCCATCAACAGGATCAGGAATCGGCGAGCAACACTGGCACGGAGTCGATCTGGCATAGGCAAACACTCCTATAAGTCCACGCAGAAATCCACTTCGGCCAGAACCTTCCGCCTGTGCCGGTGGCGCGCCTACGCTGGTTCAACCACAGCGTTTCATCCCACCATGTTCAAACCACGCTGTTTATTCGACACGAGCGAATCGGGGTGTTCGAGATGCGTATCTCTGATGTGTTGCGGAGCAAGGGCGCGGCGGTAGCCACGATCGACTCTGCGAGCACCGTCGCCAGGCTGATCGAGACGTTGGCCGAGCAGAATGTCGGAGCTCTTGTGGTGGTCGACAGCGGCACTGTGATGGGCATCGTCTCCGAACGCGACGTGGTGCGCCAACTACATTTCCAGGGCACGGAGCTACTGAACTGCCGCGTGTCCGAGATCATGACCAAGGAGGTGCATACCTGCTCGCCCTCGGACACGGTGGACAGTCTGGCCTCCACCATGACCCAACGCCGCGTCAGACACATGCCGGTCCTCGTGGACGGCAAGCTGGCAGGCATCGTCAGCATCGGCGACGTGGTCAAGAGCAGGATGAGCGAACTGGAAAGCGACCGCGAGCAACTGGAGTCCTACATCGAGCATGGCTGATGTCAAGGCCGATTCGCCAGCGCGGGGTTGAGCTTCGCTGGTCTCCTTGTGAGAATTTGATTAGTTGGTTACTTCGCCCACGGCATGAATGTCGCCCATGCGGTGGCAATGATTCGCTGGTACGCGGGGCCGATGAGGCGAACGAGCACATCGAGGGTCTTTGCCTCCCAGCCGACCACTACGCGGGGGCGGCCCTTGCCGACTCCGTCGATGATGGTCGCGGCGGCCATTTCCGGTGAGTGGATTGCGAGCCACTTGTCGAAGAAGTCCGAAAAGGTCTGTGCGTCCTCGCCTTCGGCGACCCCTGCGCTACGAGCGACCGCCGTTTTGATGCCGCCAGGGTGGACACACGTCACCTTGACCGGATGGTCGGCGATCAGCATCTCTTGCCGCAACGCCTCGGTGAAGCCGCGCACCGCGAACTTCGCTGCGTTGTACGCGCTTTGGCCTGGTGCAGCCATCAGACCGAACAGGCTCGAGATGTTGACGACGTGTCCATCACCGGACGCGATGAGATATGGCAGAAAGGCCTTCGTACCGTTGACGACGCCCCAGAAGTCGACGTCCATTATCCGCTCGATGTCCTTGAACTCGGACTTCTCGACGTTGCCGTTGTAGGCGATGCCTGCGTTGTTGTAGACCTGATTGACCGTGCCGAAATGGGCAACAACGGCATCCGCGTAAGCCAGGACTGCTTCTCGCTCTGCGACATTGAGCCGGTCCGATTTCACCTGCGCGCCAAGCGCTTGCGCCTGGCGAGCGGTCTCGGCAAGACCTTCGACGTCGATGTCGGAGAGTGCAAGTTTGGCGCCTCGCTTGGCGAGATCGATCGCGAGTGCCCGACCGATGCCGGATCCGGCTCCCGTGATGACGGCGACTTTGCCTTCGAATGTGCTCATTTTGCTGAAACCTTTGCGTTGTCGGTATGGGCGCGCAGCTTGGTGCCGAGTTCGGCTAACGCTGCGCGGGCTTCGGGGAAGATGCTGGCCTGGAGGTGGAAGTCGTGCCACATGTTCTCGTACCGCCGATGGTCGAGGCTGCCGGTGCCCGTAATCGCAACGGCCGCTTCGATTTTGTCCGCATCGATCGAGATCGGATCGTCGCCCGCGGTCTGCATGACGATCGGCGGCAAGCCGTTCATGTCGCCGTACACCGGCGAGATTCCCGGCAACCTCGGATCGAGGGTCACGGCATAGTGCGGAGCCCACTCGGCCGTCATCGACGGAAGGATGAGCGGGTCGCGCAATACTGGCCGCTTCTCGTCGATATCGAGGGCGAGGTCGGCCCATGGGCAGATCAACCCGAGCGCGGCGGGCGAGGCAATTCCGCGGTCACGCAGCGCCATAGCGAGAGCAAGGGTCAGTCCACCGCCAGCCGAATCACCGGCAATGACGGTAGTTTTCGGATCCAATCCGTCTTCGAGCAGCTGAGTGTAGACCGCGACCATTTCCTCGAGGGCGACCGGAAAGTGAGCCTCGGGCGCCCGCGAGTAGTCAGGCGCCAGTGCCGTCATGCCGGCAGCCGCAGCGATCTGAGCGACCACGCCGCGATAGCCCTTCGCGCTACCGAGGGCGTATCCGCCACCGTGGAGGTAGATAAGCGTTCCCGCGGAACCGGACTGGGGTGGCCGGACCCGCACTACCGGTACGCCCGCGATGGTGACCCGCTCGAATCGCGTGCCCTTTGGCGCGCGAGCGCCCGCAGTGAGCACCTCGACCATTCGACGCTTAGCGCGAACCGAGACGCGACGGGACGCGACGAGGGGCCGCGAACTGCGCAGGCCCGCCCGGATGACTCCTCGACTGATCTTCACGATGACCTTTCCATGATCTGGGGTTGCGACGTCACAGACGTTCTAGAAAAAGGATGGTTGAAATGGGACTCGGCCTCGAGCTCGTCGAGAGCGTCCCCGGCGTACACAGCAATCCGCTGCAGATGCGGGAGGGTGTCGCGGCAGCCGGTGAAGCCGATGTTGAACTGGCCGGCGTACGTGACGGCGGTGATGTTGAGACCCTGACCTTGGACCGCGATCGAGGCCGGGTAGAACGCCTCGAGACGCGCGCCGTTGAGGAACATCGCTTCCCTCGGCCCCGGAACATTGGAGATCGTCACGTTCATGGGAGCCCGGACATGCGCTCCCAGCCCGCTGAGCAGAATCCCGATTACCGGGGTCATGGTGATCAGCGTGAAGACCTTGCGCGCGGCCGGCGACATGCTGTGCAGATGGGTCTTCGTTGCCTGCATCGAGCGGTGGATCGCGTCGAGGCGGTCACGAGGATCTGCGAGGTCGGTGCCGAGTCCGGCCCACGTGTAGCCGACAGCGTTGGCGCCTGTCTCGCCCGGCTCACGAAGGCTCACCGGTACGCCCGCCAGCAGCGGCCGCTCCGGTAGCAGGCCGGAGTCGTCCAGATGGCGGCGCAGGGCGCTGCCGCAGATCGCGAGGAACACGTCGTCGATCGACGTATCAGTCTGCTTGGCAACCGATTTCACACGGGCGAGGCTCAATTGTTGGGTGGCAACTCTGCGGGAGCCGGTAATGCGGCCGTTGAGTGCCGAGTCCGGTGCCTCGAACGGGAGTCGGACTGGTTCCGTCCCTGTACGCCGTGTGAGTGCGGCGAATCCACGCCCCACCGACAGCGCCGTCTCGATGAGCGGCTTCACTCCCTTTCTGGCAGGCATCGAGACCTCACCGCGGCCCCCGATTATCCGCGGCCGCCGATAGTGCCAGGGGGCGCTCCACGCTCCGTCCGGCGCAGTGGCGAGAGCCTGCGTCATGAGGCGGATCCCGCCGACGCCGTCGGTCAGCGCGTGGTGAATCTTGAGGTAGACGGCAAACCGGTTGCCGTCCAGTCCCTCGATTACGTGACAGGTCCACAGCGGGCGAGTCCTGTCGAGCATCACACCGTGGAGGTGGGACACCAGCTCTCCGAGTTCGCGTTCACCACCTGGCCCGGGGAGTGCCGCGTGCCGCACGTGGTACTCGAGATCGATCTCTGGGTCAGGCGTGAGCGATGGATTGAGCTGCGCGACAAGGCCGGTGGTGAGTCGGAGCCCGAACGGCTTGGTCAGTGGGCCAGGAGCGCGGAAGGCTTTGACCACGTCCCGAACGAAATCGGGATGAGCACCCTCGGGAATCTGGAAGGTCTGGAGAGTGGCCACGTGCATCGGCGACTCTCGCTTCTCGATACGCAGGAACGTCGCATCGAGAATCGACATGCTGTGTCGGGCAGGCTTACTCATGCCATCACGTCGCTCAGAGCTGGGGCGTCGAACTGGAGCATGCCGTCGTCGATCATGTCCTCGAGAAGCATCTTCGAGTCCTTCTCGTAATGCATGAGGACCTTCCATGGCTCCTTGGCGCCCTGCCGGGGCAGGGTGTCCTTGGCGCGTTGCACGTAGCCGGATTGCAGTGTGTCGAGCATGCCGATGTCCAACGCGTTGTTGTCGGTGTCGGTGGGTGTGGCGACGGTGTGACCGGTGTTGTCCATGTGCCGGAGCAAACGGCACAGGTAGGTTCCGGCGATTTCGGCCTTCAGGGTCCAGGGCGCGTTGGTGTAGCCGAAGACCCAGGCGAGGTTCGGAATGTTCTCGACGAGCACGCCCTTGTATGTCATCTGGTCGTGCAACTCGCGCGGCGCACCGTCGACGGAAAGTTTCATTCCACCGAGCATCTGAATGTCGAGACCAGTGGCCGTGATGATGATGTCCGCTTCGAGTTCGTGCCCGGACTTCAGCAAGATGCCCGTCTCCGTAAAAGTGTCGATGTGACCAGTGACAACCGAGGCCTCACCCGTAGCTAGCGACTTGAACAGGTTGCCGTCGGGCACGGCACACAAGCGTTCGTCCCATGGCATGTAGTTCGGGGTGAAGTGGCTCATGTCGACGTTCGGGCCGACCTGCCGGCGAACCTGCGCGAGCAGGAATCGGCGCATCTGAGCAGGCCAACGGCGGCAGGCCAGGTAGAGCCCGCGCTGCAGGGCGATGTTGCGCTTCCGCGCGAATTTGTAGACCAACTTGTCGGGCAGGAAGTGGCCGAGGACGTCGGAGATCTTGTCGAAGCCGGGTACCGAGAAGATGTAGGACGGGGAGCGCTGGAGCATGGTTACGTGCTCGGCGGCGCCGGCCATGGTCGGGACCAGCGTCACGGCCGTAGCGCCGCTGCCGATCACGACGACCTTCTTGCCGGTGTAGTCGAGGTCCTCAGGCCAGTGCTGCGGGTGAATGCTCTGACCCTTGAACTTGTCTGCGCCGGGGAAGGAGGGGAGGTAGCCTGCGTCGTAGTTGTAGTAGCCGGTGGCGCTGACAAGGAAGCCGCAGGTGTAGGTCCGTGTGTCGCCGGTCGCTTCGTGCAGGGCAGTGACTGTCCAACGGGACTCGGTGCTCGACCAGTCGGCGGTGACGATTTTCAGGCCGTAGTGGATCTTCTTGTCGATGCCGTATTCGGCGGCCGTATCGGCGATGTATTGGCGAATCGACGCACCGTCGGCGAGCACCTTCGAGTCGTGCCACGGCCGGAATTTGTACCCGAAGGTGAACATGTCGGAGTCCGAGCGGATGCCGGGGTAGCGAAACAGGTCCCAAGTTCCGCCGAGTCGTTCCCGTCGCTCCAGGATCGCGAGGGACTTGCCGGGGAACTCGGCGCCGACCTGGCAAGCCGTTCCGATACCGGACAGGCCGGCTCCGATGATCAGAATGTCGAAATGTGGTGTGGTCATGGTTTAAGAATGGCGGTGGACCACGTCACAGGTCTTGACAGTTCC
>JBBSKP010000221.1:0-7817 GCA_038256175.1 Mycobacteriales bacterium
CGCACGCTACCGTCGAATGGAACTGTCCGAGTTGGGTGGTGCGAATTCTTCCCGCAAGAAACCTGTCGGTGGCCAGGCTTACCATGGCCTCGCGCGCGAGCCATCGGTTTGCGCAGTTGATCAGACCCCCATGGGACGATTGAGCTTTGTATTCGAAGTTGAGAAGGGATTGCGGGTGGCGGATCGCCTGATAGTGAGAGGTGCGCGCGAGCACAATCTGCGCGGAATCGATCTAGACCTCCCACGGGACAGCCTGATCGTGTTCACCGGGCTTTCGGGCTCAGGGAAATCCAGTCTCGCGTTCGACACGATTTTCGCCGAAGGTCAACGCCGCTATGTCGAGTCGCTGTCGGCGTATGCGCGCCAGTTTCTCGGTCAGATGGACAAGCCGGACGTCGACTTCATCGAGGGGCTGTCGCCCGCGGTCTCGATCGATCAGAAGTCGACCAACCGGAACCCGCGGTCGACGGTCGGGACGATCACCGAGGTCTACGACTACTTGCGGTTGCTTTATGCACGGGCCGGTGACGCACATTGCCCGGTCTGTGCCGAGCGGATCGCCAAGCAGACACCGCAACAGATCGTGGATCAGGTCCTCGCGATGGAGGACGGCACGCGGTTCCAGGTACTCGCACCGGTCGTGCGTACTCGCAAGGGGGAGTTCGTCGACCTCTTCGACCAGCTGCATTCGCAGGGCTATGCGCGCATCCGGGTGGACGGGACCGTGCACCAGCTCACCGATCCGCCGAAGCTGAAGAAGCAGGAAAAGCACGACATCGAGGTGGTCGTCGACCGCCTCACCGTCAAATCCAGTTCGAAGCAACGGCTGACGGATTCGGTGGAGACCGCCCTGCGATTGGCCGACGGCATCGTGGTGCTCGAATTCGTCGATCGCGACGAGCATGCACACGATCGGGAGCGCCGCTTTTCCGAACGGCTCGCCTGCCCGAACGGGCATGCGCTGGATATCGACGACCTCGAGCCGCGGTCGTTCTCCTTCAACTCTCCGTACGGTGCCTGCCCGGATTGCACCGGTCTCGGTATCCGTAAGGAAGTCGACCCGGAGCTCGTTGTTCCCGATCCTGCGCTGAGCCTCGAGGACGGCGCCATCGCGCCCTGGTCCATGGGACAGACGTCCGAGTATTTCGGCCGGTTGCTGTCGGGCCTCGCCGAGATCATGGGCTTCTCGATGAATACGCCGTGGGAAGACCTGCCGCCGAAGGTACGCAAGGCTGTTCTCGAAGGCAGTTCCGACCAGGTGCACGTGAAGTACAAGAACCGCTACGGCCGGGTGCGGTCGTACTACGCCGACTTCGAGGGCGTGATGCCGTTCCTGCATCGTCGGATGGAAAACACCGAGTCCGAGCAGATGAAGGAACGTTACGACGGCTATATGCGCGACGTTCCCTGCCCTGCATGCGAGGGCGCCCGGCTGCGGCCGGAGATTCTGTCGGTGACGATCTCCGCGGGGGAGGACAAGAAGTCCATCGCTGCGGTAAGTGAGCTGTCCATCTCCGAGTGCGCGAAGTTCCTCAACAATTTGACGCTCGGGACACGCGAAAAGGCGATCGCCGGCCAGGTGCTCAAAGAGGTGCAGGCGCGTCTCGGCTTCCTGCTCGACGTCGGTCTCGAATACCTTTCGCTGTCGCGTGCAGCGGGGACACTTTCCGGCGGCGAGGCGCAGCGAATTCGCCTCGCGACGCAGATCGGTTCAGGCCTGGTCGGCGTCCTCTACGTGCTCGACGAGCCGTCGATCGGTCTGCATCAGCGCGACAATCGGCGGTTGATCGAAACCCTCACCCGGTTGCGAGATCTAGGCAACACCCTCATCGTTGTCGAACATGACGAAGACACCATTCGAGCCTCGGACTGGGTCGTCGACATCGGTCCACTTGCCGGTGAACACGGTGGCCGGGTGGTGCACAGCGGGCCGTACGAGGAGCTGCTCACCGAACCTGAATCGCTCACCGGCGCATACCTTTCGGGCCGGTCCGAGATTCCCATACCGCTGGTTCGCCGCATCGTGAACAAGAAGCGCCAAGTGACGGTGGTCGGTGCGCGTGAGCACAACTTGCAGAGCATCGACGTCAGCTTCCCGCTCGGCGTCCTGACCGCCGTGACCGGAGTGTCGGGCTCGGGCAAGTCCACGCTGGTCAACGACATTCTCGCGACCGTGATGGCGAACAAACTGAACCGCGCTCGCCAGGTCCCGGGACGGCATACCAGGATCAACGGGCTGGATCATCTGGACAAGCTGGTGCAGGTCGATCAGTCGCCGATCGGTCGGACCCCACGATCGAATGCTGCGACCTATACGGGTGTGTTCGACAAGATCCGGACCCTCTTCGCGGCCACTACAGAGGCGAAGGTGCGCGGTTACCAGCCGGGCCGGTTCTCGTTCAACGTCAAAGGCGGCCGCTGCGAGGCATGCTCCGGCGACGGCACCATCAAGATCGAGATGAACTTCCTGCCGGACGTGTACGTCCCCTGCGAGGTCTGCCACGGTGCGCGGTACAACCGCGAAACGCTCGAGGTGCATTACAAGGGCAAGACGATTGCGGAGGTCCTGGACATGTCGATCGAGGAAGCATCGGAGTTCTTCCAGCCGATCACCTCGATTCACCGGTACCTGAAGACGCTCGACGACGTCGGTCTCGGGTACGTGCGATTGGGCCAACCGGCACCGACGCTGTCCGGTGGCGAGGCGCAGCGTGTGAAGTTGGCGGCGGAGTTGCAGAAGCGTTCGACCGGCCGCACCGTCTACATTCTCGACGAGCCGACGACCGGCCTGCATTTCGAGGACATCCGCAAGTTGCTGCTCGTCGTCAACGGTCTCGTCGACAAGGGCAATACGGTGATCGTGATCGAGCACAACCTGGATGTCATCAAGACGTCCGACTGGGTGATCGACATGGGACCCGAGGGTGGTTCGGGCGGCGGAACCGTTGTGGCAGAAGGGACGCCGGAGGACATCGCAGCCGTCGGTGCAAGTTACACCGGGCAGTTTCTCCAGCACGTTCTCGCGCCGAAGCCGAAGGCCAAAACCAAGGCCCCAGCACGGTCGCAGGCGAAAGCGCCGAAAAAGCGGGCCGCCCCACGCAAGCCCGCGGCAGCCGCGAGCTGAGTCACGGTCGAGCCGGAGCGACCGTCAGGGCGTGAAGGAGACCGCGACGAAGACCAGAGCAGTTGCGATGCAACCGATTACCAACAGGGGTGCGAAACGCTCACTCCAGTGAGTGTCGACGGTGTCGGCCGCGAGAATTGCGCGCGAGATATCGGCCACGGGGTCCTCCAAATGTTGCCATGATGCGATGCTTGCCCAAGCTAACAAATATGGCAAACTTTCCGCAATCGAGAAAGGCGCCGTGAGGCGGACATCACAGCAAGTCTGAGGATAACGTGAAGTTCGACAAGTGTGCAGGTGAAGCGGCCTTCACTCGATGTTCACCGACGATTCACCGGATCGGGTTTGTGTGCATCACGAGTGCCCGCTCGCCGCAGGAGCAAACTTTGCCGGCTTGCGATTGGCGATACTGTCGATCGCGGCCGAAAGTTCGGCCGGCTTCGACCACATCGGCCAATGTCCGGTCGGCAAATCGATGTATTCGGCGTCGAACTGCCGCAATTCGATGCCCATCGGCATGCCTGCGTCGCGCATCTGCCGCACTGCCGCTGCCGGAAAGCTGTGGCACAAAACCGTTGTCGGAACGTGCAGTCGTTCCGGATTGCGCAGTTGGAGTGGCGTTCGTATCACGCTGGCCGGTTCCGGAATCGAACGTGCTCGGAACCGTTCCAGCGCGGCGGCGTCGAGGCCTTCGAGGCTGTTTCCCATGGCCTCGAGTTCCGCCCAGGTCGGGAGCGGCACCTCTGTCACTGTGTCGTCCAGATCTGGGTCCCCGACAAACCCGTCCGGCAACGGCCCGCTGTCGCAGTAAATGACCTGCTGGAACGCCTCTGGCGCCAGATCGGTCGCCAGATAGGCTGCCGCTCCACCGCCGCTGTGTGCCACGACCACGGAGCGATCTGCTTGGGCAACAATTGCTTTCGCCTGGTCGAGGAGTGAAGCTTGCGAGCGATCGTCGTCCGGATTGCGTCCGGGCAGTGTCAATGCGGTGACGGAGTTTCCTCGACGCCGAAGATCTGCGCTCACGTCGTCCCATGCCCACGCGCCGAGCCAGAATCCGGGAACCAAGATGATGTGTGTCATGTGCACGAGCGTGTCATCGACACGGTGACAGCAGTCTGTCACCATTTTTGTCACGATTAGGCATCGATATCTGGAAGACTCGCAAAGCATGGACCGCGCGGCTCGGCTACACGCAGTGACAGAAGACCTTCGTCGTGCGGGAGATCGCGGCCGCACGGCTGGTCAATTGGCAGCTCGGCTCGAGGTGACGACTCGAACGGTCAAGCGGGATATCTCGACCTTGCAGGCAGCGGGGATTCCGATCGGAGCCCGACCAGGTCCGGGTGGCGGCTACTTCATCGCAGGCGAGGCGTCATTGCCGGCGGTCAATTTCACTGTCGCGCAGGCCATGGCGCTCGCGGTGGCGTTGGCGACGAGTCAGGATGCGCCGTTTGCGCGCGACGGCCAGGCAGCGCTGGAGAAGTTGCTCGACGTGATGGATCCAGCGTCGCGCGAACGAGTCGAGGAACTCGGCGCCAAGGTATGGGTCCGTGGGGCAGACAGATCAACCGCGACCATCCGCCACGCGATCGAGGAGGGCGTCGAACGCGGTCGGGTGGTGTCCTTGGGTTACTCCGACGCCGACGGGCTGCGGTCGGATCGTCGGGTCGAACCGCACATGCTCGCGCATACCGGTGGGCACTGGTACCTCATCGGCTGGTGCTTGACTCGAAACGACGTCCGCTGGTTCCGGTTGGACCGCGTCACGGACGCGGCCGTCACGACGCAGAGTTACGAGCCTCGTGACCCCGCGGTCTTCGGCGAGCCGCCGAAGGACGCGTTCGCGGTGCGGGGGAGCCCGTGACTCTCAGTAGACGGGTCCGGTCAATTTCTCGCCAGGGCCCATGCCTGGTTCGTCAGGGTGCGCGGACGCCTCGCGAAACGCTCGCTGCAGGGATTGCAGGCCATCTCGAATCGGGCCTGCGTGCGGGCCCAAGTACTCGACGGACGCCGTGACCAGGCCGGCGAGCGCAGTAATGACCCGGCGCGCCTCATCGAGATCGCGCTTGGGGCTGTCGTCGGGGTTAGGGTCGGAGAGTCCGAGTTTCTCGGCTGCGGAGCTCATCAGCATCACCGCGGCGCGGCTGATCACCTCTACCGCTGGGATCTCGGCGAGTTCACGGACACTTGGCTCAGTCATGGTGACGAGGATTCCATACCGGCGGTTGATCACCGATTCGGTGGTGAGGTGGGCAAATGTTAGACTTCCCCTTGACGACCTCCCTGGACACCGTTCCAGGGCTGCAAGTGGAGCCCGACTCCCACCGTTGTACGGCCCAGGCTGTTCACGGTTCCGGTCGCTTGTTCGGCTTTCGCGAGTTGGACGAGCTCCCTCGGCCTAGCTGAGGGAATGCTCGCAATGCCATTGGCGTTGTGTGCATTGACCGGTCGACAGCGGGCCCCGCCTTGGTGTTATCACCGAGCGGGGCTTTCTTGTTGAGCGGACTCGAACGAGCGCGGTTGTCCGCCAGACACCGCTCAACCTAGGAGGCCCCATCACCACTGAGACCCGCATCAACGATCGCATCCGTGTTCCCGAGGTTCGTCTTATCGGACCAGGCGGTGAGCAAGTTGGGATCGTGCGTGTTGAAGATGCGCTTCGCGTCGCACTCGAAGCTGACCTCGACCTCGTCGAAGTTGCTCCGGACGCCCGTCCACCGGTCTGCAAGATCATGGATTACGGCAAGTTCAAATACGAGACGGCTCAGAAAGCGCGTGAGTCTCGCAAGAACCAGCAGCAGACGGTTATCAAGGAGCAGAAGCTCCGACCCAAGATCGACGATCACGACTACGAGACCAAGAAGCGCAACGTCATTCGTTTCCTCGAGGCCGGATCCAAGGTCAAGGTGACGATCATGTTCCGTGGCCGCGAGCAGTCCCGACCCGAGCTGGGCTACCGGTTGCTACAGCGCCTCGGTGCAGACGTGGCCGAACTGGGATTCGTCGAGACTTCGGCAAAGCAAGACGGCCGCAACATGACCATGGTGCTCGCCCCGCACAAGGGCGCGAAAACCCGCGCACAGGCGCAGCAGAGCGCTGCAGCGCCGAGGGCAGTGGCAGCACCGCCCGCGAGCGCACCCGCACCAACCGCACCGGCGCCGAGCCCCGCAGCAGAACCGGCGGCCGAGCAGCCGGGCGAAGCCCCAGCCAGCTAACTCACTGCGCACAGACCAATGCAGTAAGTACGAACAGAACTGAGGAACCATGCCCAAGATGAAGACTCACAAAGGCACCGCGAAGCGATTCAAGGTGTCCGGTAGCGGCAAGCTGCTGCGCCAGCAGGCGAACCGCCGCCACCTGCTCGAGCACAAGTCGAGCCGTCGTACCCGTCGTCTCGACGGCACGACCGATGTTGCTGCCGTTGATGTGCCGCGCATCAAGCGCCTTCTCGGCATCTGACACTGACCAACTGGGGCCGTACCAGGCCCCCGGACTCGACAGGATTTACCAGTGGCACGCGTAAAAAGGGCGGTTAACGCCCACAAGAAGCGTCGTTCAATTCTCGAGGCGTCGAGTGGCTACCGCGGTCAGCGGTCGCGGCTCTACACCAAGGCCAAGGAGCAGCAGCTCCACTCGCTCGCCTACGCATACCGCGACCGTCGTGCGCGTAAGGGCGATTTCCGCAAGCTGTGGATCACCCGCATCAACGCTGCGGCACGCCTCAACGACATCACCTACAACCGCTTCGTCCAGGGCCTGAAGGCCGCTGGCATCGAGGTCGACCGCAAGATCCTCGCAGAGCTCGCGGTGTCCGATGCCGAGGCGTTCGCTGGTCTGGTCGTACTCGCAAAGGCGGCTCTGCCCGCCGATGTGAACGCGCCCGCCGGCGAAGCTGCCTGATTCACGCAGCGCACATTCGTAGCGATAGGGAACGACCCGTGGAGGCTCTTACAGAGCGGACTCCCCGGGTCGTTTCCGCTGTCAAGCTGCTTCGCAGCGCACAGCGTCGGAAGGTCGGCGAGTTCCTCGTCGAAGGTGCGAACTCGATCGAGGCTGCTCTCGACGGTGGTCATGTTCGCCAGCTGTTCTACACCGCGGACGTCGACAACCGCGGTGCCGAGATCGTCGAGCGGGCCGCAACGACCGGGGCTCAGGTTTCGTTGGTGAACGATCGTGCAGCGCGCGCGCTCGGTGACACCGTGACCCCGCCAGGTCTGGTCGCGGTGTGCCGACTGATCGACGTGCCGCTCGCAGGCACGCTGACGCCGCTGCCGCAGCTGCTCGCAGTTCCGGTGGAGATTGCAGAACCGGGTAATGCGGGGACTGTGATCCGGGTTGCCGACGCGGTCGGTGCCGATGCCGTCGTCCTCGCGGGTGACAGCGTCGACCCCCACAACGGCAAGTGTGTGCGTGCGTCGGCCGGCAGCCTGTTTCATCTGCCGATCGCCCGTGAGCGTGATGTCCACGCCGCTCTGGATGCAATTGCCGGTGCGGGCGTGCGGCTACTCGCGACGGCCGCCGACGGCGAGGTGGACCTCGATGACGCGGACGAATTGCTCGCCGGACCGACCGCGTGGTTGTTCGGCAACGAGGCGCACGGACTCGATCCCGCCGTTGCCGCTAGGGCAGATCAGCGCATACGAATCCCGATCCGTGGGCGCGCAGAAAGCCTGAATCTCGCGACCGCCGC
>JBBSKP010000222.1:0-7805 GCA_038256175.1 Mycobacteriales bacterium
CGGCAGCGCGGAAGATCCCGGACCATCCGAACCCGGCTTCGGCCGCTTCGCATTCTGCCGCGACGATCAGGGCGTCCGGTTCGGGTTGCACCAGGCGAACTAGACGGCCCGATCGTATTGGTCACGCGCGACGTTCACGTCGTCCATATGTGCTTCCGCCCAAGTCTTTACGGCCTTCATCACCGGCAGCAGACTGCGACCGAGCTCGGTCAGCTCGTAGTCGACTCGGACGGGCACCTCGGGCGTGATCTCGCGCGTGACCAGACCGTCGCGCTCGAGTCCGCGCAGCGTCTGCGTGAGCATTTTGGGGCTGACCCCGGCAATGATCCTGCCGAGCTCACCGTAGCGACGCGGACCGTCGGACAGGGCGGCCAATACCAATCCCACCCATTTGTCGCTGATGCGATCGAGCAACTGTCGAGACGGACACTGCGCCAGGTAGGCGTCGTATGCGAACTTCGCCTGTTCACGTCGTTGCGCCGCGGTCGATGTTGCCATCGGTTACTCCTGTATCTCCTACGCACTCTTGGGTACCTACTACCCAATGGATATCAACTGCTCCTAAGTTTGGACTCGTTGGAGCCAAACCGCAAGAAGGAGACAGTGAAATGCGTGCAGCAGTAATTCGCCAGCCAGGGGACTTCGACGCGATCGAGATCATCGACGTCACCGCGCCCGAGCCCGGTCCGGGTCAGGTCCGGATCAAGGTGGCCGCCGCGGCTGTGAATCCAGTCGATGTGTGGACTCGGCTCGGCTTACCCGGGCATCCGCTCGCAGGTACGCGCGAGCAATGGGGACTCGGGTGGGACGTTGCCGGAACGATCGATGCGATCGGGCTGCACCTGAATGAAATCAGCGGAGACGAATTCACCGTCGGCGCCGCCGTGATCGGGATCAACGACAACATCGAGGTGTCGCTCGCTACGCAGGCCGACTACGTCGTTCTGCCTGCAGCCAACGTCGTCGCAGCGCCCGCGACGGTTGGTGTGATCGAGGCCTCGACTATCGCACTGAACGGCCTGACGGCGCTCCAAGCACTCGACCTGCTTTCCCTCGATGCCGGCGAGACACTGTTGGTGACCGGCGCTGCAGGCGGATTAGGTGGTTACGCAACGCAACTCGCGGCAAGCCGAGGCGTCCGCGTGATCGCAACTGCGTCGGCAGCCGACGAGGAAACCGTTCGGGCGTTCGGCGCACGCGAGTTCGTTGCTCGCGGGACCGACCTCGCAGGCCAGGTTCGTGACCTCGTACCGGGCGGAGTCGACGCTGTCGTCGATACGGCCCTGCTCGGCGCCGAGGCGCTGGCTGCCGCGCGTGACGGTGCCCGCTTCGTTGCCGTCACCGATCCGGCCGAACCCGCCGCCGAACGTGGCATCACCGTTCAGACGGTCCACGTCAGGAGCAATCGGCCACAACTGATCTCACTCGTCGAATCGGTTGACCGCGGCGCGCTGACACTACGAGTCGCCGAGGTCTACCCGCTCGCGGACCTCGCAACCGCCCACAAGCGCCTCGCCGAGGGCGGCGTGCGCGGACGGCTGGTCGTCACACCGTGACGGGGCGCCGGCGGCGTCAGACCAGGTTCAGCGCGTCCAGGAAGCGCGCACCGAGATCTGCGTCGCCGGCGATCGTCACGTCACATTCGCGCCACGGGCGGCGGGTCGTCGACCACACCGGAAATTCGAGCGAGCGGGCGATGATGTGTACAGCCGCATCGGCGGCCTCACCCGGGACGACCGTCAACGGCGCGGGGCCGCCCGCCTCGATTCGCCAGGTTCCTCCGCCGGGACCGTCCAACGTGAGGGCAATCGGCTGATCCAACCAGCCCATCGTGGTCCGGGCGAAGTACTGGAGCAGGGCAAGCATCCACTCCGTAATCGCGGTCATACGCAGGTCGTCGGTTCCTGGGACAGGCCTATCCAACGCGGGGGCAATGTCGTGGCGAAGGTGGGTATGCCAGTCGAACACGAACATGCCAGGGAAGATGCGCAGGGGATGCCAGCCGAGTTCACCGACGGGCAGGCGGACGCCACCGATCCCGGGCGCCGAGAACGCCGTCAGCGCTGAAGCAGCGCGTTTACTCCAGACGCCATAGTCGTCGAGCACTTGCGCGGGAGGTTTGGCCCTGCGGACGTCCACGGCGACATCATTGCTCCGCTCGATCTGCTTGGCCCGCATCATCTTGATGGCCTCCGGCGTCAGCAAGGCCTTCACTCCAGCGGCGAGGTGAGCAACGACGTCCTGGTTCGTCCAACCCTTGGCCAAGCTGGGCGCCGACCATTCCTCTGCGGTCAAGTCGCGGCAGTAGTCCAACACCGCTTCCCGCTCCGCACGGAACGCCGAAACGCGATCTGAGGTCATCGATGCTCCTCGCTATGTCGAGTATCACTGGCGATGATTGCACGCTCACCGCGACAGGTCATGAGAGCCCACGCAATCGGCACGCAAGGTCCGTGCAAGAGGGCTGGCGGAGTGTGTACCCATGAACTTTTCCGCTGGAAATACCAACGTGCCAGCCGTCGAAGCCGACGGCCTCGTCAAGATGTTCGGCCAGCAACGCGCCGTCGACGGCGTAAGCCTCACCGTTCCGCAGGGATCGGTCTACGGCGTACTCGGCCCGAACGGCGCCGGCAAGACCACGACCATCAAGATGCTCGCGACGCTCCTTCGCCCGGATGCGGGCCACGCCCGGATCTTCGGATACGACGTCGTCAAGGCACCGAACGCCGTCCGGTCGCTGGTCGGCGTGACAGGGCAGTACGCATCGGTCGACGAAGACATGACCGCCACCGAGAACCTGATCATCTTCTCGAGGCTGCTCGGACTCAGCCGCGCCGATTCGAAGCGCCGTTCGGTCGAGTTGCTCGAGGAATTCGACCTCGCCGAAGCCGCGAACAAACCGCTGAAGAACTTCTCCGGCGGCATGCGGCGCCGTCTCGACCTGGCCGCGAGCTTGATCGCCACACCCCCACTGCTCTTCCTCGACGAACCGACCACAGGCCTCGACCCCCGCACCCGCGCCCAGATGTGGGAGACCATCCGTCGACTGGTCCGCGAGGGTGCGACGGTCCTCCTCACTACGCAGTACCTCGACGAAGCCGATCAGCTCGCCGACCGCATCGCCGTGATCGACCGTGGCAAGTTGGTCGCCGACGGCACCTCCGACGAACTCAAGGCGTCGGTCGGCAACTCGTCACTGCACCTCACGCTGCAGGACCGCACCCAGATCGAGGACGCACGACGGATCGTCAGCGAAGCACTCGGCGTCGAAGCCGCGATCACGCCCGAAGCTGCGCGACTCACCGCACCGATGCTAGATACCAGCGTCACACCAGAGATCTTGATCCGGTTGCGCGACAACGGCATTGCGGTCGACGAGATCACCGTCCAGAAGCCAAGCCTCGACGAGGTCTTCCTCACCATCACAGGTCACCCCGCGGACGACACAGCAGACACCGAAACTGACAGGAACGTCGCATGACAACCACGCTGACAACTCCCCCGCCCGGCGCATCGTTGACCAAAGCACATCTGGTAACTCCCGAGGCGCACACCGTCACTCTCCGCCAGACCGTCGCGAACTCGCTGACCATGGCGTACCGCGGCATCCTCAAGATCAAACACAACCCCGAGCAGCTGTTCGACGTGACGCTGCAGCCGATCATCTTCACGCTGATGTTCACCTATATCTTCGGCGGCGCAATCTCCGGCGACGTCAAGGCGTATCTGCCGGTCATCATTCCCGGCATCTTGGTTCAGACGGTGATCACCACGTCCATCGTCACGGGCACGCAACTGCGCGAAGACATGGACAAGGGCGTCTTCGATCGCTTCAAATCCCTTCCAATTGCCAGGATTTCGCCACTTGCGGGAGCCTTGACCGCGGATATGGTTCGCTACCTCATCGCGACGACACTGACCGTCGTGATGGGCCTGATCATGGGATACCGACCGGGTGGCGGTGCACTCGGCGTCCTCGGTGCTGCCGTGCTGGTGATCGTGTGCTCGTTCGCGATCAGCTGGATCTGGGCGCTGATGGGCATGCTCGCCAGCAAAGCCTCTACCGTGCAAGGGTATTCGATGCTGATCCTGTTCCCGCTGACGTTCATGTCGCCCGCATTCGTCCCGGTCGCGACAATGCCTGGCTGGATGCAGGCCTTCATCAAGGTCAACCCGATCTCGCACATCATCTACGCGGTCCGAGACCTGATGAACTACGGCCACATCGGCTCCGAATTCGGTTGGTCCCTGTTCGGCTCGGCGGTTGTCGTTGCCGTCTTCGCACCGCTCACCGTCAAGATGTACATGCGCAAGGCGTAACGACAGTAGGGCCTAACAACAGAGTCTTACCGGCGGAGGTGGTCCAGAATCGCCTCCGCCGCGGCTCGGCGTGACACCTTGGCCGCCCGCTTGCACTCCTCGTCGACGATCTCGTCGCCAAGGACGGAGCGGGCGGCTTCGATGTGTCGCGCCACGATCAACGAGGGATAGTCCTGCCGTGCACGCACCGGAAGCGCAAGCGCGAGCAACGCCAGACCGTGCTCGGGATCGCGGCCTGAGATGATCTCGTACGATCCCACAGCATTTGCCACACAACCTATTTGCGGCAGGTCGAACAATTTGCCCAATCGTTCGACCGCCTGCCTGGCCAGCTGGGCCACCAAGGCAGCAACCTCATCGCACCGCCCATGCAAGACGGACGCCGACACGACCGCGCTGGCAACCAGCACCTCGTACGGACCGGGAGTCTGGCCCATCGACGGCCAACCCGACACGTCCAACGCTCGGCGGTACCGGCTCAGGCCGCCGTCGATATCTCCTTCGAACAAATACGCCTCAGCGAGGCCGGCGTGTACGGCGGCGACGCGCTGATTTCCTTCACTCCAGACAGAGGGAGCGATTACCGGGTCCTCATCGGAGGACCCGAGCAAGCTGGACAGTTCACGGCGGCCCTCCTCGATACGGCCGGCGCCGATCAGCGAAGTCCCCATGAAGGCGCGGATCTGGGCGCTCTCCTCGTATGCGTGCAGATTCCACATCGACTCCGCCGCGCGCCGGTAGTACTCCACCGACTCGGCGTACTGGGCTGTCTGGCCGTACAAACTGCCGAGGTGGCTGAAAAGCATTGCCCGCGTCCACGTATCACCGCCACCGTGGTTGAGAGCGAGCGCTCGTTCGCCATCCCGCATCGAGCCGAACACGTCGCCGAAGTTCTCCCGAAAGTTCGCGCGGGCCGACAATGCGGAGACCCGGGTCAATTCGTCGGTGGACCGAGCACCTTCGGCGAGGGTTCGAGCCAGACCTTTGCCGCTCAGCGGCGTGAGTATCACGGCAGCGTTCATCCGCAAGACACCGCGGATATCGGTTCTCGTTCGACACAGCACACGAATTCTGCACCGCGCCAGCGCTATTGCCCTGACGTCACCGCCCAGGATCATATGCATCCCCGCAAGCATGTATGCGACGATCAGGAAGTCGGCTGGGATATCGGCCTCGCTCGGTCCGCGTGGATCGATGTCGAGAATCCTTGGACCCCAACTGAACACCTCGGAATGTGCACCTCGCATCGCCCAATGAAAGCCGAGAATCGGAAACACGAGATAGACGGTCTTGGCGTCTCGACGCGCAATCGCGTGCCGCAGTACAGCGAGGAGGTTATCGTGTTCGGCTTCCACCAGATACACAGTGGCGACCTCTCGATCGCCGATAAACCCCTCGCTCATCGCGAGCGCAAGATCCTGTGCCCAGCGCGACATTCGGGTCATGACCTCGTCGGCCTCATCGGCGTCGACCAGCTGCTCCTCGCCGAACTCACGAACGGTTTCCAGCATGTAGTAGCGCAGGCCGATCGGCTCGTCGTTCTCGACAACCGCGAGCATCGACTGATTGACCAGGCCCTCCAACGCCGCTCCGATGTCGTCTACTACACCCCATTCCGCCACGCGGGCGGCGGCATCGAGGGTGAATCCCGCTGGGAATCGGCATAATCGGCGCAGCGCTGCTTGTTGCGGACCATCGAGCAGATTCCAACTCCAGTCGATGACAGCGTGCAACGTTCGGTGCCGCTGCGGGGATGTGCGATCACCGGTCCGCAACAGCGCGAACCGATCCGAGAGCCTCATGTTGATCTCGTCGACGCTCATGGTGCGCACACGCGCCGCCGCCAATTCGATCGCCAAAGGCAGGCCGTCCAGCGTTCGGCACAACCGGGCGATCTCGAGTTGATCGAGGCGCGCGGACGGTCGCACCGCTTTCGCGCGCGCCCGGAACAGGTCTGTCGCAGGCGAACCGGATTCGTCGATATCCAAGGGCGGCAACGGATACACCGATTCGGCAGTGATCATCATCGGCGCCCGGCTCGTGGCAAGCACGTTGAGCTGACCACTGGCGGAGACGAGTTCGGAAACTATGTCGGACACGTCGCCGATGACATGCTCGCAGTTGTCGAGAATCAGCAACATCGGTCGAGCCGCCAACGCGTCCCGCAGTCGCTCTCGCGCCGAATGCAGTCTCGTACGAGACAGCCCGCCCGGTTTCATGTCCACTTCGCTGACACCGAGCGTGCCACTGATCGCCGCAATCACGTCCTCTCCGCTGCGCAGCGACGCCAGCTCGACAAGCGCCACCGGAATGCCCTGGGCGGCACGGAAACCGAGTTCGTGCGCCATGCGTGTCTTGCCGGTGCCTCCGGGCCCGAGCACGGTCGTGACTCGCGCCGAGCGCATCACCTCTTCGATCGCGGCGATATCGGCACTACGCCCGAGCAAGGGATTCGGCGCAGCGCGCAAACCGATCGCCGCCGGACTCGCGGGCTGCGATCGCGCCGGCTCGGGGGCCTGCCTTGCCTCGCCCCGCAGTATCGCCGCGTTGAGATCGATCAGGGCCCGTGCCGGGTCGGTACCCAGCTGATCGACAAGCCGCGACCGCAGTGCGGCAAACACGTCGAGTGCCTCGTTGTCGCGGCCGAGGCCGGCAAGTATCCGCATCAACTCCAGGTGGGCGTTCTCATCGAGCGGGCTGTCGTCGGCGAGCGCACGCGCAGTCGCGAGCGCACCGGTGAGATCACCGAGTGCGGTCAGCGCCGCAACCTCCACCTGAGCGAGGGCGGTGCGCCGCGCTGCGGCGTCGGCAATCAACTCGCGCGCGAGAGGACCGTCGGGCAGGTCGCTTCCCGGCTCCCCGCGCCAGAGTTCACGGGCCTCGGCGACGGTGTCGATGGCACCCTGATGATCACCCTCGGCCTGTCTCTGTTGCGCCCGCTGCTCGAGCAAGCGGGCGAGCGTGAGGTCCACCTGCGCCTTGCCCAGCGCCAGCCGGTAGCCGGACGGGCCGATTTCCAGCACACCGTCGGGCAAAGCCGCACGCAAGCGCGAGACCTGGGTGTGCAGCGCATTCATCGGTGAGCGCGGCGATTGCTCACCCCACACCTCGTCGATCAGCGCCGCCGCGGTCCGGCTGCGGCCTGGATGACTCGCGAGCGCAGCCAGAAGAACCCGGGCACGCGCACCCGGCAACGGCACGAGCACGCCGTCACGACGCGTCGACACGACACCCAGCAACGCGACCACGACCGAGGCGCCTGCGGGCGTCGGCATATGGGGGACGCTCATATCTGGATGCACGGTTGACCAATCGTATTTGAGAGAACTGACACCAGGCCAGTCGAAATCGGCCCCCCGCTAGTCTCAATGCCGCGCAGTTAGCGTTGGTGGTTGGTTGTCAACCGTCGAGGATTTCGACGGTGATGGTGGTTGTGTAGTTGGTGCGGTCGGTGGGGCCTTTGGCTCGGTGTTTGGAGATGGCGC
>JBBSKP010000223.1:0-7731 GCA_038256175.1 Mycobacteriales bacterium
GCGCATCGCGCCGCGGAGATCGGGCATCTGGCCGAGCTGTCAGGAGCGGTCGGTTACGTCATTCCCGATACTGCGGGCGGGTTCGACTACCGCGAACTCGCGCGGACGGTCCGGGCGAGAGTGGCATCGCTCGAGCACGTCCTGGTCCTCGGCGACGCTGCAGAATTCACGCCGTTGGCGAGTGTTCCGCGCGATCCGCGCCGGCTCCCCGAGCCCGACCCCGCCGACATCGCGGTGCTCCTGATCTCCGGCGGCACGACCGGACTGCCGAAGCTGATCCCACGAACACATGACGACTACGCCTACAACGCCCGAGCCAGTGCGGAAGTCTGTGGCCTCGCACCCGCGGATACCTACTTGGTGGCTTTGCCTGCAGCGCACAACTTTCCGCTTGCGTGTCCGGGAATTCTCGGCACGATCACGACCGGCGGATCGATAGCCTTCACCGCAGACCCGAGCCCTGAAAGCGCGTTCGCGACGATCGAGCAGCATGGCGTCACCGTCACTGCCCTGGTGCCGCCCTTGGCCCAGTTGTGGACCGCCGCAACAGAATGGGAAGACGCGGATCTGTCGTCGTTGCGGCTCCTCCAGGTCGGGGGTGCGCGGTTGCCGGAACAGCCGGCACGCGCGATCACACCGGCCCTCGGCGCACAGCTGCAGCAGGTGTTCGGCATGGCTGAGGGTCTGCTCAACTACACACGCCTCGACGACGACGCCGACCTCATCGCCACGACCCAGGGCCGGCCGCTGTCGTCGGCGGACGAGGTCCGTGTGGTGGACGGCGAGGGAAAGGACGTCGCGCCGGGGGTCGAGGGTGAGCTGCTGACCCGTGGGCCGTACACGATCCGCGGCTATTACCGCGCGCCCGAACACAATTCGCGCGCCTTCACCCCGGACGGTTTCTACCGCACGGGCGATCTGGTCCGCCAACTACCGACTGGGCATCTAGCGGTGACAGGTCGGATCAAGGACGTCATCAACCGCGGTGGCGAGAACGTCTCGTGCGACGAGCTCGAAGAACATCTCATCGCGCACCCTGCCGTTCGGCAGGCTGCGGCGGTCGGCATCGCCGACGAGATGCTCGGCGAAAAGGTCTGTGCGGCTTTGGTAGTCGACGACGCAATGCCGACGCTGGCGGAGATCAAGACGTTCCTGACCGGGCGCGGGTTGGCGGCCTTCAAGCTCCCGGATTCGGTTGTCGAAGCCGGAAGCCTGCCCGTCACGCCGGTCGGCAAGATCGACAAGTGCGCGCTGGCGGCCCGAATCTCGGGGTGACTAGCGCGGGACGACGTACGGGGAGACGCTCGCCAGCTTCTCGCAGGTCTCTTCGAACTCACGATCGGGGGAAGACTGGGCGATGACGCCCGCGCCTGCGCGGAGCCACGCACGGCCGTCCTCCTGGTAGATCGCGCGCAGCACCAAGGTCGCTTCGAGATGACGGCCCGGCGAAACGGCCACGACCGCACCGGAATAGAGGCCGCGGGGAACGTCGTCGAGGCGCAGGATCGCGTTCACGCTCTCGCGCTTGGGAATTCCCGAGGCGGTGACGGACGGGAAGAGAACGTCGAATGCCTCCCAGTGCGTGTGGCGCAAGGAGAGCCGACCACGGACAGTCGAGGCGAGGTGCTGGACGCTGCCGCGCTCGCGGACGGTCATGAAGTCCGAAACGACAGCAGTTCCAGGTTCTGCAACCGATGCGATCTCGGCGAGCGAGGTACGGACCGACACGGCGTGCTCGACGATCTCTTTGGGGTCCGACTCGAGGTCGATGCGGGCGGCGAGGTCCTCGGCATCGCCGCGCCCGAAGGCTCGGGTGCCTGCGAGGGGTTCGGTGGTGACCTCGCCGGTCTCGTCGACGGACGCGACCAGTTCCGGACTGAACCCGGCAGCTTCGAGGGCGCCGAGCTTGAAGAGGAACGAGCGCGCCGGGGTGTTGTGCTCCCGGGCAAGCCGGTAGGTCGAGGGCATATCGACGTCGAATCCGACGGTGACCATCCGCGACAGAATTACCTTCTCGTATCTCGAGTCGGTGATCTCCGCGACGGCCGCGGCGACGCGGTCTCGGTAGCTGGACCCGTCCGCGCGGACGTCGACCGGTTGCGGCGTGGGGTGCAGCACGGCATCCGGCGCGGTCATGATGCTTCGAAGCTCGTCGTGCTCTGCCGCAGTGCCACCCGTGAAGGTTGCACCGGTCTCGGTCACCCGGACCTCGATCCGCGGGACGATGAGGTGCGCGAGCTTGGTGGTGCTGCTCAGCGCGTCCTCGGCCCCGTAGCTGTAGGTGCAGAACTCGAAGCCGACCCAGCCGTAGGCGAGGCGGTCGCCGAGCGGCAGCGCAGCGAGGGCTTCGTCGAGGACGGTTGCAGGCTTGCCGGACCAGGCGGTGGTGCGCAATTCTCCGGCCCATTTGGAGCGCAGTTCGGCGGCGTCGAGTTCGATCGACCCGAGCGCGTCGCCGGCAAATATCCACTCGCCGGGGCGCTCGTAGATCACGTACTCGACGAACCGGCCCGATGCGGCGAGACGGGTGACGGCAGCAAGCGGGTCGACATGGGCGTCGATTCGCAGTTGTTGTTCCGTCGCGTGCATCGGTCCTCCAGTTTGGAAAGGCTCACCTTACTTATGGATGTGAGATTAGCATTGACGACGATTGAATATGCAAGCCGAGCAGAGCTGTCGCTCGACGGCTCCCCACCGCTGATCTGAGACAGGACGCGTCATGGACTGGACGCTCGAGGTAGTCGTACTCCCGGTGAGTGATATCGACCGATCGATCGAGTTCTACCGTGACAAACTCGGTTTCGCTCTCGACCACGACACACGCAACGAACACATGCATCTCGCTCAGCTGACACCGCCCGGATCCGGCTGTTCGATCGTCTTCGGTGACCTACCGTCGCACCGCGAAATGGAGCCTGGATCGATGAAGGCGTTGCAACTCGTTGTGGCCGATGCGTATGCGGCGAGGCAGGAATTGCTCGATCGGGGAGTCAGCGTGAGCGAGGTCACGGTGTTCGACGAACGTGACGGCGGCACCTTCTTCGGATTCACCGATCCGGACGGCAACTCGTGGGGCGTGCAGCAGATCAAAGCCCGCGCCGACAAGCCGCTCATTCCGAAAGATGGCTTGTCCAGGGATTGGGTCGAATAACAGGTCGATCGCCATCGCGCGAAGTGATCGCACTGCTGATCTACACTTATTCTGGGCGAACTCCACCGGGCGGTAGGCATCAGAAGCGCAGATAGAGTACGTAAGTAGGGCGCCCTTAGTTGGTATTCAGCCCTAGTACTGACTTATCGTTTCCTCTTACGCCGGATACAGAAACCCGGCATCCGAACAGCCGAAGCCGGCACGAGCGTAGCGCGGCAGAAGCTGGTCGGAGGTGGCGAACACGCAAGCGTGTCGACATCCGCATTGCCCTGTGCCAACACACAGGAGACCAACTGCACCGTGATGACCATCAGCGTCGCTGGTCGTCGATGCGTACGAAGGCTAGGTATGAAGCAATTTCCAGGCCATAGGTATCCCGACGCGACCGGCCTTTACGACCCGACAAACGAGCACGATTCGTGCGGCGTTGCGTTTGTGGTCGATATGCACGGTCGTCGTAGTCGAGACATCGTCGACAAGGCAATTACTGCCCTCGTCAACCTCGAGCACCGCGGTGCTGCGGGTGCCGAGCCGAACACCGGCGACGGCGCAGGAATCCTGCTGCAGGTCCCGGACAAGTTCTTCCGGGCGGCAGTCGACTTCAAGCTGCCCGAAGAGGGCTCCTATGTCACCGGTATCGCCTTCCTGCCGCAAGCGCGGGCAGAGGCGGCCAAGGCAGCGATCGGCGTCGAGCAGATCGTCACCGAAGAGGGCCTCGAGGTCCTCGGCTGGCGCGAGGTTCCCACCGACGAGAGTTCGCTCGGCGCGCTTGCTCGCGATGCGATGCCGACGTTCCGCCAGGTCTTCATCGGACCACGCAGCGGTTCCTCCAGCACTCCGATCACGGGTATGGACCTCGAGCGTCGCGCCTACGTCATCCGTAAGCGCGCCGAGCACGAGCTCGGCACCGACGGTGCGGGCCGTGGAGCCACCGGTAGCGAGACCGTGTACTTCCCGAGCTTGTCGGGTCGCACGTTCGTCTACAAGGGCATGCTGACCACGCCGCAGCTGAAGGCGTTCTACCTGGATCTGCAGGACGACCGGCTGGAGAGCGCCCTCGGCCTCGTCCACTCCCGGTTCTCGACCAACACGTTCCCGTCGTGGCCGCTGGCGCATCCGTTCCGCCGCGTCGCGCACAACGGCGAGATCAACACCGTCACCGGCAACGAGAACTGGATGCGGGCCCGCGAGGCGCTCATCGAGTCCGACGTCTTTGGCGAGAAATCGCTCGACAAGATTTTCCCGGTCTGTACGCCGGGCGCGAGCGACACCGCGCGCTTCGACGAGGTGCTCGAGATGCTGCATCTCGGTGGGCGCAGCCTGCCGCATGCCGTGCTGATGATGATTCCCGAGGCATGGGAACGGCACGAGAGCATGGACCCCGCGCAACGGGCGTTCTACAAGTACCACTCGTCGCTGATGGAGCCCTGGGACGGACCGGCGTCGGTCACGTTCACCGACGGCACCCTCGTCGGCGCGGTGCTGGACCGCAACGGTCTGCGCCCGAGCCGCATCTGGGTCACCGACGACGGACTTGTTGTCATGGCGTCGGAGGTCGGCGTCCTCGACATCGACCCGTCCAAGGTCATCCAAAAGGTCCGCCTACAGCCCGGTCGTATGTTCCTCGTCGACACCGAGCAAGGCCGGATCGTCAGTGACGAAGAAATCAAGTCCACGCTTGCCGCGGAGCACCCATACCAGCAGTGGCTCGACGACGGGCTGACCGAGATCTCTGAGCTGCCGGACCGCCCGCACGTGCACATGTCGCACGACCGTGTGCTGATTCGCCAGCAGATCTTCGGTTACACCAACGAAGAGCTGGCGATGCTCATCACGCCGATGGCCACGACGGGCGGTGAGGCGCTCGGCTCCATGGGCACCGACACCCCGGTTGCGGTCCTCTCGACGCGCCCCCGGATGCTGTTCGATTACTTCCAGCAGCTGTTTGCTCAGGTCACAAACCCGCCGCTCGACGCGATCCGCGAAGAGGTCGTCACAAGCCTCGGCGGCACCATCGGGCCCGAAGGCGATTTGCTCAACCCTGGTCCCGACGCCTGCAAGCAGATTGTGTTGCCGCAGCCGATCCTGGACAACGACGACCTGTCGAAGTTGGTCCACATCAACGACGACGGCACCCAAGAAGGTTTGCGTTCCGTCGTGCTGCGCGGGCTGTACCCGGTGGCCGAGGGTGGCGAGGGACTGCGCAACGCGATCCTCGCGATCCAGGCCCAGGTATCGGCCGCGATCGACGGCGGTGCCCGGATCATCGTGCTGTCGGACCGTGAGTCGAACGAGAAGCTGGCACCGATTCCGTCGCTGCTGCTGACCTCGTCTGTCCACCATCACCTCGTTCGCGAACGGACCCGCACCAAGGTCGGTCTGATCATCGAAGCCGGCGACGCCCGCGAGGTGCACCACATGGCGACGCTCGTCGGTTTCGGCGCCGCGGCGATCAACCCGTACATGGCGTTCGAGTCGATCGAAGACATGATCGAGCGCGGAGCGCTCAAAATGCCGGGGTCCGGGGGCGACGTTCGTATCGATTACGACACCGCAGTCAAGAACTACATCAAAGCAGCCGGCAAGGGCGTGCTGAAGGTGATGTCCAAGATGGGCATCTCCACGGTCGCCTCCTACACGGGCGCGCAGCTGTTCCAGGTCATCGGCTTGTCGCAGGAACTTGTCGACGAGTACTTCGCCGGCCTGCGGTCGCACCTCGGGGGGATCGGGCTCGACGAGATCGCGTCCGATGTCGCGGCTCGGCATTCGACGGCCTACCTGGAGAACCGCCAGGAGCGCGCGCATCGCGAGCTCGAAACCGGTGGCGAGTACCAGTGGCGTCGCGACGGCGAATACCACCTGTTCAACCCTGACACGGTGTTCAAGCTGCAGCACGCGACCCGGACCGGTCAGTACTCGATCTTCAAGGAGTACACCAAGCTGGTCGACGATCAGTCGGAGCGGCTCGCGTCGCTGCGTGGCCTCTTCCGGTTCAAAACCGAAGAGCGCCAAGCGATTTCGATCGACGAGGTCGAGCCCGCCAGCGAGATCGTCAAGCGGTTCTCCACGGGCGCAATGAGTTACGGCTCGATCTCCGCCGAAGCGCACGAGACGCTCGCTATCGCGATGAACCGTCTCGGCGGTCGGTCCAACTCCGGTGAGGGCGGCGAAAGCGTGTCCCGCTTCGAGCCGGACGAGAACGGCGACTGGCGTCGTAGCGCGATCAAGCAGGTTGCGTCCGGCCGCTTCGGCGTCACCGCGCACTACCTGACCAACTGCACCGACATCCAGATCAAGATGGCGCAGGGTGCGAAGCCCGGCGAGGGTGGGCAGCTGCCCGCGCACAAGGTGTACCCGTGGGTCGCCGAGGTTCGGCACTCCACGCCAGGCGTCGGCCTGATCTCGCCGCCGCCGCACCACGACATCTATTCGATCGAGGATCTGGCGCAGCTGATCCACGACCTCAAGAACGCCAACCCCGCTGCTCGGATTCACGTGAAACTTGTTTCCGAGGTCGGCGTCGGCACGGTCGCCGCAGGTGTGTCGAAAGCGCACGCCGATGTGGTGCTCATTTCCGGCCACGACGGCGGAACCGGCGCGACACCGTTGACGTCGATGAAGCACGCGGGCGCACCGTGGGAACTCGGCCTTGCCGAGACCCAGCAGACGTTGCTGCTCAACGGACTTCGCGACCGCATCGTCGTGCAGGTCGACGGCCAGCTCAAGACCGGCCGCGACGTCATGGTCGCCGCACTGCTCGGTGGCGAGGAGTTCGGTTTCGCCACAGCACCTCTCGTGGTCAGCGGTTGCATCATGATGCGCGTGTGTCACCTCGACACCTGTCCGGTCGGCGTCGCGACGCAGAACCCGGTGCTGCGCAAGCGCTTCGCCGGTAAGCCTGAGTTCGTCGAGAACTTCTTCATGTTCATCGCCGAAGAGGTTCGCGAGCTGCTTGCCGAGCTCGGCTTCCGCACACTGAACGAGGCTGTCGGCCAGGTGAACCTGCTCGACACCACCAAGGCCAAGGAGTCCTGGAAGGCGGCGAAGCTCGACCTGTCGCCGATCCTCACCGACGTCGAGACGGCGTTCATGAGCCAGGACCTGTATTGCACGGGCACCCAGGATCATGGTCTGGACAAGGCTCTCGACCAGCAGCTGATCGTGCAGAGCCGCAACGCGCTCGACCGTGGTGAGCGGGTGAAGTTCGAATCGAAGATCACCAACGTGAACCGGACCGTCGGCACGATGCTCGGGCACGAGCTGACCAAGGCCTATGGCGGCACGGGGCTTCCGGACGACACGATCGACATCACCTTCACCGGTTCGGCGGGTAACAGCTTCGGCGCATTCGTGCCTGCTGGTATCACGCTTCGCGTGTTCGGTGACGCGAACGACTATGTCGGCAAGGGACTTTCGGGTGGGCACCTCGTGCTCAGGCCGTCGCGCGAAGCGCCTGCCGAGTTCGTCGCCGAAGACAACATCATCGCAGGCAACGTCATCCTGTTCGGTGCCACCAACGGTGAGGCCTTGATCCGCGGTGTCGCGGGCGAGCGCTTCTGCGTCCGAAACTCCGGTGCGAC
>JBBSKP010000224.1:0-7729 GCA_038256175.1 Mycobacteriales bacterium
CCGAGGAACTGCTGCGAGATCGGGCAGTGCGAGATGGACGTCCCGGTCTCGGCCATCCGGGCCAGCTCGACGTCCTGACAGTGCACCGAGTGCGCCATGATGGTCCGTGGTCCCAGGAGGCTCTCGCCACCGACCTTCGATCCGGGCAGGAACTTGCCATCGTAGGTGTCGAGGTACGAATTGACTTGGTAGTCAGCCTTTGTCGCGTCGACCTCGCCGGTGCCGGGACGATTGTTCTCGTTGAGATGTGTGTGGACGTAGACGCCCTTCGACCGCAGATCGGTATACATCTCGCCGAGGGTGGTGAGTGTCGTCGGGGTGACCGACAGCGAGAACCTCGGGACCAGCGCGACGTGGAGCAAGGCGGTGGCGACGTCGCCGGTGTCGGCAGCATGCCATTTGTCCACCTCCGCAGCCGTTAGCTCGATCGCCTTCTCTTCGCTGGTGATCAGCGGGGCGGCCGAATCGGGTCCGCGGGTCTGGATTCCGCGGCCACTGACGATCCGCAGGCCGCGGCGCTGAGTCTCTTCGAACAGCGCGTCCTGCGCGTGGGGGAATGCCGAGCCGAAAACCATTGCGGCCGTAGTGCCGGCTCGGACCCGCTGATTGGTGAACTCCACCGCAGCCGCCCGGCCGAACTCCTCCGCGCCGAACTTCGACTCCGACGGGAAGATACATTTTTCGAGCCATTCGAGCAGTTGCCCGCCGCCGTAGGAATCTCCGGCGTAGGTCTGCGGGAAATGGATGTGGGTGTCGACGAATCCGGGGAGGATGAAACCCGGTCGATAGTCGACAACCGTCGCGCTCTCGTGTTGGTCGGGGAGTTCAGTGAACTTGCCGCACCAGGCGATGGTGCCGTCCTCATTCACCACCAGCGCACCGTCTTCCACGAAGACCAGAGCTTCGGAGGCCGCAGTGACTTTGGGCGAACCGGAAACGTGGAAAATCTGACCGCGGTAGATTTGCTTCACTGAATTACTAAATCACTCCTCGGGCGTCCTTGCGCAAGAATTCGATGACACAAAGCAGAGACACAAAGCAGAGACACAAAGCGAAGCGAGTAGAACTGCGTTATGAGCAACGCGTCGATTCGTTGGGGAATTGTCGGGCCCGGCCGAATAGCTGAGAAGTTGGTGGGCGACTTCATCCATGTGCCTGACGCAGAAGTCATCGCGGTCGCGTCCCGATCCCCTGTTCGCGCACAAGCTTTCGCCGCCGAACATGGCATCGAACGCAGCTACGGCTCGTACCAGGACATGATCACCGACCCCGATATCGATGTGCTGTACATCGCGACACCACATCCGCATCACCTCGCAATCGGAGTCGCCGCCGCAGCGGCCGGCAAGTCGTTGCTAGTGGAAAAGGCGTTCACCGCGACGCTGGCGGGCGCCGAATCGCTGGTCAGCGCGGTCCGCGAGCACAAGGTGTTCGCTATGGAAGCGATGTGGACGCGATTCCAGCCCGCTGTCGTCGCCGCGCGCATGCTGATTGCCGATGGCGCGATCGGCACAGTTCGCTCGGTGCAAGCCGACCTCGGCGTCGTGAGAACCTTCGATCCGACCGATCGAGTCTTCGCTCATGAACTCGGCGGAGGTGCGACCTTGGACCTCGGCGTTTACGTCGTCTCCTTCGCACAGATGTTGCTCGGAGCTCCGACGTCCGTTTCGGCACTAGGTTCGCTCGAACCGTCCGGCGTTGATGCAGACGTCACCATCATGCTCGGTTTCGACCAACGCCGTACGGCGACGCTGATGTGCTCGCTGCACAGCCCCATGCCCGGCCACGCCAGGATCTTCGGCAGCACCGGCTGGATCGACATCTTGCCGCGCTTTCACCACCCGAAGTCGTTCGTGTTGCATCGGGAGGGCCACGAATCAGAACAGTTCGATCGGCCTCCGCTCGGCGGTGGCTACTCGCACGAGCTCATCGAAGTCACAGAGTCGATCATGGCCGGCCGCACCGAGAGCTCGGTCATGTCGCTCGACGACACACTCGCTGTGCAACGGGTGCTAGACGATGCGCTTGCGCAACTCGGCGTCCATTTTCATGAGGATCCCGCCACGTGATCATGTTGCACGCCGCGCGAACCGCGGCCGAGGACCCGGTGGGGTAGCGCATTCGACCCCTTGGTTGCCTACTTTTGGCCGTTCGAGGCCGACAACATTGATCGAATGATCGCCTACTTGCGGAACGCATCCCGTGTCGTCTTGGCTGTTTACTACGGACTCCTGTTTGCCCTGGAGTGGGCGATCATGTGGCCGATTCTCTTCCACGCCGACTACGAACACTTCGGAGTCCGTGGGGTCGCCATCTGCGCGGTGATCGGCGGACTCGTGTTCGGCGCGATCATGGGCGTCATGACCGCTCGGCAATGGCAGGAAGTCAACGCTGGTCTCGGTCCGTTGTCGAATACCACGTATCGGGCTGTCGCACGGGCCGCTGTTCGTGGACCTATTCCCACCGAACCAGAGATTCGGGGACCAGCGCTGTTGCTCGCCACCCACAATCTGAACCGCATAACCCGCTGGAGCAAGTCCGCAGTCGTCACGCTCGCCGTCGTCGAAGCGATTGTGGCACTGTGGTTTGCGTATCCAGGCCGCCACCGAGTCACCCTGGTATTTGGCGCAAGCGGGACTGTTCCTCTTTCTGTCTGCTGAGATGGTGAGGCAGTTGTGGTTGCGCGGACATCTCGAGCGCCGCATCGGTCATTTGCGGCAGGGCGAATTAGCGCACGTGTAGTCGCGCCGTTGCAGGCGCGCCCCTTCAGGGGCGCGACCTCGCTAACTTCCGAACATGCTGAGAAGACCGCCGAACGGGTTCACGGGCTGCTGCCACGGTTGCTGCCATGGCGGTTGTAGCCACTGCTGCTGTTGCCACTGCTGCTGTTGCCACTGCCAATACAGCTGTTGCTGTTGTTGACGCCACAGCCACTGCTGCTGTTCCTGTTGCTGTTGCCACAGCCACTGCTGCTGTTGCTGTTGCTGCCACGGTGGCAGCAACGGTTGGTTCCATGGCTGCTGCCACGGTTGCTGCCAACATTGGCCGAAGGCGCAATTGCGTTCCGCAAGGACGACCCCCGGCGCCGGTTGCGGATCGGCAGATGCTGGACCCGCAAAGAGCGCAACTGGCGCTAATACGAGTGCACAAGAAACTGCGATCCGCGCGGCCAGCCCCCGCATGCGGCGACTGGCTGCCTTGTGAATAATCATCGTCGATCCTTCCTCAACCGCCGTGGCGATCAACACCAGCAGAACTACAGGACGATCCCGATAGGCGTTTGGCGACGCGAATAGCGCCGCCCAACCATCGAGCCCCCGAACCTTGGTCCCGACCGCGACGGAGCTGGCAGTAAGCTCCCAATCCGAGAAACGCACGCTGCGTATGAATTTGCGCCATTTTGACCCACGCAAGGTGGCTGCTGCCTAGCCCTAGCGCGTGTGCCCATCGTTGTGTTCCTCGTTAGCCGGGTGAAGCCAGACCAGGAGTTCGCGCTGGTAGAGACCTTCGGCGGAGTACCTACTGATCCTTCGATAAATGGTAGCTACGCGATTGGGGATTATCAAGATCGAGAGAGAGCT
This sequence comes from Mycobacteriales bacterium, assembly GCA_038256175.1. Classification (GTDB taxonomy): domain Bacteria; phylum Actinomycetota; class Actinomycetes; order Mycobacteriales; family Mycobacteriaceae; genus Antrihabitans. The sequence goes on from JBBSKP010000224.1 coordinate 3,582, forward strand.
GACGTTGATGCCGAACCTTCACACAGCAGTTCCTCGCAACGGCGCCCTACTACCGAGCTATCCTGCTGCGGAACAACAGGTTTCGCGTGCGAGGATTGGCCGAGATTCCCCGTGTCGGATGGGAATATCGATACCGAATCGACGAGCAGGGGCCGCGACCCGACTTTCGTGAGCCGCGTTGGGATGGTGCAGGGACCGAAGTTCGGACGCGAAGCCACATGTCGGCTCGACTCGCAAGCGGCCGCCGCGGAATCCCTGTGTCTGGCGCGCCTGCAAGGCGATGCGGATATTGGCCCCAAGGAATTTCGGCAGGAACCGCGCCTTGCGGACCTTCGTGCGCGTCGCGACGATTACGGCCATGCCTCGATACTGCCTCGAACCCGGACACGACGGGACCCCGCCATACAGCTGACAACAATGTCCGCCGATCGGTGGACAGATGTAGTCAGCGCAGTTCGCGTGCGATGTCCCTCGCGGCTCGCTTGGCTTGCTTTGCGCTGTAGCCAATCTGCGAAGGTCGCGGTATGAAGCCGATGAACCTCAGGCCGGGCAAGGCTGGCGCTCCGACGACGCGAGGCCTGTCGCGTTCATCGAGCACACCGAGGTGGCCGACCAAACGCTCGAGGTCACGCCGATAGCCCGTCGCACAGACCACCGCGTCGGGCTCGACCCGGGTGCCGTTCAGCAATGACACCCCGACGTCATCCATCGATTCCACGCCACCGACGACGTCGATAAGCCCGTCCTTGATTGCGTTGACGACTTCTTTGTCGACGATTGCGGGCGCGACACCCAGACGCGCGCTACGCGTGAACACCCCCTCCTCCGGTATCGGAAGCCCGTATTCGCTGAGGTCGCCCACGTCCATCCTTCTTCCGAACCGTGCGATCGCGTCTGCGACACGAATTGGCAAGTGGTACAAGGGTGTTGCGATAACGTCCCCCGGCAGCCCGGCGGGGCCCTGCCTGATGAGGATGTTGGGAGGCGTGCGCACCGCCAGCCAGACCTTCGCTGCCCCGTTCGTCGCAAGGTCGTAGGCAATCTCCATGCCCGAGCAACCCGGTCCCACCACAAGGACCCGTCTGCCGACGTACGGCTTGGGATTCTTGTACTGCGAGGAATGCAGGAGTTCGCCCGCGAAAACGTCGCGTCCGGGCCAGTCCGGGATCGCCGGCGAATGGTCGTATCCCGTGGCAACGACGACCTGCCGCGCATCGATGGCACCCGCGGTGGTCTGCAGCTGCCAGCCACCGCTGTTCGTGTCGATCCGTGCGACGTCGGTGCCCAGTAGCAGCTCGACCCCGTCCTCATGTGCATGCCGGTCCAGGAGCGCGACGACCTGGTCACGTGTCGGAAAGGTGGGTGTTCCCTTCGGGTATCGGCGGTTGGGGAGGTGCGAGAACTGGCGGCCCGTATTCAGCCTGAGCCTGTCGTAGCGCGACTGCCACGATGACCCCACCGAGTCGGCCCGTTCGATCAAGACAGGTCTGATGCCCCGGTCTTTGAGCGACACCGCTGACGAGACGCCCGCGGTTCCTGCTCCGACAACAACTACATCATGGTGTGCCATGAGACCCTCCGAGCCTCGGCGTCGTTAGATTCCCAGCCCCCGCGGCAAGCAAATAGGACCCAAACACGTTGGCGCGTCGACGACGACAGGTGTCGGCTGCGCAGTCGGTGTCCAGACGTCGCTGATCGTCTGATACGACGGAGCGGTCCCCCACCACACGTCGGCGGAGTTCTCACGAGAACTGCAGTTCCAGTAAACGTGGTAATTGCCGTTGCGCATCGGGATGTTCTGGATCACCCGTTCCTGGGTTTGACCCGGTTCGATATCGACTGGCCCCCAAGTATTTTGGGGAGCTCCGCTCGCCGGGAAATTGGGATCCGGATAGAGGAAGACTCCACACACCGGCAGTACCTCGGAGTGGTTGTTGGTCAACCGGATGGTTACAGTTTTGCCGACCGCTGACGCAGCGACGGTCACCGCATTCGGATCGGTGGGGTTACGCGGTGCTGCCGTGGCGGGAGCCGGTAGCCCCGCCACCAGCAGCAAGGCTGCTCCGATAGTTGCCAGACTTACGCGACGAACTAGCGTCATGACTAGGAACCTCCGAGCGGTATGAAAGATCAACTACTAGCAGACTGAGCTGCTGGGATAACACCGAGCTGTTGCATCATCCCGAGCGTGTCCCAGGACGCCCAGCCTTCGACGACCTTGCCGTCTTGGAAGCGACTGATCGTCATTCCCGCTACGACGACTGATTTGCCCGTCGCGGGCATGCCCATCATCTCGCCGTCGTTGGTGCCGGTCCCAGTCCACCGGGTGGTCACGAAGTCGCCTTCGGCGATCTGTTCGTTGACCAAGAACCGTTGATCCGAGAAGGCGGCGACGTACATCTGCGCGAGCCGCCTGAAGCCTTCCGGGCCAGGGACCTCCCCAAACGGATTCTGCGGATCATGGTCGATCGAGTTGGGAGCTATCACTTCGTCGAATGCATCGAAGTCGCGCGCATTCCATGCATCGAAGATGCGCCTGGCGGCGGCCTTGTTCTGCTCTGACATGTCGTTTCCCTATCGCTTGGCGCTACGGGCAGCGATCCCCGTTGCCCGGCGCTGATACTGCGTTCGGAGCGCGGTCGCGACAGTGGCAGCGGAACCAGGCGCCGCGACTCAGTCTGTGGACGCTGTCATCCGCAGATGACCCGTCCGAATGCGATGAAGCGGGTGTAACGGAATCATTGTGCGCTTCTTTCGCGGCCGAAGTAAGGGAAACGGATACTGCTCCAGCCCTTATCCCGAGCCCGCCTCACCATCGAGTTGGCGTCGGGCGATCTCGCCGAGCGTGACCATACCGCCGGCGATCGAGGCTGCGAACGTTGTCGGGTCGGGCCCCAATTTGTCGCGAAGATTCGAATTGAGCCACAGCGTGGCGAACCCGTGCGAGGCCGACCATCCGGCGATCACCAACCCGGTGATATCAGCCGCACTGTCGGAGGGCATCGCGGCTTCCGCGGTGTCGTAGAGAATCGCGAACGCGGCCTCGCGGGCGGCGAGGAGGTCCGGATCGTCACCGTGATAGAGATCCGGCCGGAACATGACTTCGAAATGTCCGGGGTGCTCGAGCGCGAACCTCACGTAAGCCGCGCCGCCAAGCATGAATCCGTCCGGACCGCCGACGACCGGGGCGATCGTCTCGGTGATGAGCCGGAAACCTTCGGTTGCGATGGCAGTGAAAATCCCTGCTCTATCACCGAAGTGATACGCCGGGGCGGCATGGGAAACGCCTGCACGCCGGGCGATTTCGCGCATGCTCATCGCCGCAGCACCAATGGCCTGCACTTCCGCAACAGCGGCGTCAATGACGGCGCGGCGCAGGTCGCCGTGATGGTAGCGGCGAGGCACAGATTCCGGCACATCGCCACGATACCCGAAACTAGACATTGACAAGTCTTCCCTGGACACGCAAGACTTGCCACTGTCAAGTTCGATGCTCGGAGGTGCGATATGGACCGATTCGACGTCGTGGTGGTGGGAGCGCGCTGTGCAGGGTCGCCGCTGGCGGCCTTACTTGCCCAACGGGGATTGCGGGTCTGCGTTCTCGATCGCGCCCGGTTTCCGAGCGAAACCCCGTCCACCCACGTCATCCAGCCGGTCGGTGTGGCCATCCTCGATCGGTTGGGCGTGCTGGAGACCGCAATCGCTGCGGGCGCAGTGCCCTTGGATCGATTCACCCTCGTCAACGAGGACGTGCGGATCGAATCCACCATCGACGAGGAACAGTTCGGTGGGCCCGGCTTGTGTATCCGGCGATTGACGCTCGACGCGATGCTCGTCGACGCCGCGGCAGCTGCCGGCGCCGACGTTCGAACCAGCACGCGGGCAACAGGATTGATTCGCGACGACAATCGAGTCGTCGGTGTCGACACCGATCACGGCGCGTTGTACGCACGGGTGGTGGTGGGCGCCGACGGTCGTCGATCGAGTGTCGCCGAGTTGGTCGGTGACGCCGAATACAACATCGCGCCCAGCGGACGGATGCCGGCGTGGGCGTATTTCGACGGAGTTGCCGACACCGAAGGCCGGCTGCGTCTGGGTCGAGTTGGCGAACTAGGGTTCCTCGCCTGCCCGACCGATGGCGGTCTTTA
>JBBSKP010000225.1:0-7716 GCA_038256175.1 Mycobacteriales bacterium
ATCGGCGTCGGCAACGGTCCCGGCAGTAGCGTCACCGAAAAGCCATCGGCAGCAAGAACTTCGGCGGCTGCAGTTGCGAAATCCGCCGAGTTGTGCCGCGCATCATGGCCGACGACAACGACACCGCCACCGAGGCATCGGTCGCGCAGCCATGCGGCGAGACCGGCGGTGGTCCTGATGACCAGGTCGCTATTGAAGCCGTCAGATCCGTCCTGCATGCGGCCCCGGATGCCGGCCGTTCCGAACTGCAAGGAAGTCATAGTCGCGTCACCACGTCCCGGAGCAGAGTGCCGATTCTGCTTGCTGCAGCGCGTCCTTCGGCGAGAACTTCGGTGTGGCTCAACGGTTCACCGGTGACGCCCGCCGCGAGATTGGTGACGAGCGAGACGCCGAGGACCCGTGCGCCGAGCGCTCGTGCGGCGATCGTCTCGTGGACGGTCGACATTCCGACCAGGTCCGCTCCGACCGTCCGCATCATCTTGATCTCGGCGGGCGTTTCGTACTGCGGTCCCGACACTCCGGCGTAGACGCCTTCGACGAGTGTCGGATCGACCGATCGGGCGAGGTCTCGTAGTTCGGGGGAGTAGGCGTCGACCAGGTCGACGAATTCGGCGCCCGCGAGCGGCGAGCGTGCCGTCAAGTTCAGGTGATCGCTGATCAGCACAGGCTCCCCGACCCGCAGCCCGTCGCGGATCCCGCCAGCCGCATTGGTCAGAATCACCGTCTTCGCGCCCGCCGCGCACGCGGTTCGGATGGGGTGAACCACCTGGGCTGGTTCGTAGCCCTCGTACAGGTGGAAGCGACCCAACAGCAACAGCACGCGGACACCGCCGACGTCGACGGACAGTACCTTCCCGGCATGACCGGCGGCAGACGGCGACGCGAAGCCCGGAAGGGCATCCATCGCTATCGATTCCGCTGGTTCACCGAACTCCGCGGCGGCTTGCTGCCAGCCAGAACCGAGGACAATGGCGACAGTGTGCTCTGCCACACCTGTCCGTTCGGCGATCGTTGCTGCTGCCTCGTTCGCATCCATGTGGAGCACCCTAGCTATTCTCCCTTCATGCCATATCTCGAGCGCGACGGCGACGTCTTCATCCTCTACCTCGGCACCGAAGGTCAGACCGATAGCGAGAACCGCTTTCACCCTGACTGGATCGACGAGCTCCATGCGACTCTCGACGAGGTGGAGGCGCACGAGGGCCCTGCTGCCCTCGTCACGACCTCGACCGGAAAGTTCTACTCCAACGGCCTCGACACCGATTGGCTGTTCGGCAATCTCGACAAGACGCACAGCTACCTCGATCGCGTGCACACGATCTTCAGCCGGCTGCTGACGTTCCCGATGGCGACGGTCGCGGCTGTCAACGGCCATGCGTTCGGCGCGGGTGCCATGACGGCGACCTCGCACGACTTCCGGGTGATGCGGTCCGATCGTGGCTACTACAGCCTGCCCGAGGTGCGTCTGGGCATGCCGTTCACGGTGGGAATGAACTCGCTGGTCACCACCCGGCTCAGCAACCAGGTAGCCGTGGCGACGATGACGACCGGTCAGCGGGTCAGCGGACCGGATGCGCTCAGGCTCGGGATTGTCGATGCGGTGGCCGAGGCTGACGGTGCGGTCGAGGAAGCCGTACGACGCGCAGCGGAGCTGACGGGCACCCACGGCAAGGTTCTCGCCAAGATCAAGAACGACCTGCACGCGCCGGTTCTGGCCGCGCTGGCGACACCGAACACCCCGGCAAATCTCACCTTCGGCTAGAGCCCGGCAACAGAGTTTTCGACGGGTGCGACACTGGTAGGCATGGTTTCGAGTGTTGACGCGACGATCAGGGCTGCCGCCGGCGACCTGATCGCGCTGTCACATTCGATCCACGCCGAGCCGGAGCTGGCATTCGAGGAAACCAAGAGCGCTGCGAAGACGATCGAACTGCTGGCCCAGCGTGGATTCTCCGTTGAGCGGGCGGTCGCGGATCTGCCGACTGCGTTTACCGCAAGCTACGGAAGCGGCGAACTCGTCATCGGGTTTTGCGCCGAATACGACGCGCTGCCAGGGATCGGGCACGCCTGCGGGCACAACATCATCGCGGCTGCGGCGGTCGGGGCTGCGCTGGGCCTCGCAGACGTCGCGGATCGCCTCGGGATCACCGTGCGCGTAATCGGGACGCCGGCAGAGGAGAGCGGTGGCGGCAAAATCCTGATGCTCGAACGCGGCGTGTTCGACGACGTGTGTGCGGCGATCATGGTTCACCCGGGTCCGATGGACATCGTCGGCGCCAGCTCGTTGGCTCTGGCGGATCTTGCCGTGCGGTACACCGGCCGGGAGGCGCACGCGTCGGCCGCTCCGGAGTTCGGACGCAATGCCGCCGATGCGATCACAGTCGCTCAGGTCGGCCTCGGATTGCTGCGTCAGCATCTGCTGCCGGGTCAGCAGGTGCACGGCATCGTCAGCGAGGGTGGTGCCGCACCGAACATCGTTCCTGCGCACACCGAAATGCTGTACTACTTGCGCGCGCCGTCTGCCGAATCCCTTGCCGAACTGGAAGAACGGGCCGGTGCGTGCTTCGCTGCGGGAGCATTGGCAACGGGATGCAGCCACGACATTCGTGCGGTTGCTCCCACGTACACCGAGCTGACGCCCGACCAGTGGTTGGTGCAGGCATATCGTGAGGAGATCATCGCAATGGGACGTGATCCGATCCCGCCGGAATTGGAAGGTTCGCGTCCGTTGGGCAGTACGGATATGGGCAATGTGACGAACGTGGTACCAGGGATTCACCCGGTCATCGGTATCGACTCCGAGGGTGCAGTGACACATCAGCCTGCATTCGCGGCTGCGAGTGTGAACGCGTCGGCCGATCGTGCGGTTGTCGATGGCGCGATCGCCTTGGCGCGCACCACACTCCGCGCCGCGTCCGATACTGCGACCCGGGATCGATTGCTGGAGCGCCGCGCTCGGGTCGGGGCCAGCCATGAATGCTAGCTTTTCAATCGGCTCAAGCGTAGAGCCATGGCTGGCCGCGCACGCTGACGATCTGATCAAGTGGCGCAGACACATTCATGCGAATCCCGAGCTTGCGCGCAACGAATACGCGACAACCGAGTTTGTCGTGTCGACCTTGACCGCTGCCGGATTGCGCCCCAAAGTTCTGCCCAACGGCACCGGCCTGATCTGCGATATCGGACCGGAAGGACCTCGCGTCGCGTTGCGTGCGGACATGGATGCGCTACCGCTGCAGGAGTTTACCGGCGCAACCTACTCGTCGACTGTGCCCGGCGTCTCGCACGCCTGCGGCCACGATGCGCACACGACGATCCTGCTTGGTGCCGCCCTCGCGCTGCACTCCGCACCGACGCTTCCGGTTGGCGTCCGGCTCATTTTCCAACCCGCGGAAGAAGTTTTCCCGGGCGGCGCGCTCGATGTCATTGCCACCGGTGCGATGAGTGGTGTGTCGCGCATCTTCGCGTTGCATTGCGATCCGCGGCTCGAAGTTGGTCGGGTCGGGATCAGGGTCGGCGCGATCACGTCCGCCGCGGATGTAGTCGAGCTGGTCCTGGATTCACCCGGCGGCCACACGTCTCGGCCACATCTGACTACCGACCTGATCTACGCGATCGGAACCGTCATCACCGGCCTACCCGGAATGCTCAGTCGGCGAATCGATCCGCGGACCGCAACGGTGATGGTGTGGGGTGCGGTCAGTGCCGGTAAGGCGCTGAACGCGATCCCGCAGACCGGGATGCTCAGTGGGACTGTGCGGACCGGCGATCATGCCACGTGGGCATCGTTGGAGCCTATGGTTCGCAAGATCGTGGACGGGCTGCTTGCGCCGACCGGCGTGCGATACGAGCTGAACTATCGGCGTGGAGTTCCGCCGGTCGTCAACGACGAACATTCGACCCGGATCTTCGAGGATGCGATCCGCGCGGTCGGTCCTGACGCGTTGGCGGACACTCTGCAGTCCGGCGGCGGCGAAGACTTCTCGTGGTATCTCGAGGAAGTGCCCGGCGCGATGGCCCGGCTCGGTGTGTGGTCGGGCGAGGGAGCTCAGCACGACATCCACCAGCCCACATTCGATCTCGACGAGCGCGCGCTCGCCGTGGGTGTTCGGGTGATGGCGAACCTGGTTCTGGCGTCCGCTTGATCTAGCTCAGCGTGATCTAGCTCAGCCGAACGGACCAGGCCCGACATTGCGGCTGTTGCGAGTGCGCAAGTCGTGGACGTATTCGGGCGGGGCGCCAGCTTTTTCGGCTGCGTCGGCCATCACGCCGATATAGCGCGCCGACGGGAGCCCACCTTCGTAGGCGTCCATCACGTACAACCACGCCAGCACCGGACCATCCGACGTCTGAATGCGCAGCCGAATTTTGCGATGAATTCCGAGCTCCGATCCCTCCCAACGGTCGAGTCGCTGCTCGTCCTCGTCGGGGACGTCGTACAGCACGACGAAGACCATCGATTCGGGCTCTTCGACCACGGTCGCGAGCGCGCCCTCCCAGCCGATATCACCACCGCTGAAGGTCAGCCGCCATCCGTCCAGCCAGCCGGTACCCGCCATCGGCGAGTGCGGACAGCGCTCAAGCATCTGCTCGGGATCCATATTCGATCCATACGCGGCATAAATCGGCACGGCGGTCAGCCTAACGCGAATGTCAGGGTGAACGGAGCAACGGGGGATATGGCGACGCTAACCCTGCGGCGTTGGAGTGCCTCGAATAGCGTTAAGGCATGACACGGATCGTGATTATCGGAGGCGGACCAGCCGGGTACGAGGCGGCGTTGGTTGCCGCCCAACATGGGGCGATGGTGACGCTGATCGATTCCGACGGGTTGGGTGGCGCGTGTGTGCTGTTCGACTGCGTTCCGTCGAAGACGTTCATCGCATCGACGGGTGTACGCACAGACCTTCGCCGTGCCAACGATCTCGGGATCGATCTGGACCCCGCCCAGGCGGTCATCGATTTGCCGCAAATCCATTCCCGGGTCAAGAGCCTTGCGAACGCGCAGTCGAGCGACATCCGAGCTCGGTTGCAGACGGTCGGGGTCAATCTGCTGTCCGGGCACGGTGAGCTGACCGATCCGCTCCGTGGCATGGCTGCGCACCAGGTGCGGGCAACGCTCGCGGACGGCTCTGAGCAGGTCCTCGACGCCGATGTGGTGCTGATCGCGACGGGAGCGAGCCCGCGGGTACTTGCGGGTGCGGAGCCTGACGGTGAGCGCATTCTCAACTGGCGCCAGCTCTACGACCTCGAAGAATTACCCAAGCATCTGGTGGTCGTCGGGTCGGGTGTGACCGGTGCGGAGTTCGTGTCGGCGTACACCGAGATGGGCGTCGAGGTGACCCTCGTGTCGAGCCGGGACCGGGTGCTCCCGCACGAGGACGCCGACGCCGCGCTGGTGCTGGAGGACGCGTTGGCCGAACGCGGGGTGAAGCTCGCCAAGCACGCTCGCGCCGATGCCGTGGAGCGGACAGCGGACGGCATTGTGGTGAAGCTCTCCGACGGGCGTGAGGTCCTTGGATCCCATGCGCTGATGACGGTCGGTTCGGTTCCCAATACCGATTCGCTCGGTTTGGAGAAGGTCGGCATCGAATTGGACGGCAACGGATACATGCGCGTCGACCGCGTGTCGCGCACCACCGTCGCGGGTATCTACGCCGCCGGCGACTGCACGGGACTCATGTTGCTTGCTTCGGTTGCGGCGATGCAGGGACGCATCGCGATGTACCACGCACTGGGCGAAGGTGTGAGCCCGATCAAACTCAAGACGGTCGCGTCGGCTGTATTCACGCGACCGGAGATTGCCACCGTCGGCGTGAGTCAGGCGGCTATCGACAACGGTGAGGTGCCGGCGCGCACGGTGATGCTGCCGCTCAACACCAATCCGCGCGCCAAGATGTCCGGGCTGCGGCGCGGTTTCGTCAAGATCTTCTGTCGACCGGCGACGGGCGTGGTTATCGGTGGCGTCGTTGTCGCTCCGGTCGCGTCCGAGTTGATTCTGCCGATCGCGATCGCTGTGCAAAACAATTTGTCGGTGAACGACCTCGCGCAGACCTTTTCGGTGTATCCGTCGCTCAGTGGTTCGGTGACCGAGGCTGCTCGGCAATTGATGCGGCACGACGATCTCGATTGATTCCCAGTATGTGAAATAGGGGTTTCAAATACTGACGGATGAATGGGATAGTGGGGTCAGCGGCCGCGACCATCGGCCCTGTTTCGCCAACCCCGCGGATCCGGGGACACTGTCACTGAGCGTCCCTTGGAGTCCCCATGGCCACAGCGCCTCCTCTTGCCCGACGGCTGTCCGCGCTTCGAAGCTCGGCAATCCGCGATCTGCTCACCATTACCGCCCGCTCGGACATCATCAGTCTGGCCGGCGGGTTGCCGGACCCGGAGTTGGTTCCGCGTGAACGCATTCGAGCATCGGCGGACGCCTCGCTCGCTGGGCTGAGTTCTGTGCAATACACCGAAACATCTGGCTGGGCTGGGCTTCGCGCCGTTCTCGCGGTGAGGGAATCCCAACGCGCACAACGAGAGATACCAATAGACGAGATCGTGGTGACGCACGGGTCGCAGCAAGCTCTGAGTCTGCTTGCGCAGGTACTGCTCGATCCGGGCGCGACTGTGATTGTGGAGGATCCGGCGTATACCGGTGCGTTGCAAGTCTTTCGGGCCGCCGAAGCTTTGGTCGAGGCGATTCCTATGGACGATGACGGCATGAGCATCGATGCGCTCGACGAGCTACTTGCGACCGGCGTGCGCCCGACGGTCGTGCATACGGTGTCCAACTTTCACAACCCGGCGAGCGTGACAATGACCCGCGAGCGTCGGATCAGACTGGCAGACCTTGCCGAGCGGTTCGGTTTCTGGGTGATCGAGGACGATCCCTACGGCGAGATCTGGTTTTCAGGTCCACCGCCGGCGCCGATTGCAACGTACTCGGATCGCGTGATCAGGCTGTCCAGCGCGTCGAAAATCCTTGCGCCGGCATTGCGCACCGGGTGGTTGCACGCACCGCGTCATGTCTGCGAGGCGGTCGAGTTGGTGAAACAGGGGGCCGATCTGTGCGGGTCTGCTTTGACCCAGCAGATCACTGCCGAGCTGCTCGCCGACGATGCGTGGCTGGGGACCCATCTCGACTCGGTGCGAGCCGTCTACCGCGATCGTGCGGAGACCCTGTGCCGCGCAATGGAAAAGAAATTCGGCGACATCGTGCGCATAACCGACGTGACCGGTGGAATGTTCTGCTGGATCGACTTCGCCGACGGAACCGACACCGGGGACTTGCTACGGAATGCCCTCGACCACGGAGTCGCGTTCGTCCCAGGCTCGGCATTCGCCGTCGATGATGGCTATCGACACTCGTTGCGGCTGTGCTTCACGACGTCAGCCGGATCGGTTCTCGAAGAAGCGGTCTCCCGGTTGGGTGCGGCTCACCGGAAAGCTCGGATTCAGGGGACCACTGACCTGCGCTGATGGAGCCGGTGGTCCCCTCACTCCGTCGAGATCCAGTCGGCGTCGTGCTCATTCGTGACACTCTCACCGTCGCTACCGCTCGCACTGGCTCCGAAGCTACTAGCCTGGGATTTGATCCGTCACCAATTGACAGGAGCGCGCGTTGACCAAGCAGCCAGGTTCGCAGTTCCTGGGCCCAGAGCAGCGCGAGCGTGCATGGGACCAGCTGCAGAAAGAACAGTTTGACGTCGTCGTCATCGG
>JBBSKP010000226.1:0-7698 GCA_038256175.1 Mycobacteriales bacterium
CCCCACGCCATAACAAACAGTCGAACCGTCCTCGAACAACATTCCCCGACGACCACCGGCTCCCCGCGGGCGACGCTATGCTGGCTCGGGCGCAATCAGTTCGAGGTTCGGGAAGTACGTCCGGAAACGAGCCGGGTCACGAGTCAGCAGCCGATAGCCCGCTACCGCAGCGTGCGCGCCGATATAGAAATCCGGTAGCGGGCTTCTCTTTTCGCCTCCGCGGCGGCGATACGCCACGAATGCCTTGCTCGCCACGAACCCCGCCGAATAGGGCAGGTCCATCCGCCCCAATTCCGACTCCGGCAACGCATCGTCCAATTCCTCAATGGCGTCGAAGCCGCCAGCGACCTCGCCATAGATGATCGGATTGATCACGGTGGCTCCGAGGTCGCGCGCATCGGCCAACGCGTCGTCCGACCATTGCGCCCACCTCGGGTCGTCGGTGAGAATATCGAGGAGCACACATGAATCCACCAGCGTGACTGCATGTTCCGAGACCGCCCGCAAGGCGCTGCTACTCGCCACGGAACAGTTCCATCAACTCATCCGTGCTCATCGACGTGGTCGCGCGCCCGCGCATATGTCCAGTGAGTCGCTTGCCCCGCCGTTGCGAACCCTCCCGACGCACGATCTCCAGCGTGTTGCCGACCTCGATCACCTCGACCTCGTCCCCCTCCTCCAGCGCGTACTTCCGGCGGAGTTCGGCGGGAATGGTCACCTGCCCCTTGCTATTGAGTCGCATCGACAACCCCTTCTTCATACGTACTACGTCAGATACGTAATACTAGGTCCATCGGGACGGTAGCGACCAGAATTCGGTCGGTCACAGCTCGAAATCGGCTTCAAACAAGACCGATCCGCAGGTGTTCGGCCCCCGGTGAGATTGCCAATCTGATTTCAGGTCGCCGGGCGGCGAGTAGATAAGGCTCGTGCTCCACGATGTGCGCGTTCACATCCTGCCAAAGGCAACAGCACTACCGCTGCCAGGAGCATGCGGCGATTAAAACCGCTTGCTCGCAACGACACTCGACTATCGGTAGTGCGCGCTCGTCGCACGTCCCCCCGTACGCCGAAGCCACCGCTGGGGTGCGGTTCCCCTGAATGGCGGCCGCGGGCTAGGTGTTGCGGTTCATGCGGTTAGCGACGCCAAGCGGGCATCGGTAGCTGAAGGCGCGGGTCTCCACCGGCAAGATGAGAAGGGCGACCAACTCGTCCGAACCAAAAGGAGGCCCGCGTGTTCCCCGCGGAGCAACAGCCGGGCCCGCCTCGTAAGTCGGCGCGTCGACTATCGGACAGTCTGACCGAGATCCACGCCGAGGTCGGTGAGCCAACCACTGACGGTGCGTGGCGAAAGTCCGAGAATGGTTGATGCCGAATGATCTTTGTCGACCGATATGTCTGTGACTGCGGCGATCGATGTGTAAAGGCCGGCAACGGACGCGGCGGCGTGAGGGCCGATCAGACCGGCGATGGAGTCGCCGAAGTCCGCCGGCGAAATTGGGCTGAAGGTGATCTGGCGGTCCGAGTGCGCGGACATACCAGTGCGGCGCCGTCGGCATGGTCGACCCCGATGACGGATGGCTCCGCGGGTGAGCCGGTGCGAGACAGCGCTCGAACCACCTGACCGGCGTTCTCCAGAGCGACGCGGATCGGACGACCTTGAGCACCTGTGGCTCCGTGCACGATTATTGTCATGAGCTGTAGTGTTCCGAAGAGGAAGCAGTAACCTCAAGTGAACTAATGGGGATGGTATGCGTGATATAGCTAACATCGAGGCACCGTGTCCGGTGGAGAGATTTGTGGCAGTGGTCGATGGCCCGTGGGCGACGTTGATCATTCGTGAATTACTGGTGGGCCCTCGGCGTTTCGGGGACATCAAGGCCGCACTGCCTGGCATCAGCCCAAAAACGCTGTCGTCACGGCTGCGCCGGTTTGTCGAACTCGGTCTGGCTACGCGTGTCGCGTATCCGGAGATCCCACCCCGTGTGGTCTATGAGCTCACTGACAATGGCCGCGACCTCGAGGCGGTTCTCGACGCCATGGCGATGTGGGCAACCACCCACCTTCCGGGCTCGGGAAGCATTGCGCCGCAAGGCGATGCCACAGTGGTGAACCAAACTCCGTAAGCCGGCCAACTTACATCAGATCGCGAGTGGCTCAGATATTGGTGGCCGAATTCTGCCAGTAGGTGTCCCGAATACGGCGTTTGAACAATTTTCCGGATTCCTCCCGTGGCAGCGCGTCGTCGAACACGATCACTTTCGGGACCTTGAACCCTGCGAGCCTGTCGCTTAGGAAAGAACGGACATCCGCTTTGGTGAGCGCGACGCCCTTGTCAACTTCAATATGGGCCGCGAGAGATTCGCCGTATTCCTCGTCGGGGATCCCGAATACGGCGCAGTCTCGAACGCCCGGGAGTTCGTACAACGCGTTCTCCGTTTCCACGGGATAGATGTTTACGCCGCCGGAGATCACGAGGTCGCTGGCACGGTCGGTCAAATACAAGTACCCATCCTCGTCGACCCGACCCACGTCACCGAGAGTGACGAAGCCATCGAGTTCCATCCCGCGGCGCTTCTGCTCGTCACCGAGATAGGTGAATCCGGGCCAATAGTCGGCCGGCTTCACGTAGATCACACCGACCTCACCAGTCGGTGCCTCGTTGCCGTCGCCGTCGACGATGCGGACCGCCGCGCCGTCGACCGGCGCGCCGACGGTTCCTGGGTGCGCCAACCATTCCTGCGCGGTGCACCACACAATGGGCCCCGACTCCGAGCCGCCGTAGTACTCGGTGATGATCGGACCGAGCCAGTTGATCATCTGCGCCTTGATGTGTTTGGGACACGGTGCCGCCGAGTGCACGATCGAACGCAACGACGAGAGGTCGTAGCGGTTACGCACCTCCTCCGGCAACCGGAGTAGCCGCGTGAACATGGTAGGCACCATCTGGATCTGCTCGACTTGATGGCGTTCGATGGCGGCTAGAAACTCTTCCTCATCGAAGTGCGCCATGATGGTCGCGTCCATGCCGAGCTTCACCGCAAAAGTGGCGATCGTATTCGGCGCGGTGTGATAGAGCGGCGCCGGAATGATCGTCCGCCCGCCTGGGCCGATTCCCATTCGTTTCATGACTGCCGTCGCCATCGCCATCATCGACTCCGGCGAGACAGATTCGCGCACAATCCCTTTGGGCTTTCCGGTCGTGCCGGACGTGTAGATCGTGCCGAGCACCGCCGAGGCATTGGGCGCATTGTCGTCGGGTTCGCTCTCGGTGAGCCACGACTCGTAATCCACATGCGCTCCGGCGGACGGCCCCCGCTGAGCAGCGATCTCGATCAGCGCAACCTCAGAAACGGCCTTCTCGACAGCGTCGGCGAAGTTGGAGTGGGCGAATACGACCTTGCTGGCACTGTTGGTGAGCAAGTAGCCGATTTCGTCGGAGCGCCAATGCCAGTTGACGGGAACGGGGTTGGCGCCTGCCATCGCGATTCCTGTGCTGATCTCCACGAACTCCACGGAGTTCGCCAGCACGATGGCTATATTGTCGCCGGGTGCCACATCGAGCGTGCGCAGGCCGGCCGCAACCCGTCCGGCTCGGCGCGCAAGTTCCTCGTGTGTACGTTCGAGCGTGCCACATCGGATCATTGGCGTGCCGGGCATACTGTGCTCCTCGTGGTCGTCGAACCTATTCAGCGGGAACGGATCTGGTAGGTGCCCACTGCCGTGGCAACGACTACCCCGGCCACGTCGGTGAGCACCGAATCAATGACGAAATCTGACTTTCCGGTCGCGACAACTTCACGCTTCATACGTTGAACGGTCGCTGTACCTATAGACGCTTCGGCCCTGATATCGCTGGTCGCTGGCCGTATGTAGCGGATCTGCAGATCTTTGACCACGGGGTACACACGGTCGGTGTCGAAATTGGGCAGCCACAACGCCCCGCCGACTACCTCCGCGACGCCGAATTGGGTGCCCGCGTACATGGTGCCGATATGGTTGTGATTTCCCGCCAGGGGCGCCGCGCCGATCACATGCTCTTCGCTCAGCGCGACGATCCGGAGGCCCATTCGATGCATCGGTGGTATGCCGTCGATCATGGCATTCATACGGTCCACCGGCCCACTCGGCTTGGCCGACTCCGGTCCCAGTTGCGCGATCACGACGTTCGCTGTTCGACCGGCCAAATTACGTTGCTTGCCTTCGAGTTCGGCGTCGAAGCGGCACGGATGAAGTCGGCGCACCGCTCGCCGATCATGATCGCTGCTGCATTGGTGTTGCCGCGAATGATCGTCGGCATGACCGAGCAATCGGCGATCCGCAACCCCTCGACACCGTGGACCCGAAGGTGCGGATCGACAACCCCGTCGTGTGGAGTGCCTATCCGGGCACTGCTCGTCGGGTGATAAGTGTGTTGTGCCGACGAACGTACCCAGGCCGCGATCTCGTCCCGCGTCCGCACTCCCGGACCGGGCGTGATTTCGGCGCCGAGCACGCTGCGCGCCTTCTCGGTCGCTGCGAGCATGCGGGCGAATTCGACCCCGTCGATCATGTCCTCCACCTCGGCCTGGCTGGCGAGCATGTTGTAGGAAATGGCAGGCTTGCGGGTCGGGTCGTTGGAACGGATCCGAACCGTCCCGCGACTGGTCGGTGCAAGGTAGGACACGGCGACAGTTGCGGCTGGCGCATCCCAGGACATGGCTCCGCCCTCGAAGAAGAAGCCTGGCCCGAACAGCAGCTGAAAGTTCGGCACCGCCGCACTCGAGTCCGTGTTTATATGCGCGCCACATTCGGCAAAGTTGCTGGTCAACTTGCCCCGTCGACGGAGCAGCCAGTTCGCCAAATGGCGAGGTTCTTCGGCGTCGGAGAAGCCGAGGTGGCCACCGGTCAGCTCGTATGTGTTGTACACCAGCGGATGTTCCATCAGGTTCTCCCCGACTGCGGGCAGGTCGATGATGGGCACCACCCCGACCGACCGCAGGAAGTCAGCAGGACCGATACCCGAGTGTTGTAGCAGCGCTGGGGTATTGAAGCTGCCACCAGAAAGAATGACCTCGTTGCGTGCGATGACCCGCTCGGTTCCGCCTTTGCCGTCGGCGACGTCCACACCGACCGCACGACCATGTTCGATGACAATTTTGGTGACCAACGTGTTGGTCCGCACGCGCAGGTTGGCGCGACGCGTGAGAGGTGCGAGATACGCCTCGGCTGCGCCGAAACGCATTCCTCGGTGCTGATTGACCTGCATCTGTCCGGCGCCGACGTGGCTGGCGCCGTTGAAATCCGCGGTACGGGCTACGCCGAGTTCGACGGCGGCGTCGACCAGGGCGAGACTGACCGGATCCGGGTCAGGGATTCGAGTTACCTTCAGGGGCCCAGTGGTGCCGTGGTATTCATCGTCGAACTCATCGTTGGATTCGCATCGCTTGAAGACCGGCAACACATCGTCATACGACCAGCCGGGTGCACCGGCGGCGGCCCAGCCGTCGTAGTCCACCCGATTTCCGCGGATATAGAGCATCGCGTTCATCGAGCTGGAGCCTCCCATCAGCTTGCCCCGAGGGGAGTAAATTCGGCGGTCGTTGAGATGGGGCTCAGGTTCGGTCCAGTAATCCCAATCCAGTTTGGTGTGGAACTGCTTGGCGAATGCGAGCGGCGCCTTCACCGCCAGCTTGCGGTTGCCGCCACCGGCTTCTATCAAAAGAATCCTTGACGACTTGTCCTCACTCAATCGCGCGGCGACGGCGCACCCCGCAGAACCGGCGCCGATTACGATGTAGTCGACGGTGCTGTGTGTCATGCCACTCAGTGTCGGCGACGAGATTTTCGCGGGCAATGTCGCGTAACCCAACGTTTTCTACGCTCTTTGTGCCCGGACACAAAGCCCCCGGATCTACGATCGGGGGGTGAATGACATGACCGGCGCCCCCGACAACGGCTTCTTCTATGCCGGACTATCAAGAGCGGGAAGGCGTTTGGTTAGTACGGTTGCGATCCAGTTGGGCGAACACCTCGAGGATGTCCGTACTGAGGTCGACGCGAGAATCCTCGCCGAGGTACCTGAGTTGGCGCATGCGTCCGACGAACTGCTCGACGGTCTTGAACGCTCGACTCGGGCGCATTTGACGCGGATGAAGGACGTGATGAGCGTATGGGCAGATCCTCGCGAGTCGACGGCACCAATCGAAGCGCTCGAGTGGGGCCGGGATTTCGTCCGCCACGGGCTTCCGATCGAGGCACTGCTGCGGGCCTACCGGATCGGGCATGCGGTTTTGTCTCAGTTTTGGAGTACCGCCCTTTCATCGGCCACCCGAGACGCATACCTGCTGGCCGAGACTTCCACGGCGACGGCGGACTACCTGTTCACCAATATCGAGGCGGTCTTACAGCCAATCATTGATGAGTACATTGCCGAACGTGAACGTCTGGCCCGCCGCGCGCAAAGCCTGGGGGAGGCCGAACTACGCCGGATCCTACGAGGCGAGCCGGTCGACGTTCGGCACGCTGGTGATCGGCTCCGATATCGGCTGGACCGCTGGCACATCGGGTTCATTGTGTGGGTGCCCGGCGCAGAAGCAGATGTTCTGCCACAACTCGACCAGGCCGGCGCCAGGATCGCGAGGGCACTCGACGATGATGACAGTGCACTGATCGTGGCGGCCAGCAGTTCGGTATTGCACGGCTGGGTTGGTTCATGGCAGCGCCGCGCGCCAGCACAATTCCCGACTGTCAACGACGTACACATCGCGGTCGGTGAACCGGCTCATGGCCTCGATGGTTTTCGGCGCAGCCACGATCAGGCAAGGCATGCCCGCCGCGTCGCTCGACTATCGCACGTCGAGCCGTCCACGATCGCGTACCGCGACTGCGCGGTTGCGGCGATGTTGAGCGCAGATATCGACCAAGCACGCAGCTACGTGTCGGATGTTCTAGGCAAGATATTGATCCGCGACGACGCGGACCGACTGCTCGAAACCGTCGCGATATACCAGCAGGAGCACCTCAGTCCGAACCGTGCCGCGCAACGCTTACATGTACATCCAAACACTGTGTCCTATCGGATTCGACGAGTGCTCGACGCGAGCGGTGAGACCGACGCAGGCTCACTGCGGCTACGCGCCGCTATCGCGCTCGCGTCGCTCGTGGGCCCACCACCCAGCACTCCATGAAACCGGCCACGCGAGCGTGCGGTTACGGCTCGTTGGGTCGCGGAGCCAGATCGGGCGCGCCAAGGATCGACCTCAAATGGAGTGTCAATTCGCGGCCCACGCTGTCGAGGGGGCGCGTTGTGCGTTGCGCGCGAGCCAGCAGAAGGGCACCCTCGACCGCGGACAGTGCGTACGCGGCGATGTCTTCGGCGCGGGCCATATCCAGCCCACTACGCCACAACGCAGTGGTCAAGGAGGCTTCCCAGGAAGTGAACACCTCACCCGCGCTGTCACTAACGCCGCGTGCTCGAGGAGCCACCGCAGCGGCGGCGATCGGGCAGCCGCGGGTGAAGTCGCTGGCGATCAAGCCCCTCCGAAATTGGTCCAAAAACGCACCAAGTGCCCCGATCGGACCTTGGGTCGCTAACACCGCGTTTAACTGCTCAGCAGCCGCTCGGCCTGCGTGCAACGTCGCCTCCTGAGCGAGTTGCTCCTTCCCACCTGGGAAGTAGTGGTATGCGGAGCCTCTCGGCGACTTGCTGTGTTCGAG
>JBBSKP010000227.1:0-7694 GCA_038256175.1 Mycobacteriales bacterium
ATCGACGCTGAACGTCAGCCGTGCGTCTGCCCCGTATGTGCCATGTGCGAAGAGTGCGAATTGCCGGTTGGGCGTGTTCTCGGTGACCGTCACCATGACGGTGTCGTAGATACCGAGGTGGCCCAGTCGTTGCCGAAACTGTGTTCCCTCTTCGAGTGTGGGGGGCGGCCCGTCCGGCCAGCCGCCGTGTAGCGGCAGCCATTGCTCCCACAAGGGAAAGTCGGTGAGCCGCTCCCAGATTCGCGTGACCGGCACTTCCAGGACGGTTTCGCTGTGCGCTGCGATCATGAAAGGTCCTCGACATAGATGGCTGCGGCGGGGCAGCTGAACGATGCCCGCCGGACGGATTCCTCTTCGACCGGAGCAATGGTTACCGGCCCCGAGGGCTTGGCGCCGACGAGTTGAACCACACCGTCGTCGTCGAAGGAGAAGACCGTCGGGACCGACCTCGCGCACTGTTGGGAGCCCAGGCACAGCTCCGCGTCGACCGTCACGGTCATCATTGCGACACCGTGGCCCGTGGCTTGACGTGCGCTGGTTCGCGCAGCTCGAGCTGAACGGGCAGTCCGCCCTTGATCGTGCACGAGAACGTCGAGGCATGCTTGGGTCGCCAGTCCTGGGCGATGTTCAGGCGGTAGCGCTGATGAAGCAGTGTGAGGATGAATTGGCCGTTCATATAGCCCATTTGAGAGCCGATGCAGCGGTGTGGGCCTGCCCCGAACGGAATGAACGCGAGCGAGGGGCGTGCGGCCACGACTGCCTTGTCGGCGAATCGCGTCGGGTCGAACGTGTCCGGGTCGGTCCACCACCGAGAGTCACGGTGCAGCGCGTACATCGAGACGCCGACGAGGGTGTACTTCGGGATGAAGTAGCCGCCGATTTCGTCGTCGCGCGTGGCGATACGCGGATGAAACGGATGGCCCTGCATGCGCTGACCTTCGTCGAAGCACGCCTTCACCCAGCTGAGCCGACCGAGATCGGCATAGGTCGGGGCATGCCCGTCCAGTTCGTCGACCTCCTCGATCAGCTGAGTGTGTGCTTGCGGGTTTTCCCGAAGCTTGGCCAATGTCCATGAGGTCGAGGCGACGACCGTCTCGTATCCGCCGGCGATGAGGATGAATAGTTCGGCGATGAGGTCGCGCCGGCCGATGGGCGTGCCGTCCTCGTTTCGAGCGTCCAACAGGATCTGCAACAGATCCGAACCCTCGATCGGATTCGCGAGCCGATCCTCGATTTTGCGGTTGATCCACCGGCGCGTTCGCGCCAACGCGGCGAATACGTTCTTGCCGCCGGGTATCGGCAGTAGCCCGGGCGGCCGGTTCAACATGATGCCGGCGCTGAACAACCGCAGTACCGTGCGGATGTCCTGGTCGAGACGCGCAATCTCACTGTTGCTCAATCGAATTCCGAACATCGCGCGCATGAATGCCGGCAACGTCAGCCATGCGATCTCGTGCTGCAGATCGACGACCTTCTCCGTGCCGGCCCAGCCTGCCCAGGCGTCTATCCGGGTGGTGAATTCATCGACGATCTCGGTGGACAAATCGGCTAGCGAACTATGCCGAAACATCGGGGTGATCAACCGCCGCCGCCGCTTGAACGGGTCTCCCTCCATGTACGGAATCGATGCGCCGATCATGGCGTGTGCGGCGGCTTCCAGTGGCCCGACCATGCTGTAGCCGCCAGACGTGTCGCCCATGATCTGCGCGATATGGTCCGGATGGTTCACGCAGACCATGTCGATCATCGGCATCGGCACTCGAAAGACATCGCCGTACGTGGCGGCAGATTCCCGTAGAAACGTGAACGGATCGGCCTGAAACTGGGGGAGTACGCCGACGACGGGATATCCCCTCGGCCCGGGTGGGAAGGTCAGGCCGCGGCCACGCGTCCGCAGCGCGAGACTTGCAGCGCGGTAAGGGTTTCGCGTGAAGTGCAGGGGGTCGTGCATAACGGGCTCCAAACTTTGCGGGTTGCGTCAGGCGTCGGCGGGAACTGCGGGCTGTTCGACGCGCGTTGGATTGGACTTTCGGAGCGCAGCGTCTTCGCGGTACTGCTTGGCGATCGGCATGTACAACGCCGCCACTGCGACAAGGCCGTTGAGGAACGTGGAAATCGCAGCGAGCACCCAGAACAGGGCAGGTCCGGCTTGACCGTGGATGGCAAGAAAATTCGGCAGCGTGCACGAAACGACGTAACCGATGTAGAGCATCGGCGGCACGAACGGAATGATGAGCCAGCGCCAACCGGATAGATGCGGGACGATCATCGCCAGCGCGACTCCGATGATCGAGAACATGCCCGCGTTCTGCACCAGCGTCGGAACCGGTACGTCGAAGATCGTGGCGAGATTGCCGTAGTAGCGCATCAGGTCGAAGTGCGAGGCGACCATCTCGCCGATGCCCTCGATCACCGATAGGCCGGCGAGGAATAGGACCATCGCACGCACGGACACGCCGGCCACGATCATGCGGTAGGTCACGTAGCACGTGAGCGACACCGACGACGCGTACATCAACGGCACCATCAGCGCCATCGGACGCCCGAGGATGGTGACCAGTTGTACCGGCAGCTCAGGCGGATACCAGGTGGCCATGATGATGTCGTAGGTCGGCTCGATCGCGAACGGGAAGATTGTCAGGCCGCTGACCAGCAACAACGCAAAGAGTGGGCTGCGGGTGCGGCGGGCATCGTCCAGCGCGAGCACCAACGCCGCGAGCAAGCCTGCCCCGGTGAATGCCACGAAAATCCACGCCACCGTCATGTTGGGGTGCATGTCGGTCGGCGGTGCGAGAACACCTGTATTCGCATTCGCGAGAAAGCTCATTGCTGAAAACTCCATTTCTGGCACAAGCGTGTACCAATAAGTGGACGGTATTTCAGGTACGCTGCCGTGTCAAGAGTGATCGGAGGAGTCGATGGCTGAGCCGGCCGGATTGCATCGTCCGTTGCGGGGCGTGAGTGCCGTTGAACGGCAACGGATTCGCCGAGACACGCTGATCGACGCCGGTTTCGATCTGTTCGGCACACGCGGGATCGCTGGCGTGACCATCGAAGAGGTCTGCAAGAACGCCAAGCTCAACAAGCGGTACTTCTACGAAAGCTTCGAGTCGATCGACGCGCTGGCGACCGCCGTCGTCGACAAGGTCTTGCGTGACATAGCAGAGGGCCTGATCCCGCATGTTGCCTTGGGCGGGATATCCGACCCACGTCCAGCAGTCACTTACTTCGTCCGAACCGTGATGTCCGATCCGAGACTCGCGCGGCTGCTATTTACCGAGGCCGACACGGGACGCCTCGCCAACCAGCGACAACGATTCATCGACCTCGCCGTCGACCTGTGGACGGGTGCGGACCCGAACATGCCGGACGACCCCGCACAACGCGAACTAGTTCGAATGGGAGCGTACGGATATGGCGGAGCCTGTCGCGAGGTGATCCTCGCGACGATCAAGGGCAAGCTCGACTTCACTGCCGATCAAGTTGCCGACTATCTCACCGGGCTGTTGGAAGGGCTTTCTGCTCGTACATTTTCGTGAGTCGGGTGTCACGCCGACGCGTTCTGCCGGGCCGCATCTAATTCTCAGTTATGGGTTACCCGTTCGCGCGGGAGCGGTTCTGGCCATTGGTTGGGCGCCTCGACACCGGTCTCGGCGGCAACGCTGCGAAGGAGTAGTCGCCGAAATCGAACCGCCGCACACTGATCCACGTGAAGATGCCGAGACTCGGCCGTAGAAACGGTGCGTCGCCGTGCTCGTCGATGTAGTAGCTATTGGAACCCGTGCAACTCGGGCTCTTGAACACTTCCCGTTCGACCTTGCGAAGAGTGTCTTTCAGGAACCGATCGTGCGCGTCCTGCGTCGGCGCAACGCGAGTCGCCCCACGTTTGCGCGCTTCACTCAATACCAGCGCGGCGTGGGTTACGCACATGTCGATCGTCCCGAACCACGAAGCGCCGGAGACGCCATAAGGTCCTGGCACGAGGAAGAGGTTGGGGAACTGCGGCAAGGTCGAACCTTGATATGCCTGTTTCCGATGGCTCGCCCAGAATCGCGCCAGGTCGACCCCACCGCTACCGCGAATCGTGTAGGGCACATCGAAAACCTTGAAACCCGTTGCCAATACGAGCGCATCAACGCTGCGAGTCGCTCCAGACGCAGTGCGAATCCCGTGTGCTGCCACGCGGTCGATCGGATCGGTGACGAGGGTGACATCGTCGCGATTGAACGCCGGAAGATAGGTGTTGGAGAACGAGGGTCGTTTGCAGCCGAATCCGTAGCGCGGCGTCAGCTCGCGACGGGTTTCCTTGTCCTTGACCTGAAGGAATAGCTGTGTGCGGCAGACTGTTTCGATCGCCTTCGCAATCAGTGGGAGCTGTTTGTTGTACACAGCGCCGAGAACGACTGTGCCGTCGCTCGCGGCTGTCGTCACCAACCGGACGAGACGCTGTGCGACGGGAACGTTCTCGAACACCCATTGGACGGCACCGGGAATCGGTGGATTCAGCTTGGGAATCACCCATATCGGCGTTCGCTGGTAGACATCGAGCCGCGCCACTGTCGTCGCGATGGTCGGGATGATCTGCAATGCGCTTGCACCGGTACCGATTACCGCGACACGTTTACCCGCCAGGTCGTAGTCGTGGTCCCAACTGGCCGACTTCAGAATCTTGCCCTCGAACTCGTCAAGTCCTGCGATCTGCGGCTGCACCGGCGTTACGAGCACACCGTGACAGGAGATCAGGAAGCGCGCGGTCAATTGTTTGCCGCTACCCGTCGTAAGTCGCCAGAGATGGGCGGTTTCATCGAACTCGGCGAGCTCGACAGCTGTGTTGAGCAACAGGTGCTTTCGCAAACCGTACTTCTCCGCGATGCCGGTGGCGTAGGACATAAATTCCGATCCCGGCGCAAAAGCGCGCGACCACTTGGGGTTCTGCTCGAAGTGGTAGGAGTAGGTGAAGGACGGAATGTCCACACCGACACCGGGATAGGTGTTATCACGCCATGTGCCGCCGACATCCTCGCGCCGCTCGATGATCACGAAGTCCTCGATGCCGAGTCTCTTCAGTTTGATCCCCGCGCCTATACCTGCGAAGCCGGCGCCGACTATGGCGACCTCGTATGTGGGGTCAGACGATCTTCTCGCCATGGCCGATCACACCCTCTCTTACGGCCGCGTGATTGTTCTTTCGTGCGCTAATCACTGTGCAACTTGTTGAGTGATGCGCGCAAGAGCTGGTGCGGCGGGGCGGTGTCCGGTCAGTGTCTTGCGTGGAGGTTTGAATTGCACGACTCGAGTGGAGCAGAATCGGGCAACACTGAATCCGTCTGACCGCACGTGCCAACGAACACCCGCGAGAAGTAAGGAGCGGATCATGCGCATCGGGATCGCCGGTGCCGGCGCGGTCGGTCGCTCCGTCGCCCGGGAACTGCTCGACAACGGACACAAGGTCCTGCTGATCGAACGCGAGTTTCGGCACTACGAACCAGCCGCAGTTCCCGCCGCGGAGTGGCTACTTGCCGACGCGTGTGAGCTCAGTTCACTCGAAGACGCTGGAATACAGACGTGCGATGTCATGATCGCCGCTACCGGTGATGACAAGGTGAACCTTGCGGCGGCTCTGCTAGCAAAAACCGAATTCGGCGTTCCCAGGGTGGTGGCAAGAGTGAACGAAACGGATAACGAGTGGCTGTTCACTGCTGAATGGGGTGTCGATATAGCAGTGTCCACCCCGCGCGCCATGATCGCCGGCGTCGAGGGCGCGATCAATGTCGGCCATCTCGTGCGATTGATGGGGCTACGGCAGGGCCGAGTCAACCTCGCGAAACTGACACTCCCCGAGGACAATCCACTCGTCGGACAACCCGTTCGTGACCTCGCTTTGCCTGCCAACGCCGCACTCGTCACGGTCCTACGCGGCAGCACGATCATCCTCCCGCAGCCGGACGACGTGCTCGAGGCCGGCGATGAGATGTTGTTCGTCGCCGACAGCGCAATCGAAGACCAGATCCGTGCCGTCATCCACGGCGCCCCGTGATCTGTACAAAGGCCGAACGGAAATGACATGAGCTTGCAGCAGCTCTACGTGGCACTGCTAGCCGGTGGCCTCGTGCTGCTGGCCAGCATTGTCGCCACTCGGGTGACGTCGCGGGTTGGGTTACCCAGTCTGTTGCTGTTCCTTGCGGTCGGCGTAGTTCTCGGCGAGGACGGGTTCGGGATCGAGTTCGACGACGTCGAACTCGCCCGGAACCTCGGAATCGCAGCGCTCGCCGTCATCCTCGTCGAAGGCGGTTTGGCTACGCGCTTCACCGAGGTGCGGCGAGTGCTGGCACCCGCCGGTGTCTTGGCCACCGTGGGGGTGGGTGTCAGCATGATGGTCACCGCTGCTGCGGCGAACCTGCTCCTCGGAATCGACTGGCAACTCGCCCTACTCCTGGGAGCTATAGTTTCCTCCACCGATGCTGCGGCGGTGTTCTCTGTCCTACGGATCGTGCCGTTGCCGAGGCGCGTTGCCGGTCTGCTCGAAGCCGAGTCCGGATTCAACGATGCCCCCGCGGTCATCCTTGTTCTTATGTTCAGCGCAGTGCCGTTCAGTTTCACGCCGTGGACCGCGGTCGTCGATTTGCTGTACGAGTTGGTTGCCGGTGTGGTGATCGGATTGGCTTGCGGGGCGCTCGGTGCAATCACATTGCGGCGCATTGCTTTACCGGCATCCGGCCTTTATCCCCTCGCGACGTTCGGGTTGGGACTGTTGGCGTTCGCAGCATCCGGTACCGCCCACGGTAGCGGTTTCCTTGCTGCCTACGTGGCGGCAGTCGTGCTCGCGAACTCCGGGCTGCCGCACCGTTCGGCCACCCGGTCGTTTGCTGAGGGGCTTGGCTGGCTCGCGCAGATAGGCGTGTTTGTTCTGCTCGGTCTGTTGGTCACCCCGAGTGAGCTGCTCGACGAAGTAGTACCGGCAATCGTGATCGGGCTCGTACTGCTGCTGCTTGGTCGGCCGTTGTCGGTCGCCGCATCGCTTATCGGTTTCCGCGTGCCCTGGCGCGAACAGATCTTCGTCTCCTGGGCAGGTTTGCGTGGTGCGGTCCCGATCGTTCTCGCCACTTTTCCGATCGTCGAGAATGTCACCGAGAGCCGCCGACTGCTCAACATCGTGTTCATCCTTGTCGTAGTTTTCACTCTCGTGCAGGGCCCGAGCCTGCGGTTGGTCGCTAACCGGTTGGGTCTGATTCCGCCTGACTCCATGCGCGAAATACAGGTGGAATCGGCTCCTCTCGACGTTCTGGACGCGGAACTGTTGACCATGACAGTCCTTTCGCCGTCACGGTTGCACGGTGTGTCAGTCCTCGAGCTGCGGCTACCCGAGCCCAGCGTCATTACCCTGATAATCCGCGAGGGCCACACGTTCGTCCCGCAGCTCGACACGCGCATCGAAGTCGGCGATGAACTGCTCATCGTCACGACAACGACGACACGTGCAGTAGCCGAACAGCGACTTCGCGCAGTGAGTCGCCGCGGCAAGCTCGCGTACTGGTTCGATGAGTACGGCGAGTTGGATTGATAAAAGTAGGGCGGGCAGCCCGCCTCATGCGCCGTAGCCGTCGGTCCCTGCGCGTGTCATGACGATGTTGGGTACGACGGCTCGCGACGAGAGTTGCAGGAGTGCCGCCACGATCTCGACGATGTCGTTGACC
>JBBSKP010000228.1:0-7676 GCA_038256175.1 Mycobacteriales bacterium
ATCTACACCTCGAGCGATACGACAACATCGTCATCTCCCCCGGCCCGGGACACCCAGCGCGGAAGCGCGATTTCGGCATCTCTGCAGAGGTGATCCGCCAGGCGCACAAGCCCCTACTCGGCGTGTGCCTTGGCCATCAAGGCATTGTCGTCACGGAAGGCGGAACGGTAACGCAGGCGCCGACACCGCGGCATGGTTATCTCGAGCAGGTTCGCCACGACGGCCGCGAGCTATTCGTCGACGTACCACAGGAATTCACCGTTGTCCGTTATCACTCGCTTGCGGCGCTGGCACCACTGCCGGAGTCGTTGGAGGCCACAGCGTGGTCCACCGACGGCGTGATCATGGCGCTGCGCCATCGCTTTCGCCCGCAGTGGGGCGTCCAGTTCCACCCCGAGTCAGTGGCAACCGAATACGGCGAGCAGGTGCTGCGCAACTTTGCCGACCTCACGCGACGGCATCTAGCAGATCGCCCGCAGGCCACGATTGCCGATGGCCGAGGAGCTGATCCGACTGCCGATACCGCTGCCACCCCGCGATACCGGCTCACGGTCGACGTCATCGATCGCGCCGTCGACACCGAGGCAGCATTCACCCGGCTGTACGCGGCTTCCCCGCAGTCCTTTTGGCTGGACAGCGAACACGTCGAGCCCGGGTTGGACAGATTTTCGTTTCTCGGAGATGCAGCCGGACCACTGGCCGAGGTGGTCGGGTACAACGTCGACGATGGGCAGGTGACCGTTCGCGCATCGGATGGCAGTCGAAAGTCGGTACCAGGAAACATCTTCGACTACTTGTCGGCACAACTGCAGATCCGCGGAGCGGATGTCCCGAAACTACCCTTCGGCTTCGCCTGCGGGTACGTCGGCTACTTCGGCTACGAACTCAAAGCCGACTGCGGCTCGGCGAACCGGCACCGCGCCGAAACACCGGATGCGCACTGGATATTCGCGGACCGGTTGGTGGCAGTGGACCATCTGGAGCACACGACGTACCTGCTTGCACTCGACGACGGCAGCGAGTCTGGACCGACCAGCGCGGCGGCGGCGCGGGCGTGGCTCGATTCGACTCGCGTGGAGTTGAATACCGTTGCAGCGTGGGAGAATCCGCCGACGTTACGGAGGAGCATCGACCACGCGGCGGTAGCCGAGTTGCTTGCACGTGACCGCGAAAACTATCTCGCCGACATTGCGATCTGCAGTGAACAGTTGCGTGCTGGCGAGTCCTACGAAATCTGTCTGACCAACAGCGCCCGCATTCCCGCGACCGACGGTGGACTGGACTTCTATCGAGTTCTGCGCCGCGCGAACCCTGCGCCGTACGCGGCCTATCTCCGACTGGATGGGGCCGAGGTCGCGTGCTCCTCCCCCGAACGGTTTCTCAAAGTCGACCGAGAGCGAGTTGTCGAGAGCAAGCCGATCAAGGGCACGGCACCGCGGGGTGCCACCGATGTGGACGATGTGCGGCTGCGGGATGACTTGGCGTCGAGCGACAAGACCCGTGCCGAGAACCTGATGATCGTCGATCTGCTCCGCAACGATCTCGGTCGAGTCTGCGAGGTCGGCAGCGTGCACGTCCCGAAGCTCATGGCGATCGAGACCTACAACACCATGCACCAGCTGGTGTCGACCGTTCGCGGCCAACTGCGCACAGACACCGACGCAATCGATTGCGTAAGAGCCTGTTTCCCAGGCGGCTCGATGACCGGCGCGCCGAAACTCCGGACGATGGACATCATCGAGATGCTCGCGCACGATGCGCGCGGTATCTACTCGGGCGCGATCGGCTTTCTAGGCCTGGGTGGCACCGCCGATCTCAACATCGTCATTCGCACTGCGGTCCTCACCGGCGGGCACTGGCGAGTGGGTGCCGGCGGCGCGATTGTCCTCGATTCCGACGCCGAGGACGAGTACCAGGAGATGGTCTTGAAAGCGGCTGCCACTCTTCGTGCGCATAGTGCGCTGGGCGTGTCGGAACGATACTTGTAGGCAATCCCACATGCGCGGCCGGGTTTCCCGCACACTTCTGCCGCGGAAGTCTCGGTAAGGTGGCTGCACCGGACGCAGCGGGACCGTCCGCGTCCGCAAGGCAGGAGCTGTATGTCGGCCGATCTACTCAACCTCGACCGGTTCAGGCTGCGATCGATTCGCGATGCCGACCCGACGGGATATCTCGGCACCCTCAGCACTCCGGGCCAGGCATGCAAAGCCGTATTCCTCGCGGCCGAAGTCGGGGCCATAACCTGGAATACTGCCCAGTGGCCGGAACTGACGTTCGGAGTGTGGTCGGACAGCGAGGTCGCGGAGACGCAGCCGTCGCGCCGGCGGCGGCGCTCGGCAGAAGCTGACGTCGCCGAACTGAGTACGTGGATACAGCTTCAGCCGTCATGGCCGCAGTTGGGTGGCGCCAGCATTCCTTGGCCGATCGACGAATCGGCGCTCGTCGTCGGGACGTTCGAAAGTCGATTGGATGGCCTGGTCGCAGCAGCGGTCGATGCACTCAACACGATTCATCGCCGGACAACGGATATGGCCCGCACACTCGCGGGCGCTGTCGTGCCTCATCCCGCGTTGACGTCGCCATTGACGACCAACGGAAGTCGGCCCCCGAGTACGGCAGCAGGTCGTCGCACATTCACCGCCGCCGGCGTCGCCACGTCCGAAGACGAGATCGCGCACGTCCTTGCCGGGCTCGCTCGAAACGCCGAGGCCGACGCCGCCCACCAGCACGAACCGCATAGTCATGGAGTGGTCGCCCACCTCGGCCACGCCATTACGGTCCTGCCGAACGGGTCAGGGCTCATGACCACCAACGGGAATCACGGGCGGTTTCTCGTCACGCTGACGGCGACGATCGACCCACCGGAAATCTAGTCAGCGGCGACCTCTGCCCTTGCCCGTCTGCTCGTCGTCCTCGAAATTCACTCCAGTGAGCCGACCCAGCGCCTCGGCGCCCGGAATCCGCCCCATCAGTTTGCGAAGGTCGTCGGCGACGCCGGCCAATTGCTCGAGCCGCGGCAGTATCTGGTCCAAGGTGGCAAACAGCGGGTCGGCCAGAGCGAGCATCCGCTCCATCCGGTCGATCGTCTTGTTGAGCCGCTCGATTGCCGTTGCAAGGTTCTCGATCAGATCAGGGAACTGAGCCGCCAACGCGACCGAAGCTTGTGGTGTTCGCACGGCCGTGTCGAAGGCGCTGCCTGCAACTGCCTGCGCAGCTTCGATTGCAGCCTGCGCGGCTGCCAGAATCTCCGAAGGGTTGGGGACCCCACCGGACCGAGCGCCCTTGGGAGCATTCGTGCTTGTCATGGCAACTACTTTGCCGCACCACGTTCCGTTGCGTTGCGAAATTGCGTGGTAGCAGGGAAACGCCCTGTTCGATCGCGATACGCGGGAATACTCACAGCATGGCGAAGCGCGGACACAAGCTGATC
Organism: Mycobacteriales bacterium; assembly: GCA_038256175.1. GTDB lineage: Bacteria > Actinomycetota > Actinomycetes > Mycobacteriales > Mycobacteriaceae > Antrihabitans. Next base: position 3,431 of record JBBSKP010000228.1, read on the forward strand.
GAGACCGCAGTCACATGGACCAGCGAATAACCGACCTGACCGACGACGAACTGCGCCGGGAAATCGAGCACCTACTCGCAATCGAGCGCGAACATCTGATCGGCGGGCGGATCGACTGTGCACTCGAGGTCCGAATGGCGCTCACCGTGCTGCTGACCGAGCAGCGGCAGCGCGACGCCACTGACTGACGCGCAGGGGCCATCAGTCCCTCAACGCGAATTCATTCGCCTCTCGTCCACGTTCCCAAGGTCGGCAATATTGCCTCGCATTTGCTGTTGTGCGATTGGGCGATGACTTGCTGCATGCCGCGCGTTAGCTTCTGCTGGTCCCGATACCCACAAGGGGTACGCGGCCAGTGTCATAGGCGCAAACGCAAAAAGAATGATGCGCATCACAATTAGGCCGGCCTATGTTGCTGAATGTTCGCCATCCGCGTGTAATACGCATGTTTGACTTGGTCAAGCGCCCAACTATGCAACCCAGTTCATCGCACGAAGGCAGAGACACCGTGAGCAACGAGGGGCCACATCACACGCTGGTCGAAGCAACGGTGTTCGCGGAACGCCTGAACGCACTGTACGACAACTGGCGCGCAACGAATTCGCGGCGGTTATCCAACGTTGCTGTCGCTGCAGCGTTGGCGTATGCCGGCGTGCCGGTGTCGACGCCCTATCTGTCCCAGCTGCGCAATGGCGCGCGGATCAATCCGTCGACGCGGGTGGCACGAGCACTGGCGATCTTCTTCGACGTGGACCGCGATTACTTCTTCGTGGCGGCGTCCGGTGACGACAGCGTCGCGCACGACGCTGCCCTGAGTCACAGATTCGTCGAGCCTTCGTTGCGACAACTCGCACACGCAGCAGCTCTGCTCACGCCATCTGCACAGCAGTACCTCGTCGAGTTGGCGGAGCGACTCCGCGTTGCCGAAGGGCTACCGGCGATTCCGGCAGACAGCTGATGCCCTATCCGAACGGCCACTCGTGAAAAACTTGGGTCAACAGCGCGGTGACCACTGCGGCGATGAACGCAACCAGCGTCGGTCCGGCATCGCGGAGCAATGATTGCGATGACGAGGCGGCGACATGCGGTTTTGCGGATGTTCCGCCCCAGTTCACATCGGCGGGAACCACTCCAGCGCTGTACACAACAACCTCCCAAGAGCGCATCCGGCGGGATACGCCACCGCTGGGCTTCAGAAGTGCAGCCCAATGACCTCAATCCGCATTTGTAGTGATCTGGCTCACTTGCATCGTTGTCTGCCGAAACTGCGCACCTTCAATGGTTCGTACCGGGCGATAAGTCGGCCACGGCCTGTTTCGCTGGGATCAGTCGCTCGATTCGCAGCGCAGACTCGCCCGCGTACAGCGCTGATCTCTCGACCCAACTGAACGGCATACCCTCGCGCGGAGCCATCGGACTGAACAGCGGAAGCGTCGGCCGCTGCATCCGCAGCACCACACCTTCGCTGCCGTCTGGGGCGAGTCGCGCCAATGGGGAGCTCCACGCGTTGATCAGTGCTGGGATTCGGCGTGGAGTTCCGTCCTCCCGGCACCATCGCTGCGTGGCCGCGTTCGGAACAACGCGATGCCGCGACGGCCACGTCAATCCGAACAGCGTGGTCTCCAACGTCTTTCGCGCGGCCAGCACACGCTGCTGGTACTCGCGGTGAGCCCCAGATTCGTCGGTCAACAAGAACCGGGTTCCGGCGACGACTCCCGCTGCGCCGACAGCCAGAGCAGCGGCCGTGTCGGCAGCGGTGGCAATTCCGCCCGCGAGAAGCACCGGCCGATCGTCTGCAATCGCCGTCGCGCGCGGTAGGAACTCGAGAGCGGGGGTTGTCCCTGCCAAATGCCCGCCGGCCTCGGCACCTTGAGCGATCAGGCCATCGGCGCCCCACGCCACGGCGGTACGAGCCTGCTCCTCGGTGCCGACCATCACCAACACAAATATTCCGGAGTCACGTAGTTGCCGAACGAACGCGGCGTCACCACCGAAGGCAACCACCGCAACGTCGATCCTGCGATCGATGCACGTGTCAATGTGGCGGCGATGCACAAACGGCATCAGCAAGTTGACCGCCACAGCTCGGCTCGGCGCTACATCGCGAACCTGGTCGATCGCAGTCCGCAGTTCCGCTGGTGCCGCCAAACCAATCGTTCCGAGGCCGCCCGCATCCGCAACCGCAGCAGCGAGTCGGGCGCCGGCGATGCCTCCGCCCATGCCGGCTTGTGCCACAGGGACATCCAGCCGGAGCCTATCCAGAAGATCCACGAACCCACCGTATCCGGCGCGGTCAGCCCCGATGGCACAACGTCGGAATCCTGCCGATGACGACCCTCAGTGCCGCTCTTCGAGGCCGACTGCGTCGCGCAGTCGATCTGCTGCCTCGCGGAGGTGGGGATCGTTGTGCGCAGCGGAATCCAACAGTTCGGCGAGAGCTTCGGCGATCACATTGAGTTTCTCTTGCGAAGACTCACTGGCGCGTCGACCAGCATTCTCCAGCAATACGACGAGCAGCAGCGTGAATACGCTGCCGACTGTATGGATGGCTGTCTGCCACGCCTTGAGATCGGTCCACAACGGCGCGCTGACCAACCACACCGCCACGATTCCAGCGCAAATGAAGAAGAACGGCGCCTCGCTGACCAATGTCTGCACGTGCTCGACGAACCGATCGAAGAGCGAACGATTATCGCTGCCCCGCCGAGCCTCCGCCGCTTCACTGCGCTTAGCCATCGCTGCAGTTTAGACCGACATAGTTCGCGTGTGGGCGCCGTCGCCGATACGCAATCGAATCATGTTGTTTACCAACATATTCCAAGTCGACGACGTGCAAAGCAAATGCCGTCACTTGCCCGGCGAAGCGTCTCGTGGAAGGCCTAGCATTCGCTCGGCGATAACGTTCAGCTGAACCTCGGTCGTGCCTCCGTAGATCGTCGTTGCTCGGCTCGCGAGCAAATAGTCCGTCCAACGACTGTCGACCCTGCTGACCCCCCAGCGCCGCATTGCTACCGAGGAGCTCGAACCCGAACTCCGCCAACTGCTGACTCAGCCGTGTGGAAAGAAACTTTCCGATACTCGACGAGGTGCTGGCGTCCGCACCACGCAGCTGCTGAAGTACACCCCGGAGCCCTATCAGATCTCGGGCCTGATTCTGGCAGACAACATTGCCCATTTCAATGGTTGCAGTTTCCGAGAGTACCTCGGCAGCAACGAAACTCAGCAGATTCTCCATGCTCGCGTACATCGGCAGGTTCGCGTTGCCGAGCGCGACGCGTTCGCCCGCCAGGGCCTTCCGGGCGACGTCCCAACCCTGGTTGATCTGGCCGATCACGCAATCGTCGGGTACCACGACATCATCGAGAAACACCTGATTGAACAGCGTCCCGCCGGTCATTTCCCGCAAAGGTCGAACAGTGACTCCCGCGGTCTTCATATCGAGAATGAAGTACGTAATCCCTTCGTGTTTGGGCTTGCTCGCGTCAGTTCGTGCGATGAGCATCGCCCATTCCGAGAACTGAGCGAGTGACGTCCAGATCTTCTGCCCGTTGATCTTCCATCCGCCGTCGACGCGCTCGGCCTTTGCCGTCAGCGACGCCAGATCCGATCCCGCCTCCGGCTCGCTGAACAAGTGGCACCAGATGCTTTCGCCACGCAAGGTCGGAGCGATCCATCGTTGCTGCTGTTCTTCCGTTCCGTACGCCTCGATTGCTTGTACGGCCCAGCCACCCATTGCCAACTGGGGCAACGTAATTCCTGCCTTCTTGAGCTCCTGGGAGATGACAATCTGCTCCAGTGGCCCGGCAGCGCGCCCCCAGGGCTTGGACATGTGCGGCTGCACCCATCCGCCGCTTCCCAGTGGCCCGAGGCGGCCGCGGTCGTCCAGTGCGGCGATCGTTGCCAACTCTGCTCGGATCGATTCGCGGAGCTCTTCGGCTTCCTCCGGCAGTTCCAGATTCGGAATTCGTCTGCGACCATCGAGCGTCATCCGGCCGACAGCCCGAGGCGCTCTGCTCTCGAACCCGTCAGCGCCCGTATCGTCAGCGCGCGCCGATAATACAAGTGCGCGTTGTGATTCCACGTGAATCCGATTCCACCAAGGATCTGAATACACTCCTGAGCCGAAGTCACCGCAACGTCTGGAGCAACCGCAGCCGCCACGGCGACCGGATACGTGGCTCCGTTGCGCAGTTGGACCGCATAAACAAGGCTAATGGGGACTGGACGGGCAGTAAACTGCTGCTAG
>JBBSKP010000229.1:0-7660 GCA_038256175.1 Mycobacteriales bacterium
AACTCCGATGATCGATGAGGTCTTCAGCAACTCCATCGTCCTCGAGACCGCTCGTGCCTGCCCGCAACTGAAACGGCGTGTCTCTCCACCACATTTCCCCACGTCACAGACCTGCGAGTCAACAACGCCGGAACCCTGGGCCACGACCCACGATGCGGTCGGTGGGATGCGGTGCGAAGATTGCCAAGACGACGATCGCCGCGGCCAACGGAATAACCACGATGGCGGCGCTGGTGTGCAATGACACGAGGCCGAACACCTGCACGGAAATTGCAAGTATCGGCATTGCAGCCAGAAGAAGGTACAGACCGATTCGAGTGGTCGACCGTTTGTGAGTTGCAATGAAATGGCGCACACCGCGCTCAGGAACCGGCGGGCTGTGCTCGTGAAGATCGGACTCGAATTGCGTTGCGTACGTGTGAATTGCGTGCAGTCCAGTTTTGCGGTCTTGCATTGTGTGGAGAGACATTGTGATATTCCTTTCCTGGAGCGTTCAGCTTCAAGAAGGGTAAAGTTTCCGGGGGTTTCTCCGGAATGGGTAGCACTCCCCCGGGTTCGTCGACTTGCGTTATGCCCGTTGATGGTTGGGCCATTTCAAGCGCTCAGCCCGCGTACTGCCAGACGAACTCACCGTCGACGTAGACGTCGTACGTCAGTCGCGAAAACACGGAACCCATAGGCCACCAACAATTTCCGCGATCAATCTCGATCTGCACGTGGTAGCGCCCGGCCTCGAAACCATACGACATGCGACGCGACTGTAGGCGGCAGTACTCCATGACTCGGGGACTCCCGTCGACCTGAATCGACACGAACTCGAGTACGAACGGGTGGTGTGCGAAGTCGACCCGATGGGTTCGACCGCGACCGACCTCGAAGGAGAAGTTCATCTGACCCTCGCTGACATCGCCATGCTGCTGCCGCCTGGCGTGACAATGATTTTCCGGGCAAGCTCCGAGCGGCACCAGACACCATAGGTGTGGCCATTCCACACCTACGCCTGTCATTCATGCCGTGCACGCATGAAGGGTACGGAACCGCGACCCTCGGGTGCCTAGTGCCGGGATCCGGTGTGCCGGAAGCTTCTTGTAGTGACCGCCCACCTCACCCGAAAGGATCGACGATGTACTCAATTGGCCTCGGCGCCCCGAGCACCAGCACGATTGTCTTGTCGAGCCTCTTCACAGGTGTTCCGTCGGCCCAGCACGAGGAGATGGCCGAAGTTCTGCGCCGTTGGGCGAGTGGCTATTTGAGCAAGCCACACCCGGACCTCGGCCGCAGAGGCGCAATCTGCCCATTCACCTCGCCCTCCATCAAGAAGGACCTGTTCTCGGTGGCCTACCTTGATGGCGACGATCTCAGTCGCGAAGACATCGCTGCCTCGCTGACGGAAGTGATCAGCGAGTTCCAGTCGTCGCCTTCCTCGGACCCACACGACGAGGCCCTGAAAACTGCGCTTCTGGTCTTTCCAGAACTCGAAGACCACAGTCTGATCGACGAGATTCAGGTGGAGTTCAAGAATCTCTTCATCAAGTACGACTTGATGATTGGTCAGTTCTATCCGGGTTGCGGCGAAGGCGGTTTGTGGAACCCCCACTTCAGGCCGCTCGATGCGCCGTACGCGATGATCGCCATTCGCCACATGACCAGTAGCGACTATCCGTTTCTCACGGGCGACGAAGAATGGGCGTCCGCGTATCTCACAAAGTTTGCTCCCGACATCCCGGCTCGAGTGCGTAGCGAACTGGCGAAAAGAATCGTTGCCAATGGAAGGGCCGCCTGAGATGACCTCGTACCTGATCCCTGATTCCGACTGCACGGTGGTCGTGGCATTCCCATCCGAAGATCCCGAGCTATGGGCCGCTTACCTGCACGGGGCACAGCAGACTTACCGCAAGTTCGGCGTGGAAGACGCACTGGAATTCGACGAGATCCGCGACGGCAGGTCGACTTCGATGTTCATGGTCGCGATTGCGCCAGACGGAGCGGTGGTTGGGGGCGTTCGCGCACAAGGGCCGTACGCGACGGCCGAAGAATCGCACGCACTACTGGAATGGGAGGGATCGCCTGGCCAAGCAGCGTTGCGGCAGATGATTGCCGACCGCATTCCCGACGGAGTCGTCGAGATGAAAGCCGCGTGGGCGTCCGAACGTTGCCCGGACCGTAAGGCGATCACCACTCACTCGCGCGAATTCCGCGACGTGCGGCGATGGCGATGCTCAACGCGCGCTACGTCGTGGCGACGGCGGGGGCGGATCCCGTCATCAACCTCTGGGTGTCGGCGGGCGGAGTTATCGCCTCGCACATTCCGACCGCACCGTATCCGTCGGATCGGTATCACGCCACTCCGATCTGGTTCGATCGGTCATCGTTCGGCGAGGAGGCCGAACCGGCAGCCGCGGCATAGGATTGCGGTTTGTTCAGGAATGCGCCAGCCGTCGAACCCCATCCGATCAACGAAGAAGCTCGACCGTGCAACGGACGCCAGGCGCCCGCGACAGCCGCCCGTCTGCAGTCAACAAGACAATCCCCAGAACCTCAGCCAATGCAACATAGGAGGCGTCGTAAACCGTGACGGTCTGGCGCAATTCCCAGCACCGAAACAGCAACGACCGGTGCGACGCTCGCTGCATCGGCAACTCAGCCAGATCAGCGACGGCGAGTTCCGCGCGGGCCGGAGTCATCAACCCGGCGGCAACCTGCCGCCGCAACACCGAGACCACCTCGAGATCGATCAACTCGGGCGCAACCAACGACTCCCCCTGTAAACGCACCCTCGCTGTCGCACCGTCATCGCCGTCGTCGCCAAGCGCGACAGCAAGGACACTCGCATCAACGACGATGACGATCACGATCGTCCCGGAGCACCTTTGTCGCCGCTTCGAACGACACCGCTCCCCCGGTCCGCCCAGAGACCCGCTCGAGCACCTCCTCGACCGTCGGCATGCTCGCCTCCTCGATCAGCCGACTCCGCAAGTACTCCTGCAAGGACTGATGAGCCCGCGCCGCACGCTGCCGCAAGACCGCATGCGTCTCCTCCGGCACGTCCTTGATCTGCACGCTTGTCATGGCGCCATTATGGCGCCAGTAGCGCCATAATGCAATAAGTCATTCCGTCTGCGAGGTTTCCTCGCTAGATCTAGGCGATCGGCCGGCTCTTTTGGCTGATCGAACCGGGATCGGCCACGGGCTCGATGAGCAATTCGGCTTTGTGAAACCCGTCGTGCTCATCGCGATCGGCGACCGCAAAGTCGAGGATGAAGCACGATATCGTCGCGGTTGCAACACAGTGCCCCCAGTCGGACTCGAACCGACACTGTGCGGATTTTAAGTCCGCTGCCTCTGCCAATTGGGCTATGGGGGCGCCGCCAGCAAAGCGGCGCCCCACACCCTACTAGCTCGCGAGCCGAGCCAATTCGAGTGCCCGGACAGATTCTGCGACCGCCTTGGGGTGGTCGATCTGATCGAGCGCGACGATCTCGCGGCGGAAGAAGATGGCCAAGGTCCAGTCGGCGATGATGCGCACCTTGCGGGAGAAGGTCGGCATCTTCGCGACGTGATAGCCGCGGTGCATGAACCAGGCAGGAAACCCCTTCACCTTGACGCCGTACACGTCGGCCACGCCGCGGTACAAGCCAAGCGACGCAACCGAACCCGCGTAGGTGTGCCGGTACTCCTTCATCGGCTTGCCGTGTGCCAGCGCAACGACGTTGTCCGCCAACACCTTCGCTTGCCGCACGGCGTGTTGTGCAGAAGGGCTGCAGGTCGCGGTCGGGTCTTCGTCGATCTTCGACAGGTCCGGCACGGCCGAAATGTCGCCGGCCCCAAAGGCTCCGGAGACACTGATGACTTTCAATGTCGACGCACAGCGTAGGCGGCCGCGCTGGTCGACGGGGAGATCGGTATGCGCGAGCATCGGATTCGCCTTGACGCCGGCCGTCCAGACGATCGTGTCCGAACCGAATTTGCTGCCGTCAGAAAGTTCGACGTTGCCGTCGACCAACGACTCGGCGCGGGTATTGAGGTGAACCTTGATCCCGCGCTCGGTGAGCCGTTCGATCGTGTACACACCCATCTTCGGACTCACCTCAGGCATGATCCGGCCGGTCGCCTCGACCAGTACCCAATTCATATCGGCCGCAGTGATATTCGGGTAGTAGCGAACCGCGCAACGGGCCATGTCTTGCAGCTCGGCCAGCGCTTCGATCCCGGCGTATCCACCGCCGATGACGACGAACGTCAAGAGCCGTTTGCGCAGTTCGGGATCCGGGGTCGCGGAGGCGTCATCGAGTCGCGACAGCACGTGGTCGCGCAGATACGCGGCTTCCGTGACGGTCTTGAACATGATCCCTTGCTCGGGAAGTCCCGGCACCGGAAGCGTCCGCGCGACGGAGCCGGCGGTCATCACGATGATGTCGTAGTCGATCTTCTCGGAGGCGCCGTTCGGCATGGTGATCCACGCGCGGCGCTCGGAATGCTCGACCTTCGACACCTGCCCGTGATCACGGTGCATTTCCGCAGCACGGTGCGCAGGGGAACGACGATGTGACGCGGATCGATCGAGCCCGCCGATACCTCGGGCAAGAACGGGAGATAGGTCATGTGCGGCAACGGATCCACCAGCGTGATGCGGGCTTCGGCAGAGCGCAGCTTCTTCTGCAGGCGAATCGCGGTCGTCATGCCGACCGTGCCGCCACCGGCAATCAGGATGTGCTTCGGCTCTTGCGCACTCATGATGCGTCGTCCTCACTGTTGCAGGGATCAACCTGTGAGTTCAACGCTAGGACGGCCTACTGGCCGGTAGCCAAAAGTGTGGCCGAAATCGCATTCATTGCTTTAGCGAATGATCGACTGCGCGATTCCGTCGAGGATGTCGTGTTCGCTCACTACAAGCTCGGTGATGCCTGCGCGACGGGCGAATTCGTCGGCCAGTACAGACAGGATGACCGCTCCCCCGCCAATGACATCGACCCGGCCTGGGTGCATCGGCCCCAACGCCGCCCGTTCGACGTGGTTCATCCCGATCAGCCGAGTGCACACCTCGTGCACCGAGTCCAAGGAGAGTCTCGACAGATGAACTTGGTCGGCGTCGTATTCCGGCAAGTCCTGCGACACTGCGGCGATGGTCGTCATCGTTCCCGCGACGCCGACCCACCCGCGCGCCTGCTCGATCGGTACACGCTCGAACGCCTCCGCGAGCCGTTCGGTTGCGAACTCCCTTGCCGCGCTTACTTGCTCGTCGGTCGGCGGATCGTCGTGCAGACAACGCTCGGTGATCCGGACACACCCGATATCCGCAGAAAACGCAGCGTGCACGCCGGTCTCGTCGCCGAGCACGAGTTCGGTCGAGCCACCGCCAAGGTCGACGACGACGAAAGGTCCTGCAGCAGGATCGAGTTCACCGACGGCACCGGCAAACGAGAGCCTGGCCTCCTCGTCACCGCTGATCACCTCGGCCTCTGCGCCGGGGATGACAACGCCGAGCTCGTCGCGGGTCATGGCGAAGAAATCTTCGCGGTTCGACGCATCGCGCGTCGCCGAGGTTGCCACCATTCGAACTGCGGTGACGCCCGTCTCGACCATCATCTGGACATACTCGTGCAAGGCAACCCGGGTGCGTTCGATCGCCTCCGGAACGAATGCGCCGGTCGCGTCGACACCCTGTCCGAGCCGTACAACTCGCATTTCGCGGCGCACATCTGTGAGAGTTCCCGACTCGTCGATGTCCGCAATCAATAGGCGGATCGAGTTGGTACCGCAATCCACGGCAGCCACTCTGGTCGATGTCACCGAATCTCCTGTATGTAGCGCGATTGTGAAGCATCAACCCCACTCAGCGGGGTCCACGCTTCACAATTAGTTAATCGGACCCTGTGAATTCGGGCCCTGTGTACTCGGGCCAATCAGCGGGAATAGCCTTGCCACGCAACTTACCCCGTGCCGCGAGTGCCACCGATTCGTCGCCGAGCGGATTGACCCCTGGCCCTTTTGCCAGCGCGTGAGCCATCAGTACATGCAGACACTTGACCCGATCCGGCATCCCGCCGCCGGTGAAATCTGTTCCGAGCGACTCGATCTCGTTGCGCTCGGCCAAGTAGCTCTCGTGCGCTCGGCGATATGCGGCGGCCAACTCGGGGTCTGTCGCTAGTCGCTCGGACATGTTCCGCATGACACCGGCGGACTCCTGGCGGCTCGCCTCGGCCGTCAGGCGCGGATCCGTGAGGTAGTACAACGTCGGAAATGGCGTGCCATCCGGCAACCGTGGCGCGGTTTTCACCACACCCGGCTTGCCATCCGGTGCACGGTATGCAATCGCGAGCACGCCGCGAGGATCCCGGCCGAGCTGTGCGGCAACAACTTCCAGATCCTCGGCAGACGGTCGGTCGAGGGATTCGGTCACCCGATCGGCCCTTCGGCAGATGGCGGCGGCAACGGTGCGGGTGCCGGCGCAGGAACCGGAGCTGGCGCTGGGGCCGGCTCCGGCAGGGGGTTCGATACCTGATCGAAGAGGTCCTTGTACCAAGGTCCGCCTTCAGGCTTCGGCTTCGCGCGGCGCGCCTGGTCTGCCTCGTACGCACCGGGTAGCTGCACCTGGAACGGAATCTCGCCCGGCCGGACAAGACGCAGTCGATCCCTGGCCTCGGCGGTGATGTACGCCGGATCCTCTTGTTGCGCTTTCTTTTCGCGCAGCTCTTGGAGGTCCTCTTCCAGTTCTACACGCTGGGCCGCAATCTGTGCGGCGTCGGCGCGCTGAGTGAAGTACGTGCGCAACGGAACTGCCAACGTCAGGGCCAAGGCACACACGACGACTGCCAGAATCACCGCGCGCCCGGTCGAAAGACCCAAGATCGTGCGCTCGGGCTTGCCGCCGGCCGCTTTGCCCTTCACTATCCTGGGCGGCCGATCACGTTCGGACACTTCGGGACTTGGCTTCGAAGCAGGGCCACGACTTCGCCTGTCGTCGGCCGAACCAGCAGCCGACCGATCGGTTCGCCGTTGACCTTCACCGCGAACAGGTCTACGCGCGTCACGGCCACCCGGGCTGCTTCCCGAGCTGCGAGTTCGTCGCTTATCGGTCACGACTCCCCTGTCCCGTCTCCGCGCCAGACATACGTCAGCTAGCGCCCTCGGAATTGAACCGCGGGAACGCCACGTCACCGGCGTAACGAGCGGCATCGCCGAGCGCCTCTTCGATACGAAGCAGCTGGTTGTACTTGGCAACCCGCTCGCTGCGAGCGGGAGCGCCGGTCTTGATCTGGCCGCTGCCGACGGCGACGGCGAGGTCGGCGATCGTGGTGTCTTCGGTCTCGCCGCTGCGGTGGCTCATCATCGTCTTGTACCCGCTGCGATGCGCCAGATCGACGGCGTCGAGCGTCTCGGTGAGCGTGCCGATCTGGTTCACCTTGACCAGCAAAGCATTTGCGGCGCCCTTGACGATGCCGTCTTCGAGGCGCTCGGGGTTGGTGACGAACAGATCGTCGCCGACCAGCTGGACGCGGTCGCCGATAGCGTCGGTCAGGGCAACCCAGCCGTCCCAGTCGTCCTCGCTGAGCGGGTCCTCGATGGAGACGAGCGGGTAGGAGTCCAGCAATTCGGCGTAGAAGGCGCCGAGCTCAGCGGCCGTGCGATCGGACCCCTCGAACTTGTAGCCTGTGCCCTC
>JBBSKP010000230.1:0-7652 GCA_038256175.1 Mycobacteriales bacterium
TGTCGGCCGAGCAGTACCCGGCATCGGCGAGGACCTGACCGGGCGCCCGCCCGGTGTTGGCGGTGGTCTGTTCGGTCATCGGGATCAGGGTGCCCACATCGGCGGCGTTGGTGCCCACCTCGGTGGCAACGATGACCTGATGATCGGAATCGACCACCGCTTGGGCGTTGTAGCACTGGTGGAAGGCGCCGTCACCGGTGAGCATGATCTTCGAATCCGGATCGGTGAAGTTGCGCTGCGCCTTCGGTTTCGGCGCCGCAACCTCCGCCGCCGCGGCCCCCTTACCGGCGGCGGTGTCCTCGTCATCGCCCCGCTCACGAGCCTTGGCCTCGGCGCGTTCCCGCGCCGCCTGCGCGGCTTCCGCCTCGAGCAGTGGCTGACGCACTCGTCGCTGCTGCGCGGCCTGGTCGCACCTGCCGACCGCGACCGGCTGTGGTTGGGCCTGAGTTACGTTGGCAAACCCTTCCTGATCCGCGAGATCGATCGCGTCGGCATCCAGCGATGGGTCCACCGCCACGGCTTGCTCGGGGCCGACGGTCGGCCGTTGAAGATCCATCGAGCACGCATCCGCACCACTCACCATGCGATGCGCGAGAAGAAAAGCTGGACAGGCAACGCCGTTGCCGATGCTTGAAGACCACGACATCGCCCGTCGGCTTGTCGCCGGCTGGTCGGCCGACGACCCGGTGCTGCCCGTCTGGCCACCAGCGTGGTGGCCAGACGGGCCGGCTACCACCATCTCTGGCGGCGCTGGAGACCTGCCGTGCAGGAGCCGTTCGTCGCCGCCGTGCGCGCGGTGGGGGTGGACAAACCGTTCGCGCGCAACGCCGCCCATGTCGCGGCCGTCGACGGGAGCGGCCCCACGCCGTGGACCCTGCCGCTGCACCGATCCGAGGCTGTCGGCACGATCGGCATCGTTCGCACCGCCGCGATCATCGTCCTCGCAGCGACCTCGGGGATGCGATCCAGCGAACTGATGGAACTGCGTGTCGGCTGCCGCCGACCGATCGAGGAACCGCTGCCGGACCTGAAACGGTTCCGCATCGCCAGCAAGATCGTCAAGGGCCAGCCCCTCGGCGGCACTGACGACGAATGGGTCGTCATCGAACCCGCCTATCGCGCCATCGGGCTCGCCGAGCAGCTGCACGACAACGCCCGCGAGGGCGCATTGTTGTTCGGGCGCTTCGCATTCGACGTCCGATCGCCGCAGCGCCACCCGTGGCGAAGCCGCGCTGTGAACGCCCCGCTTGCCTCCGAACTCTCTCCAAGCCGACAAAGAACAAGTCCTCACCTCTTCGGGCCGCTGGTGCTCGTTCGCACCTTGCGCACAATCGGCGCGACGCGATCCTGGATGCGGTGCTGATCCTTGCCGCGAAGGGTGGCTACGGGGTCGTGCAGGTGCGGGCGGTCGCCGAGCGCGCCGGCATCGCGGTGGGCACGCTCTACTGCTACTTTCCCTCCAAGAACCACCTGCCGGCGTCCGCGCTGACTCGTCAGTTTCACCGGCTGCGCGCCGCCCGCGACTGGACCGCCACCGCTGGTCCACCCCAGCAACACTGGAACAGCTCACCGGCTATCTGCACCAACGCTGGCAGCGCGACCCGCTGCTCACCGAAGCCATGACGAAAACCTTCTGCGTAGTGGACAGCACCGCCGCGACCGCTCTGAACGAAGCAGCCACGGCAATCAAACACCTGCTGGCCTGCACCTTGAGCGGCGGCCAGCCAGGGTGAGGTGGACCGCCGGGTCGCCGGGGTCGTCGCGGACATCTGGCTGGCAAACATGGGGGCCTTCGTCGGCGGCCGCGCGTCCACATCACAAACCCGAGCCCGTATGGACCGGGCCACCCGCCGACTGCTCGATAACTTGGCGTCCACCACCGACCAGCGGTAAAGCGACACTTTACGGGTTAACCTTCTACGGACCCACCCGGCCGGTCCATGCTGGTAAACCACACACTGCCCGCACGGCGAATTCAGAGGCCTGAGCCCGTGTCCATCACACGTGGTCTAGCCAGTGGACGGTCGCACACCTTCGGGGGGCCATGCGTCGATGCCGTCTTCGAGCGGCACTTCCAAGGACCGCAGAAGCGCGGAGAACAACCTCCAATTTCCGATCGCGGCGACGAGTTCGACGAGCACTGCTGGGTCCCCGTGCAACGCACGCTGACATGCAGCCCATGTCTCATCCGAGATCGTGCCGTCGTGCAACGTCTCGTCCGTCGCCGCCAGAACCGCCCGCTCGGCTGCGCCGAAGTGGCTGGCGCTTCGCCAGTCCTGCACCGCGAGCAGGTCGCGCTCGGGCACGTCGAGCAAACGGGCAACCCTCCAGTGTTGCGTCCATTCATAGGCCGAACCGGTAACCCAGCCGATCCGCATTATGATCAGCTCCCGCAGACGCGCATCCAGCACGCCTTTCCATAGCAACGCCTCCAACATTCCGTTCAACGCGACTGCCACACCAGGCTGATGAAGCGCGATTCGGAAAACCGACAATTCGGCCATGCCCGCCGGAATTCCGCATTGAGCGGCGCGCTGGCGCGCAACTGTCAGATCGAGCATTTCAATCCGATTTCCCGTGCTCACGGTGGACCCTTTCTGTTGGGCGCTGTCAGACAGTGGGCACGAAGACATTGTGCAATGCGGGAGACAGTTCCGGCTCAAGCGCCGGCCAGGACGTCGAGCAACCGCGGCAAGCCTGCGAATCCCGTGACGTTGCGGGACAACTCAGCAAAAGGCCAACGCCCTGAGACCAACAGATCGATGGCGCTCCGGTAGGCGGGGTAATCGACCCCCAAGGAACCGAAGACGCGTAATTCCTTGAAGACGAGCAGGTCCGGCTCGAAGCCCGGGGCTCCCCCGCCGCCGCGGGTGCCAGCAACCACCACGCGTCCGCCGGGCTGCGCAAGTGCGACGGCGTCCGCGAAAGCGCCCGGCGCCTTCGCGGTGACGTCGACGACCACGTCAGCGAGCCTGCCGGTTGCTTTTTGCAGGGCCTGTACGGGGTCATCCTGGGTGACGTCGACGGTCAGGTCCACACCGAAGTTGCGGGCTGCGGCCAACCGAGGCCGGTCGCGAGGACCAAGCCCGGTCATCGCGACGAACTCCGCTCCGGCCTCCTTCGCTGCTACGGCCGCGCAGATCCCACGAATTCCTGGCCCGAGGACCGCGACGACGTCGCCCGGCTGCGTCTCGGGCAGCATGGCTGCCCACTTGATCCCTGCACCAAGTGGGTTGAACAAGGTTGCCACGATTGGATCGAGTCCATCCGGGATGGGCAAGAGCATGGAATCGAACGGTAAGTGGAGGTGGGTTGCGTAGCCGCCCCACAGGCCAGGAGTGATGTCTACATTGACAAAGCCAAACATCGTGGCCAGTCCGTTGCGCAAGCACCTACGATACTCACCGCGGCGGCACTCGACGCACTCCCGGCATGATCGGAAGACCTCGACGGCGACTCGCTGACCCGGCGACACGCCCCAACGTGCGCGTGCAGCGTCGCCGACTTCCTCGATGACGCCGACTATTTCGTGCCCGGGGATGAAGGCGAAGTCGGCCGGCAGGTGTCCGCTGAACTGTTCGTGGTCAGTTCCGCAGAGCCCGCCTGCCTCGATCCGAAGGAGCCCGGACTCGTCATCGACGCGCGGCACCGGAAGAGTACGCCGCTCGAAGGGTGCGCGGCTTGGTCAGTACGAGCGCGTCGGCGTTCATGACAGTTCGAACTCGACGTGGTCGTCCGCGCGGCGCACGGTAATCGGGTGACCTACCAGCATTTCCTTTGACATTGCCATTGCCACCTCTGCATCGTCGTTGCGCGCCGCGACGCGGCGGCCGTCGGTCAAGCGTGCGAACACGGGCACCCAGGACGGTCCCCGATCGCGGTCGTGCACCACCGTATATCCGTCTATCGTCGCCCTTCCAGAAGCGTCGGCGGGCGAAGCGACCACAAGTGAGGTGGCGTCGATTGCAGACTGTGCCTGGACCATATCCGGTGTCTGCCATCCGGTTGGCGGTGGCGTGGCCGACCACAAACCCAACGAGTGCTTCGTGATGTACCAGCCGAGCCCGGAAACGAGTCCCACGGCATCAGGTTCACTTCGGCAACGTCTTACCATCTCCGCGATCGAATGGCTGACGTAGTTGTTGCCCGGTCCGCCGTGGTAGGGCAATCCGCCGGTCACCGTGAATCCGCGGGCGTCCGCCGTGTCGAGATCGAAGGCATCGATCGCCGCCTCGACCGCGGAAGGAAAGCACGAGTAGAAATCAAACCATCTGATGTCGTCGATGGAAAGTCCGCTAGCAGCTAGCACTGCGTCGCCGGCGGCTCTCATTCCTGCGGAACGACCCAGATCCGGACGCTGCACCGGATAGTAGACGTCATTGCAGGTAGCCGACGACCATGGAAAGACCCATCGATCACGGGGCACTCCAAGTTCCTCGGCGACTTCGGCGGCCATGAGGACGAAGGCGGCCGCCATGTCGACGGTGATGATGCTGTTGAGCAGCTTCGGATACGGCTCGCAGACCATCCGGTTAGTCGGGCAGACCGCGCTGAGCTCGTCGGCGCTACGGGAACGGGGAAACCAGGCCTGTTCGGGATGTCGTGACGCTTCTAGCGTGAACGGAGCCATCAGGTTCCCCAGCCAGCGGCGTTGCTCGTCAAATGTACGGCCGGATCGTGCCGCTATCGCCGACTCGAAGATGGGATACACCTCGTGCGGCCAATGCAACCCGGCTCGCATCTCGGCTTTGCTCAGTCCGGGGCGCGCGTCGCCCAAGGATTCGTCTCGCGATGCGATGGGCTTCGGCTCCAGCAGCGCATCGCTCGAGGTGATCTTGCGCGCTGACGCGCCGCTCTCCGCTCCGACTATTAACGCGGCGTCGCTGACGCCGCTCCAGATACGGTTGCCCAGCCTCTCAACGAGGTATTGGGGCGTATTTCCGCCCACCGGACAACTTATGCGATGATTTGAAGTGAGCCCAGTGGCTTCGGCAATTCTCGACGCGGGATTGTCGCGCGGGATCAGCAAGATCCCGGGCGTGGCCACGGTATCGATCCGGCGTCCGATCGCGGCCCGAGCATCCTGCAGTGCCCGGCGGGCAGCCTCCGAAGCCAGATCAATGGGATCGGCGATACCTTCGCCGCGATGTGTCAGCTCTCCAACTCCGACGACAACCGGGGTGCGTGGCGAAATAGCCAACGGTCAAGTCACTTCCATTGTCGACGTCTTTTTTGCGTCATATCATCCACATTGTCACACCACGCTCATGGAGGACAACCGCCCGTGCAGTGCGTGTCAGGGCGAATTGAGTCCACTGGTTCAGATGCAAATCGGGCTGACGCAGGGCGAGATGCGATCGGCGTGATCGATCGTTTGTCCCGGGATAGTGTCAGCGCCTCGACGAAAGGCCTCTCGTGAACTCCGCCCACCTATCCAGCGCCGAGGTCGAACCACTGGTTCGCGGCAAGACTTGGGAAGAAATGACGGCAGGTTTCAGCTTCAAGACCGCGAAGCGCACCGTCACCGAATCCGACCTCACGACGTTCGTCAACCTCGGCGGGTTCAACGAGCCGCTGTTCTACGACGCGTCGCACGCCGCCGCCGGCGGATACCGAGGTCGGTTAGTCCCCGGCGCTCTGATCTACTGCATTGCGGAGGGATTGATCGTGCAGACCAACTTCCTCAACGGCACGGGCCTGGCCTTCATGCACATGGAACTGTCGGTCAAGCGACCTGTGTACGTCGGTGACACCCTCCTCGCCATCTGCACCGTCACGGAGTCGCGCCCGTCCAGCAAACCGGGTCGCGGCGTCGTCACCGCGACCGTCAGCGTCCGCAACCAGCGCGACGAGGAGGTCCTGGTGTTCACGCCGGTTCGGCTGATCCGCGGCGCGGACTTCATCGAGGCCGACAGCTAAGGCCGGACCGAAGACGTGCTCACGATCACCGCATGCCTGCCCGACGCCGACGATGCAGTCCGCCCCGTCGGCGACCGCGGCCGCCAGATCAGCGAACACCGCACCCGGGGCGTAGGTCCACGGGCCGCGGTAGGTGTCGGCCAGCACGGCGGTGACCTGCGCTGAAGCCCGGTCGATTACGCCAACTCCCGCAGCATCCTGGTCCCGGCATGCGACACGACCCCGTGGCCGTCGGCGGACACTTTCAATCGGGAAACCGCTGCGATACTCTTCACTGGCGACGCGCCTTCCCGCCAAGCATTCCTGAATTTCAGAGAATTCCCATTATACCTTGCAGGACAGGCACTTTCGCTTATCTACACACCCCAAGCGCCCGCGTTTCATGAAAATCGAGGCTAGGAGCGTGGGTCCGTAACACGCCGGTCGGGGTGTTCGGCTGAGCGGCGGGTGTGCGGGATCATGAGGTGTGGCTGGTGATCTCGGTGTGGACGGTTTGTTCGAGGTAGACCCTTCGGAGAGGGTTGAACCTCATTCCGTTCCGCCGAAGGCGCCGGTGGACAAGACGTTCCGGGTCTTCGATCCGGAGCAGGGACTGTTGTTGCCGCCCTCGCTGGACGACTGGCTGCCGGCCGAGCACCTGGCCCGGTTCATCGCCGAACTGGTCGACGAGCACCTGGACCTGTCACGGATCCGCGCCGGATACACCGAGGGTCGAGGCGCCCCGCCCTACGACCCGAGGTTGATGGTGCGGATCCTGCTCTACGGCTACACCATCGGGGTCCGCTCGTCGCGCGCGATCGAAGGTAAATGTGTCGAGGACGTGCCGTTTCGGTGGCTCGCTGCGGGGGCGGCCCCGGACTATCGGGCGATCGCGAGGTTCAGGAAGCGGCACCTGTCCGCGCTGGGTCACCTGTTCGTGCAGGCGTTGGCGTTGTGCCAGGCGGCGGGCATGGTCAGCCTCGGTCGGGTCGCCCTGGACGGGACGAAGGTGCGGGCGAACGCCTCCAAACGCAAGGCGATGAGCTACGCCCGGATGACGGAGAAGGAGAAGATCCTCGCCGACGAGGTCTCCGCACTGCTGGCCGAGGCGGAGCGGATCGACAAGGCTGAGGACGCGAAATTCGGCAAGGACCGTCGCGGTGACGAGCTGCCCGAGGAGTTGCGGCGCCGCGAGACTCGGTTGGCGGCGATCCGGGAGGCGAAGGCCGTGCTCGAGGTGAATGGCTGCTGCTTGCCGCCTGCCACAATCTCCGCAAACTCCACGGCGTCGTCGGTGTGAGCGGGCTGACCGCCCTGGCGGCCGGCTGAGCCACCAGCTCTACCCCGTCGCCAGCCGACGCGCACCCGTCATCTCGACAACCCTCGACGCCGACTGCAGGCCGCAACCCGACAGGCCGCGATGGCCTCGCGCCCACCCACCACCGGGGACGAATAGGCAATTCAGACCCACGCTCCTAGCATGCCGACAATTTCAAACGAGGGCACTAGATGGCGCGCGGGCGGTCGATCCACGATGCCCTACTCGTCGTAAAATGGACCATCCGCCCAGGTTACCCAGAATGACCAGAAGAAAGTGACCAGTGTCGCGCCGACGAGGATTGAAGTCTGATGCTCTTTGACCCACGCGAGGGTGTCCGTCGCGGAGTCCGACGGGGACGGTGGTGGAACCATATGCATCAGCCGCGCAAAGCGGGTCCTTGGACTACGACGGTGCAATGCCGGTCACGTAGACA
>JBBSKP010000231.1:0-7637 GCA_038256175.1 Mycobacteriales bacterium
CGACACCGGCATCGGATGCGGTCGCCCCGTCACCTACCTCGCGCCAGAACGCACGCATCACAGCCGTACAGGGTGGAAGAGGCATCGCAACACTCCTTGATCAAACGGATGTGTTGCATCCACCCCTTGAACCCAAGCGAGAGACCGCGACGACAAGTGCGCAGTCGCGGGGGTAGAGACGGACACTTATGGGTATCCCTGAAGCATGGTCTCCACCGAAGCCGATGCGACGCACCTCGACGCGAGTGCGCCCACGTTCGGCGTCGAAGAGGAACTCCTCTTGGTGGACCCGCAATCCGGTCATCCGATCCCGATAAACGAGAAGGTCGCTGGCGTAGCCAAACGGCGCGGTGTCGACCTCCAACTCGAGCTGACCAGCTGCCAAGTCGAGACAACCTCACCTGTCGCGACATCGGCAAGCGAACTGGGCGGGTATCTGCGCGAGCTGAGACGTATAGCCGCAGCGTCCGCTGAAAGCTCAGGTGCGACGCTGCTGGCCATCGCCGTTCCGCCGGTGGTACCGGAGGAGTTCCCGATCACCGATACCCCTCGATACCAACGCATCGCCGCGAACTTCGGGGCTATCGCTCGCGAACAAGGAATATGCGGATGTCACGTCCACGTCGCTGTGCCAGACCGCGAAGCTGCGATTCAGGTGAGTAACCATCTACGACCATGGTTACCGAGATTGCTTGCACTGACGGCGAATTCAGCGATCTACTCAGGTGTCGACACCGGGTACGCGAGCTGGCGGTCGATAATGTGGATGCGCTGGCCGAGCGCCGGACCGCCACCGTACTTCGAGAGCGCATCGCATTACGACGACATCGTGGACATGTTGCAAACCAGCGGCAGCATCGTCGACGACGGCATGGTCTATTGGGACGTTCGCCCCTCGGCGCACTTCCCGACCGTCGAAGTTCGAGTAAGCGACGTACCCGCAACCGTCGAGGAAACGGTGATGCTGGCAACGCTCGTCCGGGCCATGGTGATCACTGCGCTGCAGGAACTCGCGGACGGCCATGCTGGGCCTCGTCTCGTTCCGGAAACTCTTCGCGCCGCATATTGGAAGGCTGCGCACGACGGGCTCGCAGGCAACGGTATCGACGTCCTCTCAGCCCGTGTCGTCTCCAACATCGAATTGATCGGCGATCTCGTCCGCTCCGTCGCGCCCGCACTCCATGACCTCGGCGAATACGACTGTGTGACCACCTCGATCGCACGAACTTTTGCACGGGGGAACGGCGCACAACGACAGGTCCGCGCACTGAACAGGAACGGCAATCTGAACGACCTGATCGCCGAAACAGCACGGACCACGCTGCAGTAACGCTCGTCGACGAAAGGTGATCACCGTGCGAAATAGAAAGTATCCCGAAGAAGCCGGTCATGATCCGGCAGTTCCGGCCACCCCGTCGGGATGGCTCGGTTATGTCTTCGTGCTTGCGGGAATCGCAGCAGCGGCGTGCACCTTGGTCGCCTTCGGCTCCGGATTCGTGGGCTGGGGTCTTGTCGGAACAGTGGGCATCGTGGTGCTGTTCGGTATCGGCGGCGTCCTGTTGACGCGCGCCGGTAAACACAATCTCAGGTACTACCTGACTCCTGACCGAGAGGCTTGAGGGGAGATCGCGATCACCCGTTGAGGCCCGTCGCCGTGTCGAGGTGTTGCAGCAGGTCGTATGCGGCGCGTTCCACAGCCTTGTGTCGCCACTCGGCAGCTCGGTAGACGCACGCGATCAGCCCAGAGCGGTGAAGTCGCCGGAAGTCTCCGCAGACGAAGGCATACCGAGCCTTGGTTTCGTCGTTGGCGCCCTCGGTCAGTCCGAGGAACCACTCGCTGTACTTCTCCCACGAGTGGTTTTCCAGATACGCGTTCTCGTCGGCCGCCCGCGGTTGGGACTCGCCCCAGTCGCTGTCCAGCACATACTGCCGGCTGTCGATCAGTTTGCGGGCATGTGCAACCGCTGCATCGTTGACCGTGTACGAGGCCATGATGTCCATACTCGCAGTTGCCGGAACGTGTGGTGTGTCGATTCCTGCGATGCGGGTACTCCGATGGTGATCGGACGTCGACGCCAGGAGAAACGATGAAAACAAGCGATTCCAACGCAACCACCACAGATGCAGGAATCCCCGTAGGCAGCGATGAACATTCGTTGACGGTGGGTCCCGGCGGGCCGATCTTGCTCCAGGATCACTATCTGATCGAGCAGATGGCGCAGTTCAATCGGGAGCGTATTCCGGAGCGTCAGCCCCATGCGAAAGGAAGTGGGGCGTTCGGTCGCTTCGAGGTGACCGAAGACGTCAGTTCTTACACTCGCGCAGCGCTCTTCCAGCCCGGTATCTCCACCGATTTGGTGGTGCGATTCTCGACGGTCGCGGGGGAGCGGGGGAGCCCGGACACCTGGCGTGATCCTCGCGGATTCGCCATCAAGTTCTATACCACCGAAGGCGTGTACGACATGGTGGGCAACAACACGCCGGTGTTCTTCATCAAGGATCCGTTGAAGTTTCAGCACTTCATTCGTTCCCAGAAACGGCGGGCGGACAACAACTTACGTGATCACGACATGCAGTGGGACTTCTGGACCTTGTCTCCCGAGTCCGCACATCAGGTCACCTGGTTGATGGGTGATCGAGGCATCCCGCGGACGTGGCGGCATATGAACGGCTATTCGTCGCATACCTACATGTGGATCAATGCCGCCGGCGAACGGTTCTGGGTGAAGTATCACTTCAAGACCGATCAAGGTATCGAGTTCTTTACGCAGGATGAGGCCGATCAGATGGCTTCTGCGGACACCGATTACCACACCCGCGATTTGTTCGAATCTATTGCGGGGGGCGATCACCCGAGTTGGACGTTGTTCGTCCAACTGATGCCTTTCGACGATGCCGGCGACTATCGGTTCAATCCGTTCGACCTGACCAAGGTGTGGCCGCATGATGACTACCCACTCCGAGAGGTCGGTCGTATGACGCTCGACCGCAACCCGACCGATCATCACACGGAGATCGAACAGGCGGCATTCGAACCGAACAATCTGGTCCCTGGGATCGGTCCGAGCCCGGATCGTATGTTGCTTGCCCGGTTGTTCGCCTATGCGGATGCGCATCGCCATCGCATTGGCGGCAACTACAAGCAGTTGCCCGTCAATGCGTCGAAATCGCCTGTGAACAGCTACAGCAAAGACGGCGCGATGCGGTACGAGAAGGTGTCGGACCCCGTCTATGCGCCGAACTCGAAGGGTGGGCCGAGCGCCGACAGCGAGCACTTCCAGGATCCTGGCTGGTACTCCGAAGGCGAGATCTCGCGCAGTGCATACGTTTCGCACAGCGAGGATGACGACTGGGGTCAGCCCGGCACTCTTGTTCGCGACGTCCTCGACGAAGGTGCTCGGGAAAGGCTGGTAGACAACGTCGTTGGTCACCTGTTGAACGGTGTGTCGGAACCGATCCTGAAGCGCGCGTTCGAGTACTGGCGCAACGTCGACAAGTCGCTCGGCGACAAGATTGAGCAAGGCGTACGCGCGAAAGCAGATGAGCCAGATCCGAAGGCGGACGAGCAAGGAAATCCAGCGCGGTCGAGTATGCAGGAGAAGGCGTGATCTAGCTGACTACGATTCGTGCCCAGGGTCGAGGTCACGAAGATCGGCGAAGGTGACCAGCGGAGGGAGAGTGACTGGCGCACCGCCCGAGTCCGGTGCGATCAGAAACCCGACGTGGTCTCCCATGTCGAACCGATCGACCACTGGACCGGCGAACCATGCTGCGCTGTCGGTGAGAATCGGCAGACCGTGCGGACCTGAGTGCCAATTGCATCGCGCGAACTTGTCGACCTCGTCGCCCGTCTGCGCGCCGAATAGGCGACCGATGTCTTGGCGCTCGCGGACGAGGACATGGACGGCGAGATGTTGTGCAGTCGCGGCAACGTCGAATGTGTGGTTGTGCTTCGACAGTCATGCCAGGAAACGTGGTGGGTGGATGCTGATTTGGGACGCGAACCCGACCAAGCAACCAGCACGGTGACCTTCGAGCGACACCGTGGTAACCACGAACATCGGGTAGTCCATACCTGATACCACCCGTTCGAAGGCGTCGTCTTGGCCATCTTCCACCCGCTCACTGTATTCGCAGTGCCGGTCGAAACAGGATCATCCCGCTGCCGAGGCCTCGCAGGCGGGCGATGATGCGCCGTTGGTCAGGACGATCTCGCATGCCCATCTGCGGCTGAACTTCAACACACCATCGACTTCACTCATCGGCAACAGCATCGGTAGCGATACTCCATCGCGTGTTGTCAGTGTGACGGTGACGGCGATGTCTCCGTGGCCGAAGTCGGTCACCCGAGTTACCTGCATGGTTTGGCCTGCTGCCGCGAACAAGTCGGCAACAGTGGTGATCAACGCGGGATCCTGATCCTCCCCAACAACTTTCAATTCCTTCTGTTCGGGCGTGAGCGTTGCGTCCAGCGCTTGGCGTAGTTGATCGTCCAACTCGTCCACGCCAGGAATGGCTTCGGCATGTGTCGCTACTGAATCACTGTCGCCGGGGACGGTGCCTGGGTAGAGAGCGGTGACGATCGGAGCCCAGATGGATGCCGAGTCCGCGAACAGGGAGGTGTCCGTCAAGTTCACTGCGACAACGACGGTGGCATCGCGTTCGGGAAGGTAGAAGACCATATTGCTATATCCCGCAACGTCTCCGGCGTGACCGATCCAGTGACCGATCCAGTGACCGATCCGGATAATGCCCAGGCCGTACTCCAGGCCCGGCCGGTTGGTCACCTCTGTGAATTGTGTTCTAGCCATTTGTGTTTCAGGCCTCACCAGATCGCCGGTAGCCAATTGCTTTGCGAACGTCGCCATGTCGGAAACGGTGGAGACTATTGCACCAGCGGTGGAGAACGTTTCCGCGGGCGTGAGGCCGGTGACGTCGGTCTGCTCGCCGACCCTGTACTGATAGCCGCGGCTGGCTGGGGCGGGAAGATCGGCGCCAACGGGGAATACCGTTTCCGTCAAGCCGAGTTCGTCGATGACACCGCTTTTGAGGGCATCGCGAACAGGTTTGCCGGTCACCTTTTCGAGCACCAAGCCGAGTAAGTAGTACTCCGAATTGGAATACACCGTCTCGGTGTTCGGAGGTTGCGCCTTCTCGGGGTTTGCGGCGATGACGCGCAGTGTGTCGGAGCCGGTCCAGTTGGGCTGGGGTGAATCGCCGAAGTATTGCGCGAATTCGGGATCGGTGGAGTAGTCGTAGACTCCGCCGCGCATGCCGAGCAGATCGCGGATCGTTATCGTGCTTGCGTTGGGAATCCCGTCGACGTACTTGTCCAGGGTGTCGTCCAGGCTCAATCACCCGGAGTCGGCAAGCTGGAGAATGGCAGTCGCGGTGACGGACTTGGTGACGCTGCCGACCCGGAAACGGTCGTCGACGCTCATGGCTCGCCCACTCGCCGCGTCCGAGATGCCGTACGCATGGGTGTACTCGCCACGCTGTGGGTCGACGACGCTCACGACGACGCCGGGGATCAGCTCCGCGGCCATGCGTGATTGCACAATCGAGTCGACCGTTGCTGCGAATTCTGCGGTGCCGGTGCGCGCGGTCGGGACACCGTCCGAATCGGCGCTACACGAAGAGACCAATGCAGCGGCGGCGACGAACGCAAGCAGGGCGATCGGACGTGGCGCATGCAGTTTCATGGGTCGGCCTCCAGTCGCGAAAACATTCCACTGGAAGGTTGGACTGTCTGCGCACCCATGTCGATGGGGACTTCTACCCATCGAATATTCGAGCGCATAGTTATGGTGGCCGTAGAAGCCAGATTTGCGACCATAACTATGCGCTCGAGTTGCGAGACCGTTGAACACATTGCTTCGCGTTCGCGATACGGTTGTGAATTCGCACCGCCGATCCACCCGGGAGAATTCATGCCGTACCAGTTCTTATCACCAGAGTGGATCACGGCGGTGGAATCGCTTCGGTCCGAACTTCCTGCTCCGCCTCCCGAGGCTGCGGGCGTTTGTGTGAATCTGGTGGTTACCGGGGGCCCTGAGGGTGATGTCGATGCACACCTTGTCGATGGCCAGCTCGAGGTCGGCCTCAGCGACGGTGCGCAGACAACGGTGAAGATACCGTTTGCGTTCGCCAAGCGGCTCATGGTCGACGGGGACCCCGCTGCTGCCCTGCAGGCCGTCATGTCGGGCGAGCTGACGATCGAAGGAAATGTGATGAATCTTCTGCGATTGCAGGAGACGTTTGCGACGCGGTCAGACGAGCTGACCGCATTTCATCAGAAGGTACGGGACTTGACCGAATAGGCGGGCGGGGGCCTCGACTGTCGGGCCAGCACCGAGCTACTTCCTACATTGCCCGGAGTTCACGCTTGAGTACCTTGCCCGTCGGATTTCGTGGCAGTTCGTCGAGGAAGACGATGTCGCGCGGAACCTTGAAGCGCGCCAAGTTTTCCTTTACATAGGCGGACAGTTGGTCAGCGTCGACCGAATCCCGGTCACGCAGTACGACAAACGCACGCAGTCGTTGCCCGTGTTTCTCGTCGTCGACGCCGATCACGCTCGCCTCGACGATCGCTTCGTGGCCATTCAGGAGTTCTTCGACCTCGCCGGGGAAGACGTTTTCGCCGCCGGAAACGATCATGTCGTCATCGCGGCCGTCGATGAACAGCCGTCCCTCGGAATCGAAGTGGCCGACATCGCCGCTGCACATCAGACCATCGACAATCTCTTTGCTGCCGCCGCCGGTGTATCCCTCGAATTGGATGGAGTTTCCGACGAAGATGCGGCCAACGGAACCGGCTGGAAGCGCAGCGCCGTCATCGTCGATGACCTTCACTACCGCGCCGCGAACGACCTTTCCGACGCAACCTGGCTCTGCGGCAAGGTCTTCCGGAGTTGCGATCGATGCGTAGGCGACCTCGGTGGACCCGTAGAGGTTGTAGACCACCGGGCCGAATGCGGCCATTGCGCGTTTACACAGTTCGGCGCCGAGCTGCGAGCCAGCGACAAAGATGATCTTCAAAGCCGACAGGTCGCGACCAGCGCGAGCGTCGTAACCGAGCTCGACCATCCGCGCCAACATCACCGGGACCACGATCAGAGCCGTAGCCTTGTGCTCGGCGATACTGTCGATCGTCTTCTGGGGATCGAACTTTCGGCGTATCACCAGTGTCGAGCCCAGTCCGATTGCGAGCATGGCATGAGCGAATCCGAGGGTGTGAAACATGGGAGCGGGGCACTCCGTGACACCACGAGCTTTGAACGGCACTTTCCCGAAGATGGCGCCGAGCGGGGCAAGCGAACGTGGTTCAGGGCGTGGAGCGCCTTTCGGTGTGCCAGTGGTTCCGCTGGTGAGCAGGATGATCTTGGGAGCCCCACCGGGTCGGGCTGGCATCGATGTCGAGGAGCCGGCGATGGCAGCGTCGATGGTGTCCGTACCGGGAGTGTTGGCCCACGCTCGCCAACGACCAAGTCGCGGTTCGACATCGCCGAGCAGGTTCGTGTACTCGTCGTCGAATACCAAGAGGTCCGTGCTCTCCCGCGTGGCTACCTCGCGGATCTGGGGACCGGCGAAATCGGTGTTGAGCAAGATGATCCGAGCGCCGCATTTTGCCGCCGCGA
>JBBSKP010000232.1:0-7571 GCA_038256175.1 Mycobacteriales bacterium
GGCTTCGTGGAGGTTGCGGTCTACGGCGAGGGCGACACCGTTGATCACGCTCAGCTGAATTGGCCGACCGGGGGCGGTGTCATGCTCGGGTCCGTGCGAGAAGGCGGTGCAATCGACGAATTGCCCGCTGGCACCGGCTCGCTCTACATCGTCGTCGACAACCCCGATGAGCTCTACGAGCGTGCGGTTGCCAAGGGCGCCACGATTACTCGTGAAATGCGCGAAGAGGACTACGGTTCGCGCGGCTTCACATGCCGTGACCCCGAAGGCGTGCACTGGAGCTTCGGCACCTACGCGGGGGAGTAGGAAGGGGGAGTAGTTATGCGGGTCGGGCTGCACTGAATCGGGTCGCATTGCGCTCGATGGGCGCAGCCTGACCCGAGCCGGTGCAGCCTGACGCGAGTCGTGCGATGACAATTGCGAGGTTCCACGGGTGTTCTGGTGGCGAGCTGCCGTGGCTGGAAGCAAGCAACGAGCGACAGGACGGATAACGAATGACCGAGCAGACAGAACGCAGTCCATGGCCTGCGCTGTGGGCGCTGTGCCTGGGCTTTTTCATGATTCTGCTGGACACGACGATCGTGGCGGTCGCGAACCCGGCGATCTTGAACGACCTGCAGACCGACATCAACAGCGTCGTCTGGGTCACGAGCGCGTACCTGCTGGCGTATGCGGTGCCACTGCTGATCACCGGCCGGCTCGGTGACAAGTTCGGGCCCAAGAATCTCTACCTGATCGGCCTCGTGATTTTCACGCTGTCGTCGTTGTGGTGCGGCCTCTCGGGCAGCATCGACATGCTGATCATCGCGCGCGTTATCCAGGGCTTCGGCGCTGCCATGATGACGCCGCAGACCATGGCGGTCATCACCCGGATCTTCCCGCCGGACAAGCGCGGTGCTGCGATGGGCGTGTGGGGTGCCGTCGCGGGTGTTGCGTCGCTGGTCGGTCCGATCGCTGGCGGCGTCCTTGTCGATTCGCTCGGTTGGGAATGGATCTTCATCGTCAACATCCCGATCGGCGTGATCGCGTTCGTGCTCGCCGTCCGCTTCGTGCCGACGCTGGAAACTCACGACCACCACTTCGATTTCCTCGGCATCGCGTTGAGTGCCGTCGGCATGTTCTGCCTGGTTTTCGGAATCCAGGAGGGCAACAGCTACGACTGGTCGGTCGGCGTGTGGTCGCTGATCCTCGCTGGTGTCGCGCTGCTGGTCGTGTTCGTCTGGTACCAGTCGAAGATCAAGACCGAACCGCTGCTTCCGTTGGCACTGTTCAAGAATCGCAACTTCGCCCTCGCCAATATCGGCATCAGCGCGATGGGCTTCGGCATCACCGCGATGCTGCTGCCGTTCATGTTCTACATGCAGGCGGTCCGCGGATTCAGCCCGACCAAGTCCGCGCTTGTGTTCGCGCCGATGGCCATCATCACCGGCTTTCTCGCGCCGGCCATCGGGAAATTGGTCGACCGCACCCATCCGCGCTACATCACGGGCACTGGGTTCCTGATCTTCTCGCTGTCGCTGGTCTGGACGGTACTCATCATCGAGCCCGACACATCGATCCTGGCGTACATGCCACCGCTCGTCCTGATGGGCGTCGCCAACGCGTGCATTTGGGCGCCGCTCGGAGCGACCGCAACCCACGACCTGCCGCAGAACCAGGCGGGTGCCGGGTCGGGTATCTACAACACAACCCGGCAGGTCGGCTCCGTGCTCGGTGCCGCCGCCGTCGGTGCATTGATCACTGCGAGGCTTGCCGCGCACGGGATTTCCGGCGGAGTGCAAGAAGGCGGCGGAGGCGTTCTACCAGAATCCATCAAGCAGGGATTCAACGATGCGCTCGCGCAGTCGATCTTGTTGCCTGCCGGGGTCCTGCTCGTCGGTTTTGTCGCGGCGATCTGTTTCGCCCAGCCGGTTCGGGCGGGCCACAACCCCACACCCGCCGAAGCGGTGAGGACCGCCGCTTAGGCTGGGGCGCATGACACAGTTGTCGACCCCGATCAGACTCGAACGTATTGCGACGGATTCCGGTGCGCAGGTTGCCGTTCTGACCTTCGACCATCCGCCGCTGAACCTCTTCGACCAGGCGATGTTCGATGCGCTCGCGGCAACCGTCGCGGACCTCGATGCCAACCCTCCGCGCGCACTGCTGCTGCGCGCGGAGGGCAAGGTCAACTCCGCCGGTGTCGACGTGCACGTCTTCGACGGCCTGTCGATCGACGAGGGTGCGCAGCTCTGGCGGACGCTGTTCGCGGAGATCATCCACCCGCTCGAGTCGTTGCCGTGCCCGGTGGTGTTCGCCGCACATGGCCTGACCCTGACTGCCGCGTTCGAGATCGCGCTCGCGTGCGACATCATCCTTGCGGGACCCCGGGCGAAGTTCGGGCTCGTCGAAACGGTGGTCGGACTCACGCCCTCAATGGGTGGACCCCAGCGGCTTGCCGAGCGTGCCGGATCGGGACGGGCGCGCGAACTCGTCATGACCGGCGACGTGTACGACGCGGCGACACTGCATTCGTGGGGCGTGGTCAACGCGATCCATGACGACGTCGACACCGCGGCGCGCGACCTCGTTGCGCGATTGGCAGACGGACCGACAAAGGCGCACAACGCGACAAAGCAAATCGTTGCGGCGTGGCGTTCAGGCGGCGTCGCTCACGCAGACGATGTCACTCCGGAAGCATCGGGAGCTTTGTTCGCCACGGACGACCTGCAACGAGCGGTGCAGACCTTCCTCGAACTCGGTCCAGGAAACGCCACCTACACAGGTCGATGACTGCGACGCGCATCACCCAACGGGCGTGACTGTGACGCAGGCCATATAGTCGAGGGACCGATTGTTGGAGGTCCCATGTCCTCGTCCCTCGTCGAGTACCCGACGAAACGGGATCGGTGGCGCGACGAAACCGTCGTCCGTTGCCGTGACGGCTTGCTGCACTACGGCGGTTTGACGCCGTCGCTCACCGAGTTGCTCGATGTGCGCGCGCACCGGTATGCGGCGCGCGAAGCAGTCGTGGAAATCGGCGGACCGCGATTGACCTACCGGGAACTGTGGACGTCGGCGTCGAAAGTCGCGGGCGGACTCCAGGACCGTGGGATCGGTTATGGCGACCGCGTCGCCATCCGATTCCCGAACGGCGTGCAGTGGGTGCAGGCCTTCCTCGGTGCGTTGCTCAGCGGAGCGGTACCGGTTCCCGTGCACTATGGATCCGGCGCCGCCGACATCGCGCATGTGCTCGCCGACAGTCAGGTCGATTTCATCCTCGACGGTGAGCTGCCCAGTGGCAGGCCGTTCATCGACGACGGTGCGTGTCTGAGCGAATTGGCCTTGCTGTGTTACACGAGAGGCACGAGCGGACCGCCCAAAGGCGTCGAGCTGAGCAACGAGAACATACTGTCGGCAATCGAATCCGTGATTCGGGCCGAGCAGCTTCCCTCCGATGGCGTGCGCAATCTGGTGTTGCTTCCGTTGTCGCACGCGAGCGGATGCGTCGACCAACTGCTGCCGACGCTCGCTGTCGGCGGGACGGTTGTGATTGCGCCCGAACTCGGCCCGGACCGGCTTCGTCACGCCATCGAAACGGAGCGAATCGACGTGTTGACGGCGACGCCTGCCGACTATCGAAATGCGGTCGCGCACAGGGGTTTCGCCGGTGTCGGGGCTGCTGTTCGACGCATCTGTTGCGCAGGCGGAGCGCTGACTGCCGATCAAGCGGCAGTCCTGCGTGAGGCGTTTCCCGCGGCTACGCAATGGTCGTGGTGGGGAGCGACCGAAACCAGTGGCGTCGCGTTGACGATGCCGGGAGAGTACGCAGAATCGCATCCCGACAGTATCGGAATCGCTTTCGGTGGAACCGAACTCGCCTTGTTGGGTCCCGACGCCGAGGAGGGTTGCGGCGAATTACTGTGCCGCGGACCGAATGTGATGCGTGGATACTGGAACAACCCGGAAGCGACAGCACGCAATCTTACTGAAAACTGGTTTCACACAGGAGATTTCGTGGAAATAGACGGCGACGGGTTCGTACGAATGGTCGCAGCCGACCTTCCGTCAGCTCAGCAGCCGCGCGCGCAGGCGCGTTAACGTCTCAGAACCGATGCCCACTGCCTCGAGATAGCCGTCGAAGCTGCCGTACTGCGTGTCGACAGCAGTCAGCGCGATGCGGAGGTAGTCCTCGTTGACACCCAGCAGTTCGTCCGACAGGTCTGGTCGGTCACCGTACTGCGCGGCGAGCGCCGACCGTAGTGGTGCGATGGCGTCGTTGCTGCGCAAGTAGTCGGTGAGGATGTCGGCTTCGGTGACGCCTGCCGCGCGCAGGATGGTTGCGGTGAGCCAGCCGGCCCGGTCTTTGCCCGCGGCGCAGTGCACCAGAACCGCGGACTCGCCGCCGGCGACTGTGTGGATAGCGGTCGAGATTGCGTGGTGCGCACCGTCGAGGATGGGAAACTCGGCATACGCCTTCTCCATATAAGCCCGCGCAGCTTCTCTCGACTCGATTCGCGGCGCCTCGTGCGGAGCGGCCTCGCTCTCGCCTTGACTCGGATCGAACGGTGTCGAATGCAGCCGGATGCCGTCGGGCAGGTTGTCGATACCAGCGCGCTCCAACTCGCGCACGCCCCGCAGGTCGAATACGTCGGCGACGCCGAGAGCGGTCAGCGCCGATTGGCCGTCGGGATCGAGGCTGGCCAGCTGCGAGGACCGGAACAAGATCCCTGGACGGACCGCCTGGCCGTCGTCGGTGCGAAGGCCGCCGACGTCGCGAAAGTTCCATGCTCCGGAAAGTTGGAACTGATCGGTTCGGGATGTCGTCACCCTTGCGACGATAGCCGTTAGCAGGTGCGGCGGTGTCAGCCCACTCGCACGGTGTTCTTCGGCCAGCCTGTTGCGCCGTCGGGGACGACATCCATCTCGTCTGATGTCTGGGTTTCGCCGGTGTTGTCCGTCGCCCGAGCGCGAAGAACATGCTGGCCCGGCGTCGCATCCCACTCGTAGACCCACTGGCGCCAGGTGTCGATCGAGAAGTCGTCGGCGAGCCGAGCCTGCTTCCACTCGCCGTCGTCGACCTGAACCTCGACACCTTTGATCCCACGATGCTGCGCCCACGCGACGCCGGCGACAAAGATGTGGCCTGCCGACAAGTCCGATGATCCCGTCGGGGTATCGATCCGGCATTCGGTTTTGATCGGACCGCGCTCCGACCAGCCGCGTTTCGTCCAGTACGCCTTCGCGCGGTCGAAGCGAGTTACCTCGAGGTCTGTCACCCATTTGGTTGCCGAGACGTATCCGTAAAGGCCGGGAACCACGAGTCGCGCTGGAAAACCGTGTGACACCGGGAGCGGTTCGTCGTTCATGCCGATTGCGAGCATCGCGTCGCGGCCGTCCATGAGGACCTGGAGAGGCGTACCCGCCGTGAAATTGTCGACACTGCTGGAGAGCACCATGTCGGCGTCCGGATGAACGCCGGCTTCCTCCAACAAGTCCTTGATCGGGTACCCGAGCCACTTGGCGTTTCCGATCAGATCGCCGCCGACGGGATTGGAAACGCACGCGAGCGTGACGTACCGCTCGACCGGTTTCCGCGCGCTCAGATCGGCAAAGCTGAGTGTGATGTCACGATCCACCATGCCGTGAATGCGCAACGACCAGTCGTCGGTCGACACCTGCGGGATGACGAGCGCCGTGTCGATTCGGTAGAACTCGCTGTTCGGAGTGACGTAAGTCGAGAGTCCAGGAAGTCGGAGGTCCGCTCCCGGCGGTGACGGCGGCGCGGGGGTCGGTGGAGCGGGAAGCCTGACGGCGGCGCGGCTTGCCGAAACATCACGTGCGCTTGCTCCCCAGAGGCGACCGGCGATGCCGGTGACAAGCGCAACGACGCCTGCTGCGGCGACCATTCCGAGGAATTCCCGGCGGCTGTCGTCGGAAGATGTTTGCACTTCTGCCGAGGGCGCTTGGGTCGCGGGCGTCTCCAGCCTGCCGACCAACATTCGAAGGACGGCAATGCCAACGGCGGCGCCGACGATCACCGGGATCGCGAACGTCCACGACGCGTCCGGGCGAGTGACGGCCGCTGCCGCCCCGAGGATCGCGAACACCGCGAACATTGCCGACCCCAGCGGCCGGTTGGATCGCTCCAGAATGCCTGCGATCGCAGCAACGACGATGCTGACGACGCTCATCGCGATGAAAAGAAACGTCTTGTCCGACGTGCCGAAGGTCTGAATCGCCCACTCCCGGACGGCGTCGGGAGTGTGATCGACCACAACTGAGCCGAGTGCATTCAGCGGCGCGCTGTCCGCGCCGAATGCCACAGACAGGAGCTCGGCGACACCGAGAATCACCCCGGCGGAGACTATTCCGGCGATCGCGCGGAGGCGCATATTGCCCACTCGCCCAGAGTAGCTGCTGCTGACTGCAGCGAGTTCTACAGTTGAAGGATGCTGAATCGACTTCCGGCGAACGAACGGCGGGCACAACTCGTCGAGTCGGCTCTCACTGTTGCCGAGCGCGGCGGGATCGCCTCGGTGACGATCCGGGCCGTTGCCGAGGAAGCAGGGGTCTCCCTGGGCGTCGTCCACTACTGCTTCGAAAACAAGGAAGCTCTACTCGCCGCGATGGGTGAGGTGATGGTCCTGCAACTGAGCGAGTCGATGCGTTTCGCCTTCGGCGAGGCGACCAGCACTTCCGATCCGCAGGGCATCCGAGGACTGCGAATTCTGATCCACAGCGGATTGAGCGCGATGTGGCCGTTGATCGAGTCGACGCCGCAACGGCAGCTGCTGACGTACGAACTCACGTCATTCGCGCTCCGCAACGGCGGTCACCCGGAGTCCGACATTCCGAATCTGGCTGGGGCGATTGCCACGGAGCAGTACCGGATGATGGACGAAGAGGCGAGCGCGTTTCTCGACGAATGTGCACGACGCGCCAGCGTCACTTGGTTGGAGCCGCTCCCGGCGATCGCGCGGTTCAGTCTCGCGTTGCTCGACGGACTCGTATTGCGCTGGCTCGTGGACCGCAACGGTGACGCGATGCTGGCCCAGCTCGACGATATGGCAGGCCTGATTGCTGCGAAGGCGATCGAGGTCTAGGTCAATCGCATGAACGCTCCGAGCTGAGCCATTCCTTCTGGGCTGACCGGGAGGTATTCGGTCAGCCAGCGGGATCGGATCAGTACCGCCTTCCACATGCCACGTGAGATCGCAACGTTCAGCCGGTTTCGAGACAGCAGAAATGACATGCCGCGCGGCACGTCTTCGATGGCCGATGCAGTCATCGACACGACCACGACCGCAGCCTGGCGCCCCTGGAACTTGTCGACGGTGCCGACCATGACGTCGTTGAGCCGGGCCTTGGCGAGCAGCGAACGGATCAGACTGACTTGGGCGTTGTATGGCGCGACAACCAGCACGTCGCGCTGAGCGAGCGGCCGTGGTCCATCTCCGTCACGCGGATCGGTCCAGGGTGTTCCGAGCAGCGTTTTGACCTGCCGCACAACCTCACGCGCCTCTTCCATCGACTCGGTGGAGTTGCCCTGATGATCGACGAAGACGGTGCTGAGTCCGGGCGCAACACCA
>JBBSKP010000233.1:0-7532 GCA_038256175.1 Mycobacteriales bacterium
AGGAGGTCATGGCGAAGTGAGCCCCGACAACCGCTCGCCATTCGTGGTTGCGCACAGGGGAGCGTCTGCGGCGCGTCAGGAGCACACACTCGCTGCCTACGAGCTCGCCCTGCAGGAGGGCGCTGACGGTCTGGAATGCGATGTCCGGCTCACTCGTGACGGGCATCTTGTCTGTGTGCACGACCGGACGGTCGATCGCACGTCGACGGGTTCCGGTCTGGTCAGTGAGATGACCTTGGAGGCGTTGCAGCAACTGGACTTCGGTGGCAGCGCGGAATCGGCAAAGGTGCTCACTCTCGGTGAGCTGATCACGCTGGTGTTGGACTGGAAGAGCCGGCCGACCAAGCTGTTCATCGAAACCAAACATCCCGTGCGGTACGGCGGTTTGGTCGAGAACAAGCTGTTGGCCGAGTTGCAGCGGTTCGGGATCGCCTCCCCGGCGTCGGCGGACTATTCGCGTGCTGTGGTGATGTCGTTTGCGGCGACGGCTGTCTGGCGGATCCGCCGCTCGGCACCGCTGCTGCCGACCGTGCTTCTGGGTGACTCGTCGCGCTATCTGGGCGGCGGCGCGGCAACCACCGTCGGCGCGACGGCGGTCGGTCCGTCGATCAAGACCTTGCGCGACCATCCGGACCTTGTCGACCGCGCGGCCGCCGCCGGTCGTGCGACGTACTGCTGGACGGTCGACGACGCCGATGACGTGAAGCTGTGCCGTGAACTCGGTGTCAGCTGGATCGCCTCCAACTATCCGGGCCGAACGAAAACGCTGCTCGCCGAATCGGCCTAACGCTCAGCAGTCGCAGCAGCAGCCGTCGCAGTCACAACAATCGCAGTCGCAACAGTTGGTGCAGTTTCCGCCCCGGCACCAGCCCTGCCTGGGTTGGCCGGTCCACGGATCGTGATACGGGTCGCGGCAACACAATTGGCCGGTGCAGCAGAGGCCGGTCCAGAGCGCGCAGCCTTCCATCGTTCCGCGTCGATTGGGTGGCGGTTCGGGTGGTGCGCCCGGCGGCTTCTCCCACGGCTGGAACGTCGCGAACACGCGATCGACCGATATCTGCAGCTCGTGTGCAAGCAGCAGGTGAGCGAGTTTCCCCTCGACGAAGTCCGCGTCGCGCAGCGCGAGCCGCACTCCGCAGGCCGCGTCGTCGCACAGCCGCTTCGCTTCTGCCAGTTCGGTTCCCGTTGCGGCGATCGGATTCCACGCACCGGCTGCCGCGTCGTCGGCGAGGTCCTCGACCGCATCGAGCAGGTGCGCAAGGCGACCGAAGAGTCGGCCCGCCTCGCGCAGTGGTTCGGCGTTGGCTGGTCGACCGGCGAGAATTGCCGTGTGGGCGAAGGCTTCTGCCGTGGCACGTTCGGTCGGTGCGGTGATGTCGAGCAGCGAGGTGCCCAATCCTGCCGCAGCTTCGATGTCAGCCTGGCGATCGATCGCGTCGAGCAACACGGCGGTGTCGAAGCCGAGGTCGGACCCTGCGCGGGCGCCGCCCCGATCCCACGATGCGGCCACCCGCTTGGCAGCGGCTGCCATCGGACGGCGCGCGAACACACCGTCGCGATCTGCGATGTGATCGCGAACCTTGGCCGATGCGAGGACCAACGACACCGTCGCCGCGAGGCGGGCGCCTTCGCCGTGCGCCACCGATGCGGTCCGCATACCGCGCAGTGGGCAGGGCCCTGCTGTGCGCCGGAAACCCGCGGACTGCTGTGACTGCGCTTCGACAAGCACCGAGATGATCAGGCCGTCGTAATTGGTGGCGACCCGCGCGAACTGACCGTGGTCGTTACGCAGCGCGAGGCAGAGCCCGCACAGGTGGGCCATCCACTGTGTCCGCATGCCTTCGGACAGCCGGTGGCGACAGGGCCTGACGATTCCGAACATTGCACTCCGTCCCGTGGTGGGTGACGATTCGCGAATAGTAACCAGAGATCGGGGCAAGCGTCGCTGCAAGCGCGGTGTAGGTTTTTGCCTCGTGGCAAAGAAGAGCAAGCGCAACAGTCCGAAGCCGGGTAGTAATCGGGCCGAGCGGCTCGCCGAGCGCCGAGCGGCGTTGGAGCAAGCCGCGTCCGCCGTGACGCGTCCCTTCGAGGGACTCGCCGCCGAGTGCGACCTGGTCGCGTTGCGCGAATTCGTCCCCTCGGCCACAGCGCCGCTGCCCGTGAAGGGTGCCGGCGCGGTGTTGCTGGCCACCGTTCTTCCTGGTGCGGTTGCGGCACTCGTGCGCAATGAAGGTGACGAGAAGACCGGTTACGTCGCCGTACAGGTGCAGTCGCAGTCTCCAGATCCCGTCGCGGATCTCGGTGCGGCAGTGCAGTGGGCCCAGGCCGCCGACGCAGGCGAATCGCTCGTCGCCGCCGAACTGGGTCCCGACAGTCCGCGGTTTGCCGACGTCATCGACGCGAACGCAGCCCTGGACATCACCGTGCACAAGGACTTCAACTGGTGGCTGCCGCAAGGCGCCGAACCGAGCCCCGAGGTCGCCGCGACGGTAGAGCAGGCCAACGGTGCGATCATGCCGTCGGCTCGGCTCGAAGGTCTAGCCGCGGCGTGGTGGGTCGACGCGGGCGACAAGGCACACCTGCGTTGGGTCCGCCCCGAGGGTGAAGACGAACTGATGTTGGCGCTTGCCCGGCTGCACGCGGCAGGCAACCTGCATCTCGGCGAGGGTTCGCGGTTTGCGGGATCGTTCCGCACGCACGGGCTGCTGGTGCCCGTCTTCGACCTCGACCCGGAACAGCACCCGAACGAATGGATCAGCGCCGCAACAGAACTGGATGAGCGCTTGGTCGCAGCGGTTGCGGTCGACGCACCGCTGACGTCCGACGAGCGCAGGGCACGCGACGGCCTTCGGAGCCGCCAGGTGACCCTGCGCTGACGTGACGAGCTAGATCGAGCCGCCTGCGGCTGCGGGTGCTCCGCTGGTGTCCTTCGGTGTGCTCATCTCGCGAGCAACGAACTCCTCGAGGTCGAATAGGTTCGAGCCGGCCCGGTCGGCGATGGTCAGCAAGGTCGTCACACTTGCGACCTCTTCGACCTGCTCCTTCAGGAACCACTGCATGAACTGCTCGCCGAGGTACTCGCCCTCTTCGCGGGCTGTGCTCGCGAGCTGGATGATCTGGTCGGTGACCGTCTTCTCCTGCTGGAGGGCGAGCGCGATCGGTTCGCGGGCATCTTCGAACTGGGACCTCGCGGCGTCGACTCCGTTGAGTTCGACACTCATGTCGCGATCGAGGAAATACTGCACGATCATCATGGCGTGATTGCGCTCTTCCACCGACTGTGCGTAGAAGTGCTTTGCAAGCTGGGGCAGATCCGCGTTGTCGTACCACACTGCGGTCGCAATGTATTGCTGTTCCGCATTGAATTCGTGGCGAATCTGATCGTGGAGCAGGGCATGGAATTTGCTGCGATGGGATTCGGTCGTCGAAGTCATGAAGCCCAAGATATCGCTGGTCAGAGGCTCTGTCATGCAAGTGTTGCCTAAATGAGGGCAGTATTCCCTAACTTGTCAAGAGCAATTCGACCTCTATTTTTCCAGCGCCTGATTTCGGCAATTGTTACGCGCCACCGGCGGCTTTTGGTGCGACACCGGCGACGCGGGCGGGTGTGCTCAGCTCGCGTGCGACGAATTCCTCCACGTCGAACATATTGCCGGCCGCACGGTCGATCACCGCGAGCAATGTCCGCATGCTTGCGATCTCCTCGACCTGCTCCTTGAGGAACCACGAGACGAATTGCTCGCCGAGGTAGTCGCCGGACTCTCGCGCGGTCTGGGTCAACTGCTTGACCTTTTCGGTGACGGCGAGTTCCTGTGCGAGCGCAAGCTCGACGCAGGCGCGAACCGAGCTGAACTCCGACACCACGTGATCGAGCCCGCCCACGGTGACCGCGAGATCGCGGTCGAGGAGGTACTGCACCATCATGAGCGCGTGCGAGCGTTCTTCGGCGGCCTGGGCGTAAAACCGTCGTGCCAGTTGCGGCAAATGATTCGAGTCGAAATACACGGCAAGCGCGACGTATTGCTGTGACGCCGTGAATTCGTGCCGGATCTGCTCGCGTACCAGTCCGTGGAAAGCACTCTCGTCGTTCGCATTCGGGTTCGACATGTTCCGAAGGTTACCCTTACCGTCGAGCTGAAATCAGGGGCCCTTGGTAATCAAGGAATCGGGAATCTGCTGGTCGTTCGCGAGTGCGCCAAAGAACTCCGCGCTGCGCTGCTCGTCCCACACCAAGACGTTGCCGGAGTCGGTGTCTTCGAAGCCCGAGATCGGCACGGTAGTCGTGATCATGTCGCTCCGCATCGCCCAGCCGAGCGCCGCCAGGTTCCACAGGTGATCACCTTTATCGACCTTGAGCGAGTCGACGACCCCCGTCGCGAGAGGCCACAGCTTGAACGGGTTCAGAAAAGTACCCGCGCCTGTCGCCTTCTTCAGCAGCGCCGACATAAAGTCGCGTTGATTGTTCATCCGGTCGAGGTCTGCCAGCGGTGTGGCACGGCTGCGGACGTAGCCCAAAGCCTCTGCACCGTTGAGCTTTTGGCAGCCCGGTGGCAGGTTGATCCCGGCGAGCGGATCGTCTATCGCATTCTTGAGACAGAGGTCGAGGCCACCGAGCGAATCGACCATGCCCGCAAATCCGTCGAACCCGATCTGCGCGTAGTGATCGATGTGCAGACCGGTCGCACCTTCGACCGTCTGGACCAGCAACTGTGGGCCACCGAATGCGAACGACGCGTTGATCTTGTCCTGGCCGTACCCCGGAATGGAGACATAGGAATCGCGCGGAATGCTCACCATCGTCGCCCGCCCCGACTTGGGCACATGGATGACGATGATGGTGTCGGTGCGCTCAGGCCCGGTGTCTCCGCCGGTCGACAGCGCTTGCTCCTGTTCGGGCGTCAACCCGGTGCGGCTGTCCGATCCGACCAGTAGCCAGTTGGTCCCGGGCGTATCGCCGATGCGGCCGGGGTAGTCGGCCAAGGCATCGATCCGGTTGAGCTTGCTGTCCAGATAGATTCCGGCCCCGCCGATCGCGAGCAGTAAGACGATGAGCAGCAACAGGATTCGGCGTCCCCAATGTCGCTTGCGGCGCCGCCTCGGCGGCCTGGCCTCACGCGGGATATCGGAGCGACGCGGGGGAGCAGGCGGCGGTGGGGGTGCGGAGTAGCGGGGCGGTATCGCGTATGGCTGGGGCTGCTGCCGCGGTGCGTACTGGATTCCATCGTCGGGACGGTGGATGAGTGGTGGCGGCGGAACTTGCGACCACGCCTGCTGGGGGTTCGGGCGTTGTGGCTGACCGTCTCTGCGGATGATCTGGGTGCCCTCGTGCGGTGGCGGCGGCACCGGGCGGCGCGGCGGGGGTCGCCGTCGCGCGTCGTCGTTGTGCGGATCGCCGTTCACGAGCAACGACTCTACGCAGTCGAGCGGTTTGTGGTGGTCAGGGCAACCAGGAGACGTGTCCACGCAACAGCGCGTAACCGATGTAGGCGACGCTGTCGATGCAGGCATGTGCGATGAGCAGTGGCCACAGCTTGTTGGTGCGCTGCCAGTATCGGCCGAAGACGAGTCCCATCACGACATTGCCGAGTCCACCGCCCAGGCCTTGGTAGAGGTGATAGCTCCCGCGCAAGAGAGCAGATGCCAACAGCGACGAATTTTCGGTCCAGCCGAGCTTGCGCAGCCGGGTGATGAGGTAGCCGACGACCAGAATCTCCTCCGCCGCGGAGTTCGCCATCGCGGAAAGGACGAGGGCGGGAAGTCGCCACCAGTGGTCCTGCAGCGCACTCGGCACGACGGTCACGTTGACGCCGAGCGCGTGTGCGGCCAGGTAGAGCAGTAACCCGGGAATGCCGATCAACGCGGCGAGTCCGAGGCCGGGCAACAGATCGCGCCGCGCACCGGGCCGCGCGAGCCCGACCAATCGCGAGCCGACGCCGCTGCGCCACAGCAGGTACAGGCCGAGTGCCGCCCATCCGCACAGTCGCAGGATCGACAACAGTTGCCACATCAAGTCGACCAACGAAATGTTCGACCGGGACTGGTTGAGCGCGACCGTCTGACTGCCGAGCCCGCCTGGAGCGAGCGCGCTGTCCACCAGCG
Organism: Mycobacteriales bacterium; assembly: GCA_038256175.1. Classification (GTDB taxonomy): domain Bacteria; phylum Actinomycetota; class Actinomycetes; order Mycobacteriales; family Mycobacteriaceae; genus Antrihabitans. Next base: position 6,100 of record JBBSKP010000233.1, read on the forward strand.
ACAGCGCCGAGCCGAGTCCGCTGAGGCCGAAGGTGACGACGAGTACTACTGCGACCTCGAGCCAGATGCCCTTGCGCTTCGCAGGATCGCGCTCCACCTCGACTGTCTGCACAGGGTGATTGTGCACGGTCGCCGAAAAGGCGAACCGTTCAGCGAGTCCTGAGGCCGTTGAGGAACGGGCAGCCGACGAGTAGGCGAACCGCGCGGCTCAGTGCGTTGATGTCATCGGCAGGCTCGGCGAACGGAAGCCGAACATCGCGATCGCCGTCGGTTCCCTCGACACGCAGCGTGATGCCGTAACGGTCGATTGCGAGCGGACGGATGCGGCCTCGGCGCAATGCGAGTGGCAACCGGCGCGCGAGTTGTTCGACGACGTCACCGTGATCCTCGTCGAGATGCTGCAGCCAGGCGGTCTCCACCTCCCAGAACGGGTCCGGAATTGCGTCGCGCAGGTCGTTGACGCCGACGGAATCGGCACCTGTCGAATCTGCGACGACGGCGGAATCGAGCCGTAGCCACAGCAGTGACGTCGTGTGCCCGACGTCCAACAGCGCGGGATGGGGATGTTCGGCGGCGACCTCGCCGGCAAGAACGCGCTCGACGTGCGGCGGTACCGGCCGGACGGTGCCGCGCAGCCACACGAGCGAGCGCACCGGCTCACGAAGCGGCAACGGCGCATGGTCGGTCAGTTCGAGAACGGCTGGGAGGCCGCCGTGGCCCGATTGCCATGCCAACGCCGCGGCGATCGAATCGGTGTCGACGGCAACGACGACGTCTCCGCATGGGCGCAGGTGGTGGACAGCGGTGGGGATCGGGTCGCTGCCGGGTATCGCCAGCATCGAGTTGTCGGAACGGGCACACGCACTGCGTATGCGTTCCGCAGTGGAGGGTCCCGCTTGGGTGATCGAGCGCGTCATGTGACTCCTCCGAGGTGGTAAGTGAGGTAATCCTAAGCTAAGTTACTGTCGTCGCATACGCAAGTCCCAGGTCGAATATCGTTGCCACGTGTCGATCCCCCTGACCCTGAGTGCGCCCCCGCAGCGCGAGCGGCCCTCGCTGACTGCTGGCTTGCTGTATCCGCGCAGCTCAACGACTTCTGATCCGATGGTGGGTGCTCGCGTGGTCACGGCGTCCGAAGGTCAGGACGCGCCGGATAGCGTGATCGTCGCGCTCGACACCGACGCGGAGCCGCCGGCGTACACGGCCGTCCGGTTCCACCTCGACTGCTCGGCAGAGCAGCTTTCGGATGCACTCGAACTGGTCGTCGCAGCGCCCTTGGCGATCTTCGTCGACCCGGTGGCCGCGGATTCCACGCGTGCGATTGCCGACGCGGGACATAGCCCCGGTATCGACCTCGGGACTCCGGTGGAGCTTGTCGCAGACTTTCTGGCAGTACTGGCGCACAGCCGTGTCGGGTTCGTTGCTCGAGCAAC
>JBBSKP010000234.1:0-7494 GCA_038256175.1 Mycobacteriales bacterium
AGGTCGCTGCACGCGGGCTGAGAACCCAGGTTCTGCCAGGAAACATGACGGACTCCGGGCAGCGCCCTGCGTCGTAACATCCGCCGGTCACGATCGGTTGACAGGTCGATCCGGAGGGAGAGGCACACTCTATGCGCACTTCTACGAACGTGAACGGCAGAGCGGCGAGCCTGGTCGACTACGCCCTGCGGTGGCATCGTTTCGGCGGCGGCCCCGCGGCCGATATCGAGCGCACCTTCGCGGTGGCGCCGAGCTTGTTCTTCCGCGAGGTGGAGCACACTCTGGTCGATGATCCGGACCGGGATCTGCCGGCCGGCCTTGTGCTGGACATGCTGCGGGTCTGTCGTCTGCGGATCTGGCTGGGCGACTGAAGAATCGCCGGGCGCCACGCGGCGCCTGGTCATCGGCTGCCGACCTCCCCCGTCGCGACAGTCCACCGTACGTCGACCATTCCGTGGCCCGCGGCGAGCAGTGCTCGGGTGGGGATCAGGGAGTTCATTGCGCCTGCGTTCGTCGAACTCCGACGAGCAGGTCGTGTACGACCGGGTCATACTTTGTAGTGCAATGCACTACGCTATAATGCACTACGCTATGTGGGTGGTGTCCGAGGCGGACTGGAGCGAGCGTGGAAACTACATTTCCGCCAAACATGGCGTCAGTCCTGCGGAGGCGAACGACGCGCTCAGCGACCCGCTGCGTCTGGTCATCGAGCCCGACCCGGCCAGCAAATCCGGCCGCAGCGTCCGCGTCATCGGCTACTCGCAGGCCGTGGAGGCGGTGATCACCGTGATCGTTCTCGAATACGAGGGCCGGATCCACGGGGTCAATGCGTGGCGGTCGAACACCACCGACCTACGTCGCTACCGACAGGAGTGGGAACAATGAGCGAATTGGGGCACCTGCTCGACGAAGAAGCCACAGCCTCCGAGCAAGGCCGTGACGCCGACATCCCGGCCGGCGCGAAGATCACCCGTGGGCACGGCCGGAGCAAGACGCTGCAGGTCCGGCTCAACGACGACGAGTACGCCACCCTCGAGGCTTTCGCCGACGAGCGGAACCTGCCCGTGTCCACCATGGTCCGCAGCCTGGTCTTGTCCGCGATGCGAACCGACACGGGCACACCCGAGGAACGTATCGCTCGGCTACATCACGAACTCGATCTGCTTTCACAACAGATCGCCTGAGTCGCAGGGTCGATCCACTGCGCCACCAGCCGATGCCCGAGTATCGCTCAGGGTCCGGTATCGCGGTTCCGGCCCATCGGCCGAGAGTTTATGGCCAACGGCGAAGGTCGTACGGTCATCGTAGTAATGCGCTGACCATGCCGCTCCGGACAAGACCAAGTGATTGCGCGCGTGATAATCGTCATTACCGCAGCTATCTCCGAAAACGTCCTGCTCAGCGCGTTTCCCGCTGTCACCGTGACGAAAACAAGCGGTGGAACCACGGCTGGCCTGCGCCGATCGGTCGGTGGCCGCGGTTAGTCTGCCGGTATGTACGCCGACAGCGAGTTCGCGGAGGCCGATCTCACTGGTGCGCCGTCGATTGCTCATCGCACGGACGTGGGCCTCGATCCGTTCACCACCAGCCGGATCACCGCCACTGTCGCGGCCTCGAAGGCCCCGGCGACGCGACGCGCCTACCGGTCGGACTGGGAACGGTTCGACCGCTGGTGCTGGCGGGAGAACCACACCGCATTGCCGGCGCACCCCACCGTAGTCGCGGCGTATCTGGTCGACGCATCCTCGCTGCGCACCCCGGCAGGGGTGCGGGCCTACTCGGCGGCGACGTTGAGCCGGTGGATCGCCTCGATCAACCACGCACACCGCACGGCCGGCCACGGTGCCGTCGCCGATCACGAGATGGTCCGCTCAACGCTCTCGGGGATTCGTCGCACGATGGCAGTCGCACGGGAGCGGCCGACCAAACGGGTCGCACCGCTGTTGGTGGACGACCTGCGGACCATCCTCGACGCCGCACGCAGAGACGTCACCGGGTGGGCGGCGCAGGTTACGGAGCGCCGCGACAGTGCCCTGTTGTTGATGGGATTCGCCGGTGCGTTTCGCCGTTCCGAACTGGCCGGTCTCACCATCGGTGACGTGATCCGGCATCCGCACGACGGGCTGCACGTCCGACTGGGCATGTCGAAGACCGATCAAGACGGCCGCGGCGCGATCCGGGCGTTACCGGTCACCGGGTCCCACCAGACGTGTCCGCCGTGTGCGTATGTGCGGTGGCTCGACGTGGTCACCGCCTGGGACACGGGGCGCCGAACGCAGGTGATCCGAGCTCTCCACTCGGCGAACGACTTCGACGGACATGTGTGCACCCTCGGCCGCGGCCGCGGCGCCTGTGATCGAGACGTGCCGGTGTTCCGGGCAATCCGCAAGAACGGCAATTTCTCCACCGGTGCCTTGTCCGGCGCTGGGGTGCATGCCGTGATCCGGCGCCGCGCCGAAGCAGCGGGTTACGACGAGGAGTTCGTGGCCCGGTTGGGCGGCCATTCTCTACGTGCGGGGTTCGTCACCCAAGCGTTCCGCAACGGCGCCGATGCCCACGCGATCATGCGCCAAACCGGGCACGCGAACCCGGCGATCCTGGAAACCTATGCCCGCGAGCACGCCCCACTGATCGCGAATGCGGTCACCAGCATCGGCCTTTAGGTATGAGGCGCAGTACGGAAACCGTTGCGGCCGAGCAGTTCACGACCGGTGTCGGGCGGCGGTATCGCTACGAATGGGCGCTGTTCGCCGACTGGTGTACGGCCATGGAGCGCAGATGTCTTCCCGCGGACTCGGCGACAGTGCTGGAGTTTCTGGTTGCCAATCCGGCCGGAGAGGCCACGCATGTGCGGCGGGTGAGCGCGATCAACTGGGTCCATTGCCACCGCGGTCACTCCGAACCCGGTGCGGCACCGGCACTTCGGGAGACACTGGATAGCCGCAGACAGCAGCGTCTGGTTGATCTGCGCTCGACTCTGGCGCCGATTCTGCAGCAGCAGCCTACTTCTGGTTGGCCGGGCGGGTTGTTCGGCCGCCGCGACGCCGTCGTGCTGCTGTTCGCCGGCGCCGGACTGCGGTTCGACCGGATCGCCCGACTGCGCCGGGACGAGGTCAGCGTCGCCGGTAATGATGTGTCTGTCGGCGATCACCGCATCACGACCGACTGGACGGGGGGGAGCCCGCCACCGAGATCTACCAGCGGTGGATCGCGGTGCTGGACTTCTCCGCGCAGTATCCGAGTACGCGCATGCTGGCCGCTGCATTGCGAGACGATAGGACTGCTGCACAACGACTTTCGCCGCAATCTGAGGGAGGGACGGACTCGACGCGGCCGGTGTTCGTGCCCATCGACCGATGGGGCCATCTGCCGTTGGCTGCCGATGCGCGGTTGAGCGCGGCGGCTGTAGCGGCGATCGTGGCTGCGCACGTGCGTGGTGAGAGTCCTGAGCACACAATTGCCTGTCGAACTGTGTCGGTGCCCCGGGGCCGCATCGATGTCGCCGGGGATCGACCGGACGCGGTAAAGCAACGTCGGCTCGACCCGCACGCCTTCGAACGCGGGCTGCACGCGCGCCACCGTGCGCATACGGCACTGGTCGACGTGGGCGACATTCTCAATCTCGTCGAAGACCACGCCGATCGACTCTTCGAGCAGACTCTGGCGCTGCTCGAGGAATCCGACATCGACTGACTCTGTGGTCGGCGTCGGATCCGATCCGGCGGCGGGTGACGTACTCGTGATTTACCGCCGGGTGAACTGGCCGCCGGCCGTCCTCAGTGCTATGTGTGCGGATCAGGCATGCTCAGGTGGTGTCTGATGTATGGATTCCGCTCAGCGTGCTCGTGCCGTCGAGGTTGGCGCCTGCGGTGCGGAAGGCGTACGTCCATGCGGAGGTGCTGCGGCAGGCCGCCGACGCCGGTGATTTCGTGGCGCGCATCAGGTGCGATGGCAGCGTCGAACAGTCCGAAGGTTGGCAGAAGTGGTCGGTGGCGTACTTGCCCGGCCCCCGGGCGTACTCTCCGAACCGCTATGACAGGCGGAGATAAGCCGACGATAATCGTCGTTACCAACATAAGCGAAAACCACCTGCTCAGCGCGTTTCTGCTGTCACCGTGACGAAAAGTAGGCGGTAGGGAGCGGCGGCTGGGCTGCGCCGATCGGTCGGTGCACCGCGTGACCCTGCCGGTATGTACGCGCAAGGCGAGTTCGCGGAGGCAGATCGGAGTCCGCTCGTTACGTCCTGCTGATCCGCAGCGATCACCCCGCGAGGCGACACGGTTACAGGCGGGAAAGGAGTTCGGCTTTCTTCGCCGAGAACTCCTCGTCGCTGAGTATCCCGCGAGCGTGCAGACCGGCCAGGGCCTCGATCGACGCGATGATCGTGTCGGGCGACGTCGCAGGTGGATCGGATGGTGCCGGCGCAGGCTGCTGTGGGTCGGTCGACAGTTGTGCGAGCGTATATCACTACGCCAGCAGGGCGTGTACTCGCCGAGAGGATTCGAGCATCTGATGGCTGATCTCATCACCGAGGAGCAAGTTGCGAAACGGTTGCGTCTCTCACGCCACGACCCGTCGAATCTGGTTCGCATTGCACACGAAGCGCTCGATGCCCTTGCAGCTCAGCGAAATTGGACGCGCAACCTGAGAGAGGCTCTGAATTCTGAGCCGCTGCCTTCGAATGCCCACCTGCAGAGAGCATTCGAATTGGAAGGGCAGGTTAAGCGTGGTCCCGTAATCAGGCTCGAAGCACGATCGAATCCGCGCGTATTCGCGCCCCATTCCTTCGTCGCAGGGCGACGGCCTCATGCAGAAAGGATTAGACGTCATGTCCGAGAGCCAGGTTGGAAACCGAGTTCGCTCCTCCGAGCTGGAGACTAACGAGGTGGTCGAGTTCATCTGTGGCAGCTCGTGTTACGCCGTACCAGTCGTACATCTTGGTTTTGATGCGCCCCGTATCTGCAGATGGCGGGCGCACTGTGTCGGTATAGCCCGATGTGCAGATAGTCGTAGAAATGTTGTCGTCAGTAACGGCTGGGTCTACGGCCCCTGGAGTGCACGCCACATCCGGGCCACTAAGACCCGCCGGCCGAACCACCAGATGGCATTGGCCCGACTGCAGGCTCATGTCGTCGGTCACCGAATTGGGTGAGTGCACCAGCCTCAATCCGCCGACGGACCTCGTCGAGCCCTGTTGATCCGCTACGCCGGTGAGCGGAGACGTGATCCCCGGCGCAGTCGATGCTGGGTGCGCTGCGGCGCGGTCGGCTGCACAACCCGACGCAACGGACATGGTGCCGATGGCCGCCGCGATCATAATCAGGCTCACACGCTTGCCGGATTTCCGGGTTTGTCGAATTGTGTTGTGGTACATCATCGCTGCGGGCTCTGCTCTCATCGATCGTGGAGGGACTGTTCTGCTCACGCGCGCTCCTTGACTGGGGTGTCTTGCATTGGTCCGGTGTTGGGGCACAGAGCTTTTCCTGCCATGCGACGCTTGCAGCGCAAGGGAAATGCGGTCGTGAGTTCACTTTCGGCTTCCTCTCGGGTCAGGCAGCAGCAGCTGTTTGGTGTGCGGTCGGATCCTTGGAGGTGCGGTGGCGACTCATTTCTCGGGTCGCCGACTCCACCTCGATCCCGAGAACGTCTGCCACGCGCCGCGGAGACCAGTTCCCGATCAGCGCGATCCGCATAATTTCCTTGACGTCGGCGGTGTGCAGTGCGACTCGTTCGCCGCGGACTCGGCGGATGATTGCCGCGGGATCCGAGCCGACGAGCCCTTTCGCACGGTCTTTCCGCTTGGCCTTGGGGTGGTCGATCTCGTCGTCGTTCCATCCCAGCGGGGGAACGAGGCCAGCTGCGCGAGAGCGGTCACGAACTTCGGTGTCTGGTCCTACCTGCATCGCAAGTTCGTCGTAGAGATCGTCGATGGATTCCCAGAGAGTTGTTCCGATCAGGCCCACCTCGGGCATGTGGGATACGACATCGAGATCGACACCCAACCTTCGCGCAAGGAAGGCGTCGCTGTAGCCCATCGAATTCAGCGCGCGGAGGCGGCGTCGTGCGCCGATCGACGGTGTGGACACGCGACCTCGGCTGGGATGGAAGGTGATTGCGAGGACTGCTGCAGCGATGTCGGGCGCAGTCGTGGTCGTCGATGTCTTTCGAAGGTGCCTGATTGCTGCTGGCGTTAGAACTGCCAGGGCTGCAATTAGTTTCACCGTCATGCCTGCGCAGAGCAGCGCGTTGATGTGGTAGCGAACGTTCTCGGTCGGGACGGTGAGCTCGACGGAGTTTGTGTTGACGCGGCGAGCAGTTGTCCAAAACTGCTCGCCGCGTCCCCCTGCGCCCGTGTGTTGTGATTTCAGGGACCAACCGTCGTCACAACTGGGCAGAGCAGACCGGGCGGGGACTCCGGTCGCATCTAGTGTAGCGAGTCGCGGTGCCGGTGAGGACTTGTGCGAATTGCGCTTTCCGGCAGAGGTGTTGGGGCAAATTGTGTGCTCAATTGACACTGTCATCGGGAGCTCGATTCGGTTCGGCAGCTGGTCAGACTGCGTCTGGATCTGTGGACGAGGGCACCTGCCTGAGGTGCGATTTTCTGTTCGTGCGGTCGTCATCGGACGCCTATTCGACGGGCGATGGCGGGGGTGGGCAGCCAACTGACGAAACGGCATCCGGCGTCTATGCCTGCACCTTCCGCCGACGAGGTCGGGCGGCCGACGAATCGTTCTGCCTGTTGTGGTGCAGCGTCTTCGATTCGCACGTTTGTCTTCGACGTGATCGCGACGTCGTCGTTCGTGCACGTCTTCGGCGCCATCTGCAAGCCCCCTATCGAATCTATATGCGGAATTTATCGATGGTAGCTATATTCATCATATGATGTCCAGCGATGATCGAGAAAATTCGGTGAGCAGACGAGCCCTGAACGGCTTTCAACCGCAGGCTCTCGAAGCCGCACGTGAAGCCGCACAGATGACCCGCGGCACCCTCGCACGGCATGTCGGCGTCGATCCCACATCTGTCCACAACTGGGAAACCGGACGAGCGGCACCGCAACCCGACCTTCTCGCGCGCGCTGCCAACATTCTCGGAGTCAGCATCGAGACTCTCGTGGTCGTCACCGACAGCATGCGGACACTGAGCGACCTGCGGATCCTCGCCGGTCTGACACAGCGACAACTCGCCGACCAGATCGCGTGTAGCGACACGACTCTCGGACGCCTCGAACGCGGCGAGGCGCGCCTCACCGATGCCCTGGCCGAAAAGATCGCACGCGCCCTTGAGCTCGAAACGACGACCATCACCGACGCGTACCGACGCGCGCGTGAGCGTCCACCCCGCACCTGACCACCTAGGGCGTGTCTCCCGATTCAGTGGCCGCCACGCGGGCGTGGATGACAGCGCAGGCCAGTAGTACGCCGCCGAGGTAGGTCAGGGCGTATTTGTCGTATCGGGTCGCGATGCCGCGCCACTGCTTGAGCCGGTTGAAGC
>JBBSKP010000235.1:0-7466 GCA_038256175.1 Mycobacteriales bacterium
GCCGAGGCTATGAAGGGCGTCGTTTCTGTCGACGGACTGCGTGGGCGCAGCGCTTACCAACCTGGCGGGCAAGCCGCTGAGGTGGCAATCAGACAGGTCGTTTCGGCGGATGCGGGCGACCTCGAGGTCGACGAAACGGGGAAAACGCCACTAGTTCGCCATCGGGACGGGCGGCGATGGGAGGCGATCCTCCGCACCTGGACGCTGCCGGCAAGGCCTGCGAGCTGCGGCGCAGCGCCGAAACCGGTCTCCGCCGTCGCCGTCGAGACCGTCGTGGAGCTCGGTCGGGGAAAATTATCAGAAAAAGACCGGAACATTGTGTAACGACGCGTAGCGGTGCAGCGACTACCTAATCAGCCCCGCCAGCAGACCCCCGACCCGCTGGCGGGGCTACTTATATCTTCACCAGTTACCACTGTGTAGTTACCACTGTGTGCCGGGGACCCAGCGCCCAAGTCGACGCGCAACCTTGGCTGCTCCCCGCCGCACCGGTCGCGCCTTGCCGGACCGCGGTCGAAACGCCTGAGGCATCGGCGGCAACTTCGGTGCTTCGGACTCGGACAGCCCCTTCGCCGCCGGTGAGTCCGGAAAACTCCGATAGAACTGATGCATGAGTGCCTGGGTGAGTCGGGGTGTCACCAGGTTGCCGTACTCGGCCAGCGTCCCGAAGGGAACGTCGATCCGCAGCGGCCGCTCGGTGAGTGCGCGCACTACCGTTGCTGCTGCCCATTTCGCACTCGCGGCAGGCGCGGCGTTGAGGCCCTGCGTCGGGGTGATCATCGGTGTTTGCACCAGCGGCATGTGGATCGTGGTAAACGAGATGCCGTCACTCCGCATCTCGGCTCCGGTGACCTCGGCGAACTTGTCGAGTGCCGCCTTACTCGCTACATAGGCGGCGAATCGCGGCGTGCTGGTCTGGACGCCGGCACTGCTGATGTTCACGATGTGGCCGAATCGACGTTCGCGCATCTGAGGTAGTAGCGCGAGTGTGATCCGTACGGCGCCAAAGTAATTGACTGCCATGGTTCGCTCGAAGTCGTGCATGCGATCTGTGGAACGGTGAACGGCGCGGCGAATCGACCGGCCGGCGTTGTTGACGAGCATGTCGATATGGTCGTGCTCGTCGAGGATCGACTTGACGGTCTGGTCGACACCTTCTTGTTCGGTGATGTCGCACTGGTACGCAAAGGCCTGGCCGCCGTCTGCCCGGATCTCGGCGACGACCTCTTCGAGCTCGTCGATTCGTCGTGCGAGGAGGAACAGCACTGCGCCCTTCTGAGCCGCAGCAATGGCGGAGGCCCGGCCGATTCCTGACGACGCGCCGGTGATGATGATGTGTCGACCTACCAATTCACCGTCGGGGTGTGCCCGGCGAGCGCGGTTCGGGTCGAGGTTGGCTGCCCAGTACTTCCACAGGTTGGGTGCGTACGACCCGAGCTCGGGAACGCGAAGTCCGCTGCTACGCAACGTTTCTTCGGTCTCTTTGGTGGTGAAGACAGTGTGGAGGATGAAGTTGTCGAGCACGGATTCCGGGATGCCGAGCTGGCGAAGGATGAAGGTGCGCGCGTTCACGATGGCGCGATTCGACTTGGATTCGAGAAACGGGCGCGCTAGGAAGGCGGGAGCCGGGGCAATAAATCGCGGTGCGCCGGCCGCCTTCGCGAGTGCTGAATAGATTTCCCCGATGGGTTGCGGCCTCGGGTTGACGAGATGGAATGCTCGCCCATCCAGTCCTGGCCGCAGGATCAACTCGACCATCGCTGCGGCGACGTAGTCGACCGGAACGATGTTGGTTGCGCCGAGCTTCGGGACGGTCATCGGTGCGCGACTCGGCAGCTTGCCTAGGGCTTCGAAGGACGGGAAGAAGTAGTACGGCCCGTCAATTTTGTTCATCTCGCCAGTGACGGAGTTCCCGACGACCACCGCTGGGCGATACACACGCCACCGCAGGCCCTCCGCGGTCCGAACCAACTTCTCGGCTTCGAACTTCGTGCGGTGATACGGCGTGGGAAACCCTTGCCCGAGATCGAAATCCGATTCGCCGTAGTCGCCGGCGTAGTCGCCGGATACCGCAATCGAGGAAACGTGATGCAGGGTTGCATCGAGCCGGCGGGCGAGTTCGACGACTGCGCGGGTGCCTTCGACGTTGGTGGTGGACTGCTCGTCGCCGGCGGTCATGTCGTAGATCGCGCCGAGGTGGACGATGTGGTCGGCATTCGGGGGCGTTCCGTCGAGTCCGAGGCCTGGCTCGGCAAGATCGCCGACCAAGGGATGGACCCGATCGCTGCCGGGCCAGTGCTTCGCCAGCTCCTCGAGCTTTGCGACCGACGCCTGTCGGACCAGCACATGGATTTCGGCCAGCGGGTCGCGTTCCAGCAGCAGTGGAAGCACGTTGCGGCCTAAGAATCCGGTGCCGCCGGTGACGATGTAGTCGGTCATCGAATCTCCTGTTGGGCGAGCGAAGTAAGTGTTACTCAGAACAACTTACTCCAAAGTAAGTTCTACGCCTAGGGGTGTGAAGGAATTTTCGGACTTTCATGTCAGTGCTAATTCTGCACCTTGTCGGTGATCGAATGTATGTTCGAGCTATGGGTTGGAGCAACGGACCGCCGACGTGGTCCGAACTGGAGCGGGTGTTGTCGGGGAGACCTGGGCCCACCAATCCGGAGGCGATGTATCCGGGGGACGGTGGAGATAGCCCCGCATGGTCTCGCAAGCGTGGCGAGTACGTGGCAGACGCCATTGAGCCCATCGACGGGCCGCGGGTGCCCTATGCGGAGTTGCATGCTCATTCCGCCTACAGCTTCCTCGACGGCGCGAGCCATCCCGAGGAACTGATCGAGGAGGCGGTCCGGCTCGGTCTGGAAGCGATCGCGCTCACCGATCACGATGGGTTCTATGGAGTCGTCCGCTTCGCGGAGGCCGCCAAGGAGCTGAATATGCGGACCGTCTTCGGGTCCGAGCTGTCTTTGGATGCGACGGATTCCCGTACCGGTTCTCCGGATCCGGACGGCACGCATCTCCTGGTCCTTGCCAGGGGGCAGGAGGGGTACCGGCGACTCTCCAGGCAGATCGCCGCCGCGCATCTAGCGGGTGGGGAAAAGGGCAAGCTTCAGTACGACTTCGATGCACTCACGGAGGCGGCGGCCGGACATTGGCAGATTCTGACGGGCTGCCGCAAGGGGCATGTGCGTAAGGCTCTCGAGACCGGCGGGATCGATGCGGCGGCGCACGCGCTGCGCGAACTGGTCGATCGATTCGGCAGCGATCGGGTCACCGTCGAACTCACACATCACGGGATACCGGAGGACGACGAGCGCAACGCCATGCTCGGGGTGCTCGCCGAGCAGTTCGGGCTCGGTGTGATTGCCACTACCGGAGCGCATTTCGCCGCACCGAGGGGTCGACGATTGGCCATGGCGATGGCGGCGGTTCGTGCTCGGCAGAGCTTGGACGAGGCGTCCGGCTGGCTCGGACCCACTGGTGGTGCGCATCTACGGTCGGGCGCGGAGATGGCCCGGCTGTTCGCTGCGCATCCGACCGCTGTTCGAAATGCGGCGGAGTTGGGACGAGAGTGCGCCTTCGACTTGCGGCTGATCGCGCCGAAGCTGCCGCCGTTCGATGTCCCGCCCGGGCACACCGAGAACAGCTGGCTTCGAGAACTGACGATGACCGGGGCCATGCGGCGCTACGGTGCGCGAGCCGAACAGTCGGAGGCTTACCAGCAGATCGAGCATGAGCTGAAAATCATTGCTCAGCTGGGATTTCCGGGGTATTTCCTGGTTGTGCACGACATCGTGTCCTTCTGCAAGAACAACGACATCCTGTGCCAGGGCCGTGGATCGGCCGCCAACTCGGCAGTTTGCTACGCCATCGGGATCACCAATGTCGACCCCGTTCGCAACGATCTGCTCTTCGAGCGGTTCCTCTCGCCGGAGCGAGACGGTCCACCCGACATCGATGTCGACATCGAATCCGACCGGCGCGAGGAAGCCATCCAGCACGTGTACAACAAATACGGGCGGGCATATGCGGCGCAGGTTGCGAACGTCATCACGTACCGGGGCAAGTCCTCGGTCCGAGATATGGCTCGGGCGCTTGGCTTTTCGCAGGGGCAGCAAGATGCGTGGAGCAAACAGGTAAGCCGCTGGAACGGTGTCGGCAAGGAAGTCGGTACCGATATCCCTGCCTCGGTACTCGAACTTGCACAGCAGATCGAGGGCTTCCCTCGGCACCTCGGCATTCACTCCGGCGGAATGGTGATCTGCGACAGGCCGATTGCCGACGTATGTCCGGTCGAGTGGGCGCGGATGGAGAACCGCAGCGTTCTGCAGTGGGACAAAGACGACTGTGCGGCAGTGGGTTTGGTGAAGTTCGACATGCTCGGGCTCGGCATGCTTTCGGCGCTGCATTACATGATCGACATGGTTGCCGAACACAAAGGGATCGACGTCGACCTTGCTCAGCTCGACCTCACCGAACAAGCGGTCTACGAGATGCTCCAACGTGCCGACTCGGTCGGTGTGTTCCAGGTGGAGTCGCGCGCGCAGATGGCTACGCTGCCGCGACTCAAGCCACGCAACTTCTACGACCTGGTTGTGGAGGTTGCGCTGATCCGTCCTGGACCTATTCAGGGCGGTTCGGTTCATCCATACATCCGGCGGCGCAATGAGAAAGAGCCGGTGACATTCGATCATCCGTCGCTGGAGAACTCGTTGAAGCGAACGCTGGGCGTGCCGCTGTTTCAGGAACAGCTGATGCAGATGGCCATCGATGTCGCCGGGTTCTCGGCGGCCGAGGCAGATCAGCTTCGCCGGGCAATGGGTTCGAAGCGTTCGCCGGAGCGGATGGAGCAGTTGAAAGGACGCCTCTACGCCGGGATGCGCGAACTGCACGGGATCACCGATAATGTCGCCGACCGGATCTACGAGAAGCTCTACGCTTTCGCCAATTTCGGCTTCCCCGAGAGTCATTCCCAGAGCTTCGCCTCGCTTGTCTTCTATTCGTCCTGGTTCAAGCTGCACCACCCCGCGGCCTTCTGCGCTGGGTTGCTGAAAGCACAGCCGATGGGCTTCTACTCGCCGCAGTCCCTTGTCGCCGATGCGCGCAGGCATGGTGTTGTGGTGCACGGTCCTGACATCAACGCGAGCCTGGCAGATGCGACGCTGGAGGAGCGGGGAGCTCAGGTACGGCTCGGGCTGGGTTCGGTGCGGCACATCGGCAGTGAACTCGCGGAAAAGATCGTCGACGCAAGGCAAGCCGGTGCGTACACGTCCTTTCTCGATCTGACGGGCCGCGTGGAACTGAGCGTCGCGCAGGCGGAATCCCTGGCAACCGCAGGTGCCCTCGGGTGCCTCGGCGTCACCCGCCGAGAGGCATTGTGGGCCGCAGGCGCCGCGGCCGGTGAGCGGCCGGATCGGTTGCCTGGGCTCGGAGCATCGACGAGTGCGCCGGCATTGCCAGGAATGAGCGATGTCGAGATGTCCGCTGCCGACGTTTGGGCGACGGGTGTTTCCCCCGGCACGTATCCGACGGAGTTCTTACGGCCACAGCTGGACGCGCTCGGCGTTGTCACTGCGAATCGGCTCCTGGATGTCCCTGACGGTGATCGGGTCCTGGTCGGAGGTGCGGTGACGCATCGACAGCGGCCTGCGACCGCGGCGGGGGTCACCTTCATCAACCTCGAGGACGAGACAGGGATGGTGAATGTCGTCTGCTCGGTCGGTTTGTGGGCTCGGTATCGCAAGCTGGCTCAGACGGCTCCGGCATTGCTCATTCGCGGAAAAGTGCAGAACGCAGAGGGTGCGGTGACGGTGGTCGCTGATCGGCTGCAGCGGATGGACCTACGAATCACGGCTAAGTCCAGGGACTTCCGGTGACTTTCGCGAGGTTTGTCGGGCTACTCTTCGAATATGAGGCGCCTCCTGTACGCATTCTTCGCTGTGCTCATGCTGCTTCTCGTCGGATGCGGCGGGAACTCGAACGACTCAGGGACGAGTTCGACTCCCGGCGACGCCGCACCAGCGCCGATGATGCCGGCCCCGGTCGAGAAGGGGATGGCAACCGAGAGTCGAAATCAGCCCGACAGCGTGGACTCCGATCGCAAGGAGATCACGACCGGCAGGGTGTACATCACGACGTCGGATCCCATTGCTGCTGCGGCAAAGACCACGGACCGAGTCGAGTACTTCAAAGGCCGGGTCGACGACCGAACCGAGCAACCTGGCACGGACAACACGCAACCCCATGCGACATTGACGGTGCGGGTGCCGTCGGACAAGACGGATCAGCTGCTCGAGGATCTGCACGGCTTCGGCCGAGTCACCAGTGTCAGCATCAGCAAGAGCGATGTCACCCTGCAATACGAGGACGTGGACGCCCGAATCAAGGCGCTGCAGACATCGGTGGACCGACTTCGCGCACTGATCGCCGGTGCGACCAACACTGCCGACGTCATCGAAGCCGAGAACGCATTGTCGAGCAGGCAAGCCGAACTCGACAGCCTCACCGCCCAGAAACGCAGTCTCGACGATCAGATCGACCTATCCACCCTCACCATCGAATTCACAACCGAGGACCACCCGCCCAGCCCTGGTCCCGACAACTTCTGGGACGGGCTCTCCTCGGGATGGAACGCGTTGACGGATGCACTCGGTAACTTCGTGGTGTTCGTCGGTTCGGCAATTCCCTGGGTCGTGCTGCTGATCCTGATTTGCCTAGTCGTGTACGCCGTCATTCGTGTCGTTGGAGGTATCCGCCGTGCACGTCGTCCACGCCCGAATCAAGCCGAACAGCAAGAAGGGGCCGCTGGTGGAGACGACGGACGACGGGACGTTCCTCCTGTTCGTACGGGCCCCGGCGACGGAGGGCAAAGCGAATAAGGCTGCGATCGAGTTGCTCGCCGAACACTTCGGTGTGCCGCGCTCGACCGTGCGGCTTGTCGCGGGTGCAACATCACGGCACAAGCGTTTCGAAGTCGGTTAGCGTCGAAATGACTAGCGTTTCGAAAAGCTAGGCGCAACCGCCGAAATCGTTCTGCCGCCACGCCTCGTACACAGCAACCGATGCGGCGTTCGCGAGGTTGAGCGACCGTCGTCCTGCAAGCATCGGGATCCGCAGCTTGTCGGTGACATGAGGATCGGCGAGCACGTCTTCGGATAGGCCCGTCGGCTCGGGACCGAAGAGCAGGACATCTCCCGGGCGATAGGCAACATCGGCGTACGACGTGGTCGCGTGCGCAGTGAAGGCGAAGACGCGATCGGGCTGCAGCGCGTCCCATGCGGCGGCGAGGTTGTCGTGCACTGTCACCGACGCGAGGTCGTGATAGTCGAGGCCTGCTCGCCTCAGCTTGGGCTCGGAAAGGTCGAAACCCAGCGGGCCGACAAGGTGCAGCTCACACCCCGTACCGGCAACGAGGCGAATCGCGTTTCCGGTGTTGGGCGGGATACGCGGCTCGTGGAACATCA
>JBBSKP010000236.1:0-7461 GCA_038256175.1 Mycobacteriales bacterium
GACGAGGCGCGCGCCGCCGAGCGGGCTGTCGTCGAAATAGGCGCTGCCGCCATGTAATTGAGCCTGCTGCGCGACCAATGCGAGTCCGAGTCCGGACCCGCCTTTGGATGCTCCTGCGCCGCGATAGAAGCGCTCGAACACCGCTGTGCGCTCGTGCTCGGGCACGCCGGTCCCGTCGTCGTCGACAGTGATTCTGACGGTGCCGTTGGCGCTACGCTGCATCGAAATGACCGCATTGCGGGCGCCGCCATGGCGGGCGGCATTGCTCAGCGCATTGTCGATGGCAAGGCGCAGGCCGGCGGGGAGGCCGCGGATCGTGAGCGACGGCTCGGAATCCACTCGGACCTGAAAGCCCGGGAAATGGCGCATCGCATCGTGACTCGCCAGATCGGCAAGCTCGACGATGTCGGTGTCCGTGTGGTCTCGATCGGAGGAGAGTTCGCCGGAAGCAAGCCGTTCCAGTGCCGCCAATGTTGCCTCGACCCGTCCCTGCGCGCGTTGGAGATCGTCGAGAATCTCACGCTGTTGCTCGGCATCGAGGTCGAGAGTGCGGAGGACCTCGATATCGGTCCGCATCGCGGTGAGGGGTGTCCGTAGCTCGTGCGCCGATGCTGCGGCGAAGTCGCGGGCCGTGTCCAGTGCGGCTGTTGTCTCGGCCTGCGCGTCCGAAACTCGTTGCAGCATACCGGCGATGGCATCGGCCAGCTCGGCTGCTTCGCGAACGCCCGACGCCTTCGGAAGCGGCTGCGGCGGGCGCGCGCTGATTCGATTCGTGAGTTCGACGATCGGTCGCACGGCGCGTCCACCGAAGATCCAGCCGAGGCCACCGGCCGCCGCGATAGCCATGGCGCCGGCCGCGAGCACTTGGCGTTGCTGGCGTGTGGTGGTGTCGGTCGCTTCCTTCGCCGGAAGTCCGATCGAAACCAACTGTCCAGAAGGCCTTGTGGGGCTTGTCGTGAACACGCGGTAGGGGACGCCGTCGACCTTGACGGTGTGCGAGCCTTCGGGCAGATCCGGCAGCTCGGTGGTCGTACTGCCGTCGACGACGCCATTGTTGCGAATGGTGAGAGCGAAACGGCTTGCCGGGCCGAGCCTTTCGAAGATATCGACCGCGATGGCGGGGCTGAGGACGACCAATCCGGCGGTGGCCCCGATTTTTTCGTCGATCTGCCGGATGTTGTTGCGCTCGATCGCGTGTGCAACAAGGAATCCCAATAGTGCGACGATGATGGTTGCGCCGAGCGCGGTCGCCGCCGCCACCCGGGCCCGTAGCGAGTAACGGCGGCTCACCTGGGTTCCCGAAGCACAAACCCGACGCCGCGGATCGTGTGCAGCAACCGTGGATGCCCGTCGATTTCGAGTTTGCGGCGCAAGTATCCGACAAAGACGTCGACGACATTGGTGTCCGCGACGAAGTCGTAGCCCCACACGAGTTCGAGGAGGCGTTCGCGACTGAGTACAACACCGGCATTGCGAGCCAGCGTCGAGAGCAACTCGAACTCCCGCTTCGTGAGCTCGACCTCGTCGCCGGCCAACACCGCGCGGTAGCCGGGGATGTCGACCGTGAGTGGTCCGACCGTGATGCCGGGCTGTTCGGCCGGTGTCGGCGCGGAATCTGCTCGGCGCCGCAGCAGCGCCTTGATGCGCGCCACAAGTTCGGCAAGGACAAACGGCTTGATCAGATAGTCGTCGGCGCCCGACTCCAAGCCGGCGATCCGGTCGTCGACCGAGCTGCGGGCGCTGAGCACGCAGATCGGAATGTCGTTCCCCATCGCGCGCAGCGCCGTAACCACGCCTGCCCCATCGAGGATGGGCATGTTCATGTCGAGGACCACCGCGTCCGGTGCGCTTTCGGCGACTGTGCGCAGTGCCGCGGCGCCGTCGCGTGCGGTCAGCACGGTAAAGCCCGACAACCGGAGCCCGCGCTCCACGGACGACAAGACGTCCTGGTCGTCGTCGACAACCAGGACGCTCGGCGGTACGGGGCTGGTCACGCCTTCATTCTGCCGGTCGCCGCTGATCAGTAGTTGTGGCAGGTGTCGGCGATGTCCTGAACGGTCTGCCGGACCTGCTCGGCGTACGGTCCGCTCTGTGCGCGGTCGCGCAACTCCTGTGCCCGCGGGTTGTTGGCGAGGAACTGGTCGAGCGCGGGACCACGCTGATCGATGCTCAGATCGAAGAACTGCTGCACCATGGCTTTTCGATCGGGGTTCTCGTCGAGACGCTGCGCGACTTGCGGCGCCTTGTCGTGCAGCGCGGCGTCGATCTGCGCGAACGTGCAGGTCGTGTTGACCAGTGGACCGGCAGGACCGGGATCCGCCGAGGCAATGCTTGGCACCAGCAGCGCGCCGGCTGCGGATAACCCGCCGATCGCCACTGCGGTACGGATGAAACGTGTGCGAGGTGAGGCCATAGGTCCACGCTATGTCCGCAACGTGGCACCCGCCTGAACCATCCCTGAGGAAACTCTGAGGTTTGATGGCACGATGGCGTTATGACCACTCGCACGCGCCAACGGGGGCCGGGACGGCCCCCTGGTGCGCGGGTTGAGCCGGCGCAAAGACGCGAGGAGTTGCTCGACGCTGCCGAACGAAGTCTGCGTGCGCGTGGGCCTGAACTATCCCTGGTCGATGTCGCGCGTGAGGCCGGTTTGACGAGGTCTGCGGTGTACGCCGCGTTTCCGGACAAGGAGGCGGTGACCGATGCACTGGCTCGCCGGCACACCCGCCGGATCGTCGAAGAATTGTCGATTGTGGTCGCCTCGACGACCTCGCCGCGCGAGCAGACCCGCGCCGCCGTCGACTGCCTGTGCCGATGGGTCGATGAGGAGCCGCATCTGTCGAGCGCCTTGAACCCAACCATGCGCGGCCCGGCGGTGTTCGAGGAACTCGGGCAGTGGTTCGAAACCGTGTTTGCCGCAGGGTTCGAGCAACTCGGTGGCGATGTTCGAGCAGCCGGACCATGGGCACGCGCGGTTCTCGGCGCGGTGACCTCGTCGGTGCAGTGGTGGGCGCGAGAGCGCACAATGAGCCGGGAAGAGCTGGTCGATCACGTTTCGGCGTTGCTGTGGTCGGGCTTCGAGGGTGGCGGTGGTGCCGGTTTGGCCGAGCCGATCAATGTTTCTGTGCCGCCTGAAGGTTGACTGCGCCACCATTAATGGACACACTGTCCATTATGCAATCATCAGCGTCGATGAGTTGGCCCCAGCCGCCGAGGTACTCGGGTGTCGTCAACTGGAACGAGGTTCGGGCGATTCACCCGGCTCTGGTGGATCGACTCGCGATCGGGATGTACGAGACCGATGCGGTCGCGGATCGGGTTGCGGCCGAGCTGCTCGCGGACCGAAACGGTTGGCAACTCCTCGAGCGAGTGCTCTCTGACGTCGATCGAAACCTGAGCGAGGCGCCGAGTTCGCTGCAGGAATTGCTTGCCCCACTGCTCGCGCCGCCTGCGTGGTACGAGCCGAGCCTGGTCGAGGAAGGAGCCCGCGCCTGGTGGCGGTTCGGTTCATTGCAAGCGATCACGCTGTTCCAGTCGTTGCTGTACGGCTATCAATCGCCGGGTTTGGCAAGGCCTCTCGCTCTCACAGGGCGGTTGACGACGGGCACCAGCGACCGGCTCGCCGAGACCGGTCGGTGGCTATTGCGCGCCACTGCACCGAACGGTATGACGCCGGGCGCGAAAGGCTGGGCGGAGACAGTTCGAATCCGGTTGGTACATGCGATCGTTCGGCACCATCTGATCGAACGCTTCGACTGGGACTCCGAAGGCTGGGGCGTGCCGATCAATCAGACCTACAGTGCCTTCACGATCAACGGGGGCTTTCTGGTGTTGCCGCTACGAGTGGCGGCGGACCTCGGAATCCGGTACTCGCCTGCGGAATACGAAGCGATTGCGCATCAATGGCGTTGGATCGGCTACGTCATGGGCGTACCGGAAGACCTGCTGCCGACGTCTTTCGCGACGGCCAGGGAGATATTCGATGTGGCAGGAGAATTCGAAATCGAATCCGACGAGAACGGTCGTAGCCTGGCGCGAGCATTGCTGCATGACACGTACGCCTTCGATCAGGTGCTGCCGAGTCCGCTCGATCGGCTTGCCGGCGCCGCTCTTCGCCCGGTAATGGCGGCCTCGTTCGCCAGCGTCTCGACGCGTTGGGTTCCGGAAAAGGCTGCGCGGGCGATGGGTCTGCGCCGGTCTCCACTGCACCACTTGGTCGATCTCGCGCGACCGGCCGTTCGGGTTCGCGAACGAGCGCGCACACTGGGTCTGCTCGGATCGGATGCGGCGTTGGCAGATCGAGAACTGCATATGGTGCTCGCGAGTCTCGACAGGTTCAGTACCCGGCGAACACCGCTACGACCAGGCGAGGCGGCTTGATGGACAAGCGCACGAATCCTGTTGTGGCACATCCACAGGAGCTTGCACAGCTCGATCTATTCGACGTCTGGCGGGATGCCCAGCCGCTCGTCGATCAGTTCGATCCATTCCAATTCTCGCACCGTATGGCGGCTTATCGGCTCCTCATCGACACGACAAATCACGATGAGTTGTTCGGCGCCGATAATCGGCGGAATCCGCTGTGGGGTCTGATGTTCCAACACCAGTGGCAGTTTCGCACAGGTCGCTTGGGTGCGGATTCCACCGAGACCGGGCGAATCGAACCGGACGCTCCGTGGGGTTACGGCAACTACACGCTCAACGTCGTGCCGTGGCTCGGCGCCGTTGCGGCAGGTGTCGTGCCGAGTCTGAATCTGGTCGCTCCATCGACAGATTCGCGTTTCGAGTATGCATCGGGCGGGGGTCCGGAGCCGCTGCGACTTCCACCGGAATTCGAAGATGGTGTCGCGGATTGGCAAGCTTTCTTCGAGCTAGTGCAGAAGTCGCCGGCGGGCGGTGATCCGGAGCCGATCCGAATGGCGATGTGGAAAGCCCACAAGACGTGCCTGGACGTTGTCGCGGAGCGCATCTTCGCCATCGATCCGGCGCCCTATTCGGCTGTGGAACTTACGTTTCTGCAGGGCTGGTGCCGGATGGTCGACTACTTGTGGGCGGCAGCGTGGCCTACCGATTTCGACTTCATGAGCGAGCACGGGCTAGATGTGCTGCCCGAACGGTTGCTGCACGCCGACGAGGTTCTCCGCGGTGAGTCGGATCTCCCCAAAGAGGTTCGAAGCAACGTGACCAACGTGATCGGGCTCGGCAAGATGCCGAGGTGGCGCTACAGCGTGAACCTCGCCGTCTGGCGGCGGATAATGCGAACCCGCAGTGCCCGAACGGATGTGGTCGCCCTGCTCGATGCGGTCTTCAACCCGAATCCGGGCAACCGCAACGAGCGGCTTCGGCTTGTCGGCTATCTGCTCCGACCCTGACAGGCGCTAGCGGCCGATCTGGTCCTTCAGCGAGTCGAGCACCGACGGGTCCTCGATCGTCGATGGGACGGCGTAGTCTTCGCCACCGACGATCTGCCGCATGGTCTTTCGGAGAATCTTTCCCGACCGCGTTTTCGGGAGCGCGGCGACGACCGTGACATCGCGGAATGCGGCGACTGCGCCGATCTCGTCACGCACCCGTGCAATGAGCTCGGTCCGTAGCTGTTCCTCGGAAATCGACGAGCCCGCCTTGAGTACGACATATCCGCTCGCGTGCTGACCCTTGAGCTCGTCCGCAACGCCGATCACGGCGCACTCGGCGACCGCGGGATGCCCGCCGAGCACTCCCTCGAGGCTGCCTGAGGAAAGCCGGTGTCCGGCAACGTTGATCACATCGTCGCTGCGGCCGAGCACGAACACGTAGCCGTCGTCGTCGACGTATCCCGAGTCGCCGGTCAGGTAGTACCCGTCGTAGGCGGCGAGATACGAACGGACATAACGATCTTCGTCACGCCAGAGTCCTGCGAGCGTGCCGGGCGGCAATGGAAGCGCGAGAACAATATTGCCCTCTTCGCCAGCGGCGACGGTATTGCCGCTACTGTCCAGAATGCTCAGCTGATAGCCGGGCACCGGCACAGTCGGTGAGCCCGATTTGATCGGCATCGGTTCCAGCCCACGCATGTTCGCGCAGATGGCCCAGCCCGTCTCGGTCTGCCACCAATGGTCGACGACAGGCCGGTTCAAGAGAATGCTTGCCCATTCGTATGTGCTCGGGTCCAGTCGCTCACCCGCGACGAACAACGTCTGCATCGACGAAATGTCGTGTTCGGCAAGAAGTGTCGAGTCCGGGTCGACCTTGCGAATGGCTCGTAGCGCCGTTGGTGCTGTGAAGAGGGCGCGGACATCGTGGTCCGCGATCACGCGCCAGAAGGCGCCCGCATCGGGGGTGCCGACCGGTTTTCCTTCGTAGAGCACCGTCGTCGCGCCCACCAACAGCGGGGCGTAGACGATGTAGGAGTGGCCGACCACCCAACCCACATCGGAGGCGGTCCACATGACTTGTCCCGGACCGATGTCGTAGATATGCCGCATCGACCACGCCAAAGCGACAGCGTGGCCGCCGTTGTCGCGGATGACGCCCTTCGGCTTACCGGTGGTTCCGGACGTGTACAGGATGTAGAGGGGATCGGTCGCGGCGACCGATACCGGTTCGGCTGCAACGGAATTGCTGGCTAGCTGATCCCAATCGAGCCACGGAATCGGTTGGTCGGCGTAATCTGCGGCCGCGCCGGGAATCTGGCCGCGTTGCTTGACGATAACTGCCCGTGTGGTGGTCGACTCGGCAAGGTCGAGCGCCTTTGCGACGATCGGCAAGTACTCGATCGTTCGCCCGGGTTCCATACCGCCGGCTGCGGTGATCACCACGACAGGCTCGGCGTCCTCGATCCGGGCGGCAAGTTCCTTGGCAGCGAAGCCGCCGAAGACAACGGAGTGCACGGCACCGATACGGGCGCAGGCCAGCATCGCGATCGCCGCTTCGGGGATCATCGGGAGGTAGATGATGACCCGATCGCCCTTGCCGACGCCCTGCTCGACGAGTACGCCGGCGAAGCGAGAGACGAGTTCGAGGAGTTCTGCGTAGGTGTACGTGCGTTGTGTGCCGATCATCGCCGAGTCGTAGATCAGCGCAGCTTGGTCGCCGCGACCCGCTGCGACGTGCCGGTCCAACGCGTTGACGCAGGTGTTCAGCGCGGCGTCGGGAAACCAGCGGTACATCGGCGCTGCCGAGTCGTCCAGCGCACGGCGTGGCGCTTTGTCCCAGTCGATCGCTGCTGCCGCGCCGAGCCAGAACCCCTCGGGGTCGTCGATGCTTGCCCGATATGCCTCTTTGTACCCGCCGTCAGTCACTGGAACTCCTCGGTCGATTGTGGCACTCGTCACCCTACGTCCGGTGGTCGATAGGCTCGACGGGTGCATGCCTCGAGTAAGCGGATTTCCGCGCATGACCTGCTTGATCATGTGCTCGATGAGGGGACGTTCGTCAGCTGGGACCGTCCCCCGCTTGCGGTGGATCCGTCGCCGAGCTACC
>JBBSKP010000237.1:0-7357 GCA_038256175.1 Mycobacteriales bacterium
CCTCGCCCCTCGCCCGGCTCTTCCTCCCCGAAGTATCGCGGACCGATCTTGTTGCGCCGCGATCGCAAGACCGAATCGACCACTACCGACCAACGTTTGCTGGATCAGCGCGGGCCGTCCGACTGGGTGCACACCGACCCCTGGCGGGTACTGCGCATCCAGAGCGAGTTCGTCGAAGGCTTCGGAGCGCTCGCGGAAGTGCCCCGCGCCGTCACAGTTTTCGGGTCGGCGCGCACATCGGCCGACCACCCCGAGTACGAGGCGGGGCGGGCCATCGGCGCAGCGCTGGCGGATGCCGGGTTCGCAGTGATCACCGGAGGTGGGCCAGGCGTCATGGAGGCGGCGAACCGCGGAGCAAGCGAAGCGGGCGGATTCTCGATCGGCCTCGGCATCGAGTTGCCATTCGAACAGGGCCTCAACGAGTGGGTCGATCTCGGGATCAATTTCCGATACTTCTTTGCTCGCAAGACGATGTTCGTCAAATACTCACAGGCGTTCGTCTGCCTACCGGGCGGATTCGGGACGCTGGACGAGCTGTTCGAGGCGCTCACTCTCGTCCAGACCCGCAAGGTCACCCGCTTCCCGATCGTGCTGTTCGGCACCGAGTACTGGGCGGGCCTCATCGCGTGGATCCGTGGCTCGATGGTGAGCGGCGGCAAGGTCAACGAGAGTGACGTCGATCTGCTGCATGTCACCGACAGCGTCGACGAAGTCATCCGGATCATCGAAGAAGCCCATGAGCTGGTCGGCCCGGAAATGCTGTCCGGCGACGAGCTCGGCACGGAGGATCTGTGGTGACAGGCGCGACTGGTCAGCTGTCGGTGTGCGTCTACTGCGCCTCGGGTACCGACAGCCCCGAACACCTCGAATTGGCCGCAGCGGTCGGGGAGGAGATCGGCCGTCGGGGCTGGCAGCTGGTATCCGGTGGCGGCAATGTCTCGATGATGGGCGCCGTCGCACACGCCGCGCGCGAAGCCGGGGCCTGGACGGTCGGGGTGATCCCCAAACGACTCGTGCACCGCGAGCTCGCCGACGTCGATGCCGACGAGCTGATCGTCACGGACACGATGCGTCAACGTAAGCAGATCATGGAGGATCGCGCCGACGCGTTCATCACGCTTCCTGGCGGGATCGGCACGCTCGAGGAACTGTTCGAGACGTGGACCGCCGGCTATCTCGGCATGCACGACAAGCCTGTGGTTCTGCTGGATCCGGGCGGCCATTACCGCGGCCTGCTCGACTGGTTATCCGGTCTGCGAGCGCAGGGTTTCGTTCGTGACGACGCCTTGGATCGGCTCGTCGTAACGTCGCGCGTCTCCGAAGCGCTAGACGAGTGCCTAGGCCCGAATCGCGCCGACTAGGTTTGGCAGTAGTAAACGAGATAGGGGACGACATGCCTGTGGGCGCACGTACGACGGTTGGCTTGCTCGACATCGCTCGACGGTTGCCGGCGATGGCCCCTGATCTAGCCGGCATGGCGCGTGGAGCGCTCGGCCTCGCTCGGACGAAGCCGGACACGAAGAACTCGGTCGGGTGGGTCTTCCAGGAGGTTGCGCGGCGTTTCCCGGATCGGCCGTTCGTGCGATTCGAAGGCAAGTCGATCGGGTACGCCGACGCAAACGCCGAGGTGAACCGGTACACGCGGGTCCTGCGGGGCTACGGCGTCGGGCGGGGAGACGTCGTCGGGATTCTGATGACCAACAGCCCCGAGGCGCTGTTCACCGTCCTCGCCACGGTCAAGCTCGGGGCGACTGCCGGTTTGCTCAACCACAATCAGCGCGGCGAAGTGCTCGCTCATAGCCTCGGCCTGCTCGACAGCCGGGTGCTCGTGGTCTCCGAGGACTGCCAGGAAGCGCTCGACTCGCTCGACGAGGCACCCCACACGGGCAAGGTGCTGGCGTACCCCGACCTCGAACGCGAGTCCGCCGACATGGGTGCGACCGATCCCGATGTGTGCGCGGAGGTAGAAGCGCGTGAGAAGGCGTTCCTTATCTTCACATCCGGAACGACCGGCCTGCCGAAGGCCAGCGTCATGAGTCACATGCGGTGGATCAAAGGGATGGACGGTCTCGGCAATCTCGGTGTGCGCATTCACGGCGACGACACGCTCTACTGCTGCCTTCCGCTCTACCACAACAACGCGGTCACGGTTGCGCTCGGCGCAGTACTCGGCGGCGGCGGCACGTTGGCACTCGGCCGCAAGTTCTCGGCCTCCAAATTCTGGGACGACGCAAACGTGAACAAGGCGACCGCGCTCATCTACATCGGCGAATTGTGCCGTTATCTCCTCAACCAGCCCGCGCGGCCGACCGACCGGGAGAACAACGTCCGGCTTGCGGTCGGCAACGGCCTGCGACCCGAGATCTGGGACGAGTTCAAGGAGCGGTTCGGCATCGACCGCATAGTCGAGTTCTACGGCGCGAGCGAAGCGAACATCGCATTCGTCAATGCGTTGAACGTCGACCGGACCGCGGGGGTGTGCCCGCTTCCCTTCGAGGTCGTCGACTACGACGACGAGACCGGATCGGCGAAGCGCGACGCCGACGGCAAGCTGCACAAGGTCGGTAAAGGCGAGGTTGGGCTGCTACTCGCGAAGGTGACGGACCGCTCCCCGTTCGACGGTTACACCGACGACGAGGCAACGGAAAAGAAGCTGGTTCGCGACGGCTTCAAGAAGGGCGACGTCTGGTTCGACACCGGCGACCTCGTCCGCAGACAAGGCTGGATGCACATCGCGTTCGTCGACCGGCTCGGCGACACCTTCCGGTGGAAAGGCGAGAACGTCGCGACCACCCAGGTCGAAGGTGCTGTCGGTTCGGAATCCACCGTCGAAGAAGCCGTCGTGTTCGGCGTCGAGATCCCAAACACCGATGGCAAAGCCGGTATGGCGGCAATCAAGCTTCGCGAGGGCGCAACATTCGACGGCGCCGCGATGGGCCAACACCTCTACGCCAACTTGCCCGCCTACGCGGTCCCGCTGTTCATCCGGATCGTCGATTCCCTCGAGCAGACGTCCACGTTCAAGAGCCGCAAGGTTGAGCTGCGCAGGCAGGGCTATGAACCCGACGCAGAGGGCAGGTTGTACGTCCTCGCAGGACGCGCTGACGGCTACAGGAAGGCCTACGACGGCTATGTGGACGATGTGGCCGCAGCGAAGGTGCCCAAGGGCTGAGCCAGTGACTCGTGCCACCATAGAGATGTGAACTACCTGCCACAGCCGTCTGCTTGGCGAGAAACGCTGTGCGGAAAGCCTGTAGCGACCGACCGTGCGCTTGTCATGGCCATCGTCAATCGGACTCCCGATTCGTTCTACGACCGCGGCGCGACCTTTACCGATGAGGCGGCGATGGCTGCTGTCCATCGCGCGGTCGAAGAAGGTGCTGACGTTGTCGATATCGGTGGCGTGAAGGCGGGCCCAGGCGACGACGTGGACGAGGTCGAGGAGACCCGACGGGTCGTGCCGTTCGTTGCCGAGATCCGGGCGAAATATCCCGAGTTGTTGATCAGTATCGATACCTGGCGCAGTTCGGTCGCGGCGAACGCGGTGAAAGGGGGCGCTGACCTGATCAACGACACTTGGGCGGGAGCCGACCCGCGGCTGGTCGAAGTCGCTGCGGAATGTGGTGCTGGCATTGTCTGCAGCCACACGGGCGGTGCCACGCCGAGGACCCGTCCGCACCGGGTTCGGTACAACGATGTGGTCGCCGATGTGGTCGCCGTGGTCGTCGCTGCGGCCGAACGCGCGCGCGAAGTCGGTGTCGCCGAGGACTCGATCCTGATCGATCCGACCCACGACTTCGGGAAAAACACCTATCACGGGCTCGAGTTGTTGCGAGGCGTAGACGTTCTTGTAAACACCGGATGGCCAGTGCTGATGGCGCTGAGTAATAAGGACTTTATCGGGGAGACTCTGGGTGTAGCGCTCACCGAACGACTGGAGGGGACATTGGCAGCGACGGCATTGGCAGCCGCCAGTGGAGCCCGGATGTTCCGCGTTCACGAGGTGGGATCGACGAGGCGGGTCGTCGACATGGTCGCCGCTATTCTGGGGACCCGGCAGCCTGCTCTTACCGTGAGGGGTCTGGCATGACGATCTCCGATATAACCAACACTCCCGCGCACCGCGACTGGGCCGACACGAACACCTGGGAACACCCGGACTGGACGATCGCCGAGCTTGTTGCGGCGAAGGCGGGCCGAACGGTCTCTGTCGTCTTGCCTGCGTTGAACGAGGAGCTGACAGTCGCCGGGGTGATCGACACGATCCACCCCCTGCTGGGTGGTCTGGTCGATGAGCTGATCGTGCTCGACTCCGGTTCGACCGACGAAACCGCCGAACGTGCGCGCTCCGCCGGTGCGACCGTGATCAGTCGCGAAGAGGCGGTGCCCGAACTCGCGCCCGCGCCTGGCAAGGGTGAAGTGCTGTGGCGCTCGCTCGCCGCCGCAACTGGGGACATCATCGCGTTCATCGATTCCGATTTGATCAATCCCGACCCGGCGTTCGTGCCGAAGCTGCTCGGTCCACTGCTGACCGTCGACGGCATCCACCTCGTGAAGGGCTACTACCGGCGTCCGCTGCAGCACGGCGGATCGGTGGAGTCCAACGGCGGTGGCCGGGTCACCGAACTGGTCGCGCGGCCGCTGCTCTCGGCGATGCGTCCGGATCTGTCGAGTGTGCTGCAGCCCCTCGGTGGCGAGTACGCGGGAACGCGGGAGCTGATGGCGTCCGTGCCGTTCGCACCCGGCTACGGCGTGGAGATCGGGCTGCTGCTCGACACGTACGACAAGCTCGGGCTCCATGCGATCGGACAGGTCAACCTTGGAGTGCGCAAGCATCGCAATCGGCCGCTGTCCGATCTCGGTGTGATGAGCCGCCAGATTGTCGGAACGTTGCTGGGCCGATGCGGCATCAAGGACTCGGGTGCGGCGCTGACACAGTTCCCGCTCGAGGGCGATACTTTCGTTCCGATGAGCACGGAGGTCTCGCTCGTCGATCGGCCACCGATGAATACGCTGCGGCCCTAGCGTCCGCTGTCGGCGGGTCATGGCACTATCGGTCCATGCTCACGATGTTGCTGTACGTCCTGATCATCGGACTTGTGGGTGCGGTGTTGTTCCTGATCGCCAGTGCGGTGTTCGGCCGTTCTGAGGAACTCGCACCACTGCCTCCGGGCACGACGGTGACTGTCCTGCCTGCCACCGACGTCACGGGCGGGGACGTCCGCGCCCTGCGGTTTCAACAGACGCTGCGTGGCTACAAGGCCAGCGAGGTCGACTGGGCGCTGGAACGGCTCGGCGCGGAGATCGATTCCTTGCGGGAGCAAGTTCGGCAGCTGGAAAACGAATCAGTACCCGAAGGCAACTCCCTGTGAGTACAGCCGTAGACGACGGCAAGACGCGGTGTCCGTGGGCACTCGGCTCGCAGGAATACCGTGACTATCACGACTACGAGTGGGGTCAGCCGGTTCACGGCCGGGACGCCTTGTTCGAGCGATTGTGCCTCGAGGCATTTCAGTCCGGGCTGTCGTGGATCACGATCTTGCGGAAGCGTCCGGCCTTCCGTTCGGCGTTCGCAGATTTCGTTGTCGACGCGGTCGCGCAATTCACCGACGACGATGTGGAACGCTTGCTCGGCGACACGTCGATCGTGCGGAACAAAATGAAAATAGCCGCATGCATCAGCAATGCACACGCCGTTCTTCAGCTCGACACCGACCTCGACACGCTGCTGTGGTCGTTCGCTCCCACCGGCCGGTCGCGCCCCCGCGAGGTCGGCGAGGTGCCAGCGGTCACAGCGGAATCTACTGCCATGGCAAAGGATTTGAAGCGTCGCGGCTTCAAGTTCGTCGGCCCGACAACGGCATACGCACTGATGCAGGCAACCGGAATGGTCGACGATCATCTTGCCGATTGTTGGGTTCCTATTGTGGGGTCGAAAAGCTCGTCCGGTGTGATGTGAAGGGCCGCCACTTCGCTCGTTTTGGAACTCAGGTACCCGTCGGTCTGCGCGATAGGGAACAATGGAACATCGAAGCTCGTGCAACGACCGGCGAGTCGGTGGACTGACAATTGCAAAGGCGCGGAAAGTCCGGCGCAGATCTGGAGGGAGCAGAGGATGGCGGCCATGAAGCCCCGTACTGGGGACGGTCCCCTCGAGGCAACCAAAGAAGGACGAGGGATCGTCATGCGGGTTCCGCTCGAGGGCGGTGGACGGCTCGTCGTTGAACTCACCCCTGAGGAAGCCGCTGCGCTCGGCGATGAGCTCAAGGGTGTTACCAGCTAGGGACAGGTTCGGTCGCCGGCCCCGTTTGCCGATCGGCACGCGGGGCCGTTTTTTGTGCAAGGTCGACCGCTGATGTTGGTCGATGTCGCTGAATTGCTCGCGTGCCCCGAGTGTCGGACGGCAGTCGAAGTAGTCGACCGAACAGTGCTGTGTCAGCGCGGGCACAGCTTCGACATCGCCCGCCAGGGTTATGTGAGTCTGCTGACGGGCGCCGCGACCAAGATCAGTGGTGATACCGCCGAGATGATCACTGCCCGCGCCGCGTTCCTCGAAGCTGGGCACTTCGATCCGATCGCCGCTGCCATAGCCGATGCGGTCGAGGAGAGCGCAAGCGCGGAGCCGCCCAGAGTTCTCGAGCTCGGTGCGGGCACTGGGCACTACCTAGCGCACGTCGTGGAGCGCTTTCCCGATGCAGACGGCCTCGGCATCGATATCTCGAAGGCGGCCGCGCGTCGCGTCGCGCAGGTTCACCCACGCATCGCGTCGGTGGTCGCCGACGCATGGCAGCGATTACCGGTCCTGGACGCCACGCTCACGCACGCGTTGTCGATCTTCGCACCACGTAACCCGGACGAGATTCGACGCGTGCTGCGAGGCGACGGAGCCTTCGTCGTGGTGACACCGACCGAACACCATCTGACCGAGTTGATCGAGCCGCTCGGGATGGTCAGAGTCGACGAGGACAAGACGCGGCGGCTCGGTGAATCCATGGCCGGACGATTCGAGCGCGACACCCGTACAGCCGTGGAATTCACGATGACGCTGGACCATGCCGCGGTCGAGGCAGTCGTGGGGATGGGGCCTTCGGCGCATCATCAGTCCGCGCAGCAGCGGGCAGATCGGATCGCGCAGCTCGCCGAACCGGTGACGGTGACCGCCTCGGTCGTGGTGTCGACCTACCGGCCGCGTTTGGCGATCACGTCGGCGTAGACCTCGAGCGTCTGCCTGGCGATCTGCGGCCATGAGAATTCGGCAATGGCACGTTGCCGCCCAGCGCGACCCATCGCCGCCGCGGTCTCGGGATTGCTCGCGACCTCGTTGACGGCCTCCGCGAGATGTTGTTCGAAAGCCTCG
>JBBSKP010000238.1:0-7351 GCA_038256175.1 Mycobacteriales bacterium
ATTTGGTTTCCTTGTTTCGTGGCGTCGTCGGTGGGGCGGATCTCGTTAGCGGTCCGTGGCTGGACTCGGGTCAAGGTGACCGGAAGACCGCCTTCGATGGTCGTGGAGAACGTCGTGGCGTGGGTCGGGACCCATCCGGGTGGCGTGTGGAGCCGGAAGCGTTGGTGGATCAGGGTGAGCAGGAACTGTGCGTTCATGTACGCAAGGGCTGAGCCGATGCATCGGTGCGCCCCTGCGCCGAACGGGATGAATGCCAGACTCGGGCGCGCCTTGACAATGGCTTTGTCGAAGAACCGGTTCGGGTCGTAAGAATCCGGCTCTGGTCCCCACCAGCGCGGGTCGCGCTGCAAGGCGTACATCGACACCGCCACCAGCGTTCTGCGGGGGATGCGGTAGCCATCGATCACGTCGTCGACCATGGCGAATCGGGGATGGAACGGATGGCCCTGTAGCCGCTGACCCTCGTCGAAACAGGCCTTTGCCCATTCCAATCGGTGCAGATCATCGAAGGACGGTCGCTGTCCGTCCAATTCGTCGACCTCATCGAAAAGGCGTTGCTGGGCCTCGGAATTTTGCGGCAACAGGGCCAGGGTCCAGGACAGCGAGGCGACGACAGTCTCGTAGCCGCCGGCGATGAGGATCGTTAACTCCATGGCGAGGTCGCGGCGGCTGATCTTGGTGCCGTCCTCGTAGCGGGCATCGAGCATCACCTGCAACAGGTCCGCACGCGGCGACGGGTCAGCCAAGCGCTCGTCAACGCGAGCGTTGATCCACTTTCTGGTTCTGAGAATGGCCGCCTGAACAGTACCGTCGCGCCCGGGTAGCAGTTGGGGCAGCGGGCCGACAAATAGCGCGCCGGAGACCGAGCGCATCATCAAGCGCAGGTCGCGGTCGAGCTGGTGGACCTCCGCGTCGGTGACGCTCAGCGACAACATGGCGCGCAAGAATGCCGGCATCGTGACTCGCGCGATCTCATGCTGCATGTCGAGGGTCTCCCCGGACTCAGCGAATCGATCCCACTCGTCGATGCGGGCGGTGAACTCCTCGACGATCACATCGGCGATTTCGGAGAGATGGCGGCGACCGAACATCGGAGTCAGCAACTTGCGTCGCTCCTTGAAATCCGCGCCCTCCATCATCGGAATCGAGGCACCGAGCAGCCGACGGGCGATCGGTCCGAAGGGCCCGATCATGCTGTACTCCCCGTCGCGGCACGCCATGATCCGGCTGACATGGTCAGGGTTGTTCACGATCACCACGTCGTACAGGGGCAGCGGCAGCCGAAAGATATCGCCGTAAGTCTTGGTGAGTCGCTGCACGTACTGAAACGGGTCGCGGCGGTATTCGGGCATTACTCCGACGAACGGCAGTCCTCTGGGCCCGGGCGGCCGAGGCGCCCCTCGTGATAGCGCCAGATGTCGAACATAGCGCAATGGATTTCGGCTGGGCCAGAACGGATCTGGTGCCGCCTTCCCCTCGGGAGACGGACTCCGAGTCGAACTATCAGCAACCGTGTTCATTGACATTTGTCGATGCTCACATCCATGAGTGAAATTGTCAATCGAAACTGTCGAATAACAATTCGACTATTGGACTTATGGTTCGGCTAGACTGTGGCAGGCGCGAGGGCAGGGGTGACTAGCATGACGGCGATGAACAGTGCAAAGTCAGGTCGGTCGCGGTTGAGCGAACGCCACCGGGCACAGCGGAATGAACTCATCCGCAAGGAGATCGTGGACGCCGCCATCGTGGAATTCACCGAACGCGGCTACCACGACGCCTCGATCGCGAACATCGCTGAGCGTCTCGGCTCAGGGCCGTCGACGATCTACCACTACTTCACCAGCAAACGCGAGATCCTCGAGCAGGCGGTCGACGACACGATTGCCTCGATCGCCACCCTGTTGGCAGGGATGGCCGCGGACGCGCCCAGCACTGCTGACGCGTTCTCCGCGGCGGCGAACCGGTTCGGTGATGCCCTGGCCGACTTGTTCGTCAGCGACCCACGCGTACCGCGGATGATGCTCGTCATCTCGAGCTCGACCGATCCCGAACTCCGCGCCCGCTGGACCAGCATGTTCGAGGTCTTCAAGACGCTTGTCGACCAGTTCCTCATCGGGGGTGTTCAGGCCGGATTCCTACGCGCGGGCATGAATACGACGGCGACGGCCGCCGCGATCCTCGCGATCCCCATGGGGCTCATTGCCAGCGACCCCACGGGAGACCCCGACCGCGACAAGACGTATGCGCTGGTGAGCGCGACCGTCGCGATGGTCACTTACGGCATCCGGAGCACCTCGCCAGCGGACCTTTAGGGGCGAGCTGCGAACGCCAACGATCGTTTGATTTGCACATCCGACGCTGCCGGGTTTGGCCAGGTCGGAAGTGTAAAGCTTCCCGTGTCCTCGCCTATGGTGCGCGCTAGGGGTTCGCTTTACACTTTTGGATGAGAATCGGTCTGGCTCGGGTGTCCACGCGCGATTAACATCCCGAAGCGCAGCAGGATGCGCTTCGGGCGGCGGGGTGCGAGCAGATCTTCACCGATAAGGCCTCCGGTGTCCTCGCGAAGCGACCCGGGCTGGACAAGGCGTTGATGGTCGCGCGATCAGGTGACCAGCTCGTCGTCACGAAGCTCGACCGGTTGGGTCGCTCGCTGACGAACCTGATGGAGCTCTCCGAACTGCTCGAGCAACGCGGGATCGATCTGGTCGTCCTCGATCAAGGAGTGGACACCTCGACCGCGGTGGGCCGCATGTTCTTTTCGATCCTCGGTGCGATCGCGGAATTCGAACACGCACTGATGTCGGAGCGCACCGCTGAAGGTCTGGCGGCTGCCCGAGCGCGCGGACGCACCGGCGGGCAGAAACCGAAGCTCGGCCCCCGTCAAGTCGACATCGAGAGGGCGATGTACGACGAAACTGGCGCAGACGGCAAACGCAAATACACCGTCAAGCAGATAGCAGCCGAGTTCGGCGTCACACGACCCACGACCTATCGATATCTGTCAGAACCAACGACGGAGCCGCGAGACCCGCAAGCCGACCAACTGTTCAGCCACGCAAGGTAACTCGTGACATGAGTGGGTTGGCCGGCCTCTCGGATGCAGATCGCCAAGCAGCGATGCGCCGATTCGAGATCTTGCGGCCTCACCTCGAACACGAGGTGCCACTCACACGGGTCGCGACAGACGCCGAAGTGCCACTGCGCACGGTCCAGCGGTGGCTCGCGCGCTATCAATCCTTGGGGCTCATCGGCCTGGCTCGCACGCCACGTCGGTTGGCAGGCCGACGGATCGACCCAGAGTTGGTTCGTCTGGTGGAGGGACTTGCCCTCGCAAACCACGCCCGTCGATCGCGTCGATCACGCGCCGAGCTGCCGCGGTTGCGGCCCAGCATGGTTGGGCCGCAGCCTCATACGGCACGGTCCATTCCATTGTCACAGCCCTCGACCCCCGCGATGCTGACGCTCGCGCACGACGGTCGGGTCGCGCTGCGCGACAAATACGAACTGGTCTACCGCCGCCAATCCGAGCGGCCGAACACGTTGTGGCAGGTCGACCACACAGAACTGGACATTCTCGTCGTGGACTCTGCCGGCGCATCAGCTCGTCCATGGCTGACCGTCGTGCTCGACGGCCACTCCCGCGCAGTGCCCGGCTACACCGTGGGCCTCGGCGCGCCATCCGCGTTGAACACGTCTTTGACTCTGCGTCAGGCGATCTGGACGAAACCCGACCCCGGATGGCCGATCTGCGGAATCCCAGAGGCCCTCTACGTCGATCATGGCAGCGACTTCACCAGCGACCACCTCGCCCAGGTCGCCGCAGACCTGAAGTTCGAGATTATCCACTCCACCGTCGCCCGACCACAAGGCCGCGGCAAAGGTCGAACGCTTCTTCGGCACCATCAACACCGAACTTCTCGTCGACCTACCGGGGCACCTGATCCGCGGCAGGCCGGCCAACATTCCGACTTTGACATTGCGAGAGCTCGACGAGGCGATCAGGCAATTCATCACCGCCGTCTACCACCAACGTGACCACACCGAACTCGGCAAGACCCCAGAAGAGGCATGGATCGGATCAGCCTGGTTACCACGGCTGCCTGCCGACCTCGAGCAACTCGACCTGTTGCTGGTCTCGGTCGCCAAACCCCGGGTTGTGCACCGCGACGGCATCCACTTCCAGGGTCTTCGCTACATCGAGCCCACCCTTGCCGACTACGTCCGCGAACCCGTCACAATTCGCTACGACCCCCGCGATATCACCGAGATTCGCGTCTTCCACCGCGGCCACTTCCTGTGCAAGGCCGTCAACCCCGCCCACGACGGAGACACCATCGGGCTCAAGGACATCCAGGCCGCACGCCGGGCCTACCGCAGACGCCTACGCGAACAGATCAACGAACGCATCACCGTCGTCACCGACTACCTACCAGCCGAACGAACACGCGGCAGACAAATAGATCCCGATGACCGACCGACGCCCCGGCTCCGGGCGTACCAGGAGGACTGATGACCACCACGTCGCGGCGTAGGTGGCCGTTCATCACCACTAAGGAGCACCGCCGGTTCGTCGAATTCGCTGACACGGTCAAGCGAGACCGCACCATCGGAATCTGTTACGGCTCAGCAGGAATAGGCAAAACCATCTCGGCCTGGCGCTACGCGCGATGGGAGAAGGCCGAACCGCTGCTCTCTACGTGGGGGCCTCGCGATACCGAGGCAGAGCAATCGATCAACGCCGCCCTCGCTAGCGCACGCACCGTTGTCTACACCCCGTACGCTGGAACCGCTGTTCGACGCATTCACGACGACGTCAAACAACTCACGATCCGTGCAAACATCTGCATCCACGATCACATCAAGCCGCCGACGAGCGGCTACTCCGCGAGCCGTCGCGACTTCGTCGAGCTGCTCATCATCGACGAATCTGAGCGACTCACAGCAAACGCACTCGAACTCCTGCGGGACGAATACGACCGTGGCGACCACGGGTTGATCCTCATCGGCATGCCCCGAATCGAAAAACGTTTCTCCCGATATCCGCAGCTCTACAGTCGAGTCGGTTTCGCGCATCACTACAGGCCTCTCGGCTCCGAGGAACTCACGTTCGTGCTGTCGAAGCACTGGCGCAAACTCGGTGTCGAACTCGACCAGGAGGACTTCACCGACGCACAAGCTGTGGCTGCCGTCGCTCGAATCACTGGCGGCAACTTCCGGCTGCTCCAACGACTCTTCACTCAGATGCAACGCATCATGAAGATCAACGAACTCCACACCATCACCGCCGACGTCGTCGAAACCGCTCGCAGCACCCTCGTCATCGGCGCCACATAGAGCTGTCAAAACACCGCCACTTACAGCTGACAGTCACAGACAGCGCACTAGACGGTCTTCATCATCGAGCGCCGCTTCGGGCTTCATCACCTTGTGGTGGGCAAGGCACAGGGACCGAGGTGCACGCGGCGCTATGACACGAGAATTACATTTGTGGCTCACGGTATGTATAAATCGTAATTATTGCATCCGCGTTGCAGAGCCTGTCGGCATGCGTATCGAGTGCGGCCAGAACCGGACTTCTGCAGATCGCCAGTCACTGACGGACATTACATGCAGACGAGTGCTGAATGTATGGTGTAATGACAACGGAGCTAGATCCGAGGCGTCAGACGAGGAGAATTCAGCCGAATGTCTACACATGAGGTTTTCAACCAGGCCCTTCAGCCGACCGGGCTCAACCCCGCGGCGTATCCGCCGATTGCCGAAGCACTCACTCGGGCAGGAGCCGCAGATCGCTTCGACGAAGTGCATGCGGCCGGTGAGCTCGCGGCATCCGATGCCGTACTGGAGCTCGGCGACCTCGCCGAGGCGCATCCCCCGGTACTCAAGACCTTCGACCGGTACGGGCATCGCATCGACGAGGTGACCTACGACCCCGCCTACCACCAGTTGATGCGGCATGCCACCGACCTCGGCCTGCACGGTGCCGCGTGGGCCGACCCCGAGCCGCACCCGCATCTGACCCGCGCTGCGAAGGCCTTTGTCTGGATCCGATCCGACGCCGGGCACATGTGTCCAGTCGGCATGACCTATGCCGTCGTCCCCGCCCTGCGGCAGAACCCGGAACTGGCAGCGCTGTACGAACCGCAGCTGACCGCACGTGGTTACGATCCCGTGCTCGCCCCACTTGCAGCTAAACGGACTCTGCTCGCGGGCATGTCGATGACCGAGAAGCAGGGCGGCTCGGACATAAGGGCCAACACCACCCGCGCTGTGCCCCAGCCCGACGGCTCGTACAGGATCACCGGGCACAAATGGTTCACCTCCGCGCCGATGTGCGACTTTTTCCTCACCCTTGCCCAGACCGATGCCGGGGTGAGCTGCTTCTTCATCCCCCGGGTCCTGCCCGACGGCACCCGAAACAACTTCTTCCTGCAACGCCTCAAGGACAAGCTCGGCAACCACTCCAATGCCTCCGGCGAGGTCGAGTACGACGACACCGCCGGTTGGTTGGTCGGCGAGGAAGGCCGCGGCGTACCGACCATCAGCGAGATGATCAACGTAACGCGCCTGGACTGCACACTCGGCACCGCAACCCTTATGCACGCCGTGCTGCAGCAAGCCGTCGTACACACCAGCAAACGAAAAGCCTTCGGCGCCTATCTGATCGACCAACCAGCGATGCGCAATGTTATCGCCGACCTCGCCACCGAGGCCGAGGCCGCGACCGTCACCGGACTCTGGCTTGCCGACCTCACCGACCGTGCGGTCACCGGCGACGAACACGCGGCGACACTGAGCCGCATCGGCGTGGCCGTCAGCAAGTACTACATCTGCAAACGCGGCCCCAGCTTCG
This sequence comes from Mycobacteriales bacterium, assembly GCA_038256175.1. Taxonomy (GTDB): domain Bacteria; phylum Actinomycetota; class Actinomycetes; order Mycobacteriales; family Mycobacteriaceae; genus Antrihabitans. The sequence goes on from JBBSKP010000238.1 coordinate 6,857, forward strand.
CCGCCGAGGCTCTGGAATGTCTGGGCGGCAACGGTTATGTCGAAGAATCCCGCATGCCACGGCTGTACCGGGAAGCGCCGTTGCCGTCGATCTGGGAAGGTTCCGGCAACGTCGCCGCCCTCGATGTCCTGCGCGCCATCGCCAAACAACCGAACACCCTTGCGGCGTTCTTCGACGAAGTCGAGAAGGCCACGGGGAGCGACCAGAACCTCGACAGGGCGATCGGGGCCCTCAAATCGGACTTCGCCGATCTCGACAGCATCCAATACCGTGCGCGCAGAATCGTCGGCTCGATGGCGAAGGTCCTCCAAGGATCCCTACTGGTCCGCTATGGCAACTCCGCAGTCGCCGACGCGTACACCGCGACCAGGCTCGGCGAACAATGGGGCGACGTCTTCGGTGCCCTGCCGACCGGGATCGACGTGGGCACGATCATCGACCGCGCAACACTCAAATAGGCTGAAGTTCAGGGCTGCGTAAGTTAGCCAGCCGGGC
>JBBSKP010000239.1:0-7304 GCA_038256175.1 Mycobacteriales bacterium
CCGGATACTTTGGCGAAATCCCACAGCGCCTGCCGGCCCGCCCGCTGAAGTACCCGCAGCAGGGTCGCAACACCAGTGGGGCGGAAACGCGCGGGTACCGATCTCGGGTCCTGGCCGGACCGCATCAGCCGCAGGGCATTGACCACCGCGTCGGGGTCGTTCCACATCGCGCGAAAGACGACGATGCCCCCGGCGTCGATCGCGTGCACAGTATTGGGCATGGCGCCGTAGAGGTGATGGGCCCCGCCCGCGCCGCTATTCTCCGATCAGGCCGGCGCCAGGGTAGTTCGAATGTTGATCTCAGAGACCAGGGTTCGATGGACCGGACATTTGTCTGCGATATCCATCAGTCGCGCACGTTGGTCGTCGCTCAGGTCGCCGTCCAAGCGAATCGTTCGTTCGATCCGGTCTACCATTCCCGACTGCGTCTCGCATTCCGCACAGTCACGTGTGTGGAGACGGGAGTGACTCAGTTCGACGGTGACGCGGGTGAGGGGCCAGCCCTTCCTATCTGCGTAGAGTCTCAACGTCATCGACGTGCAGGCACCCAGTCCCGACAGCAACAGATCGTAGGGCGTCGGGCCGGTGTCGTCACCCACTGGCCGGGGTTCATCCGCGACGAGTTCGTGTCCTCCGGCGATGATCCGTTGGGTCAACGTGCCGGTCCGGGACTCCGCGACCACGACTACGCCCTCGGCGGTGAGTGGAGTGTCCGACGCCTGGTCGCACGTTGGCAGGTACCTCATCGCCCATGATGCGATGACGCCGGCGACGTAGTCGGCATCGACCCTCTTGGTGAGGAGATGGTCGGCGCCGTCGATCGCGATGAACGACTTTGGATGTCGTGCGGAATCGAAGATCTGTCGGGCATTGTCGATCGATACCAATTCGTCGGTCGGCGAATGTAGGACCAACAGGCCGGCACCCAGGTCGCGGATTCTGTCCCGCTGCGGCTGCGCAGCGACGTCGTCGAGGAATGCCCGCCGGATACGGAACGTGCGCCCCGCGATCGACACCTGAGCGTCGCCGGACTGCTGGATCTCGTCGACCGCGGGCGCTATCAACTTCACGATGTGCGCGGTGTCCGCCGGAGCGGCGATCGTCACCACCGCTCGAGTACCCTGTACGCGATGCGCTGCGGCGAGCACCGCCGCACCGCCGAACGAGTGCCCGACAAGCAGCGTGGGTTCTCCGTGATTCTTCCGCAGATACTCAGCCGCGTAGACGAGATCGTCCACATTGGAGGAGAATCCCGTCGCGCTGAAATCGCCCCCAGACCGCCCCAGACCGGTAAAGTCGAAGCGCAGCACCGCAATTCCGGACTTGGCCAGCGCGCGCGAGATGCGAGACGTCGCAACGCTGTCTTTCCCACAAGTAAAACAGTGCGCGAACAGCGCCCAGGCTCGCGGCCGACCGCTGGGTAGCTCAAGTGTTGCTGCGAGAAGCGTGCCCGCTGATCCCTCGAAGGTCACTGCACCGGGTGCCATCGCCACTGCTTCCATCCTTCGCACTAGTGCATCTTCGGCCAGACTTTGGGCAATCGGAGATACAGCCAAATTGGGTTAGGGCTTCACACCCCGGATTGTGCACCCGTTTCACGGTAGAACATGACGTGGGCATCCAGAATGGATATGTCACGTTGCTGACACTCTTATGGACCCACGCTTCACCGCTGTTCCCCACTGATCCGCACCCCAGCGTGACCAGAACCCGAACACGAGGACGGGCAGCAGGGGTGATGGTCGAGTAGCCGAAGTCTGTGCCGTTGAACACTTTTGACAGCGCGGGCGCTTCGACGGTGCCGGGGTTGTTGACCTGGTCGACGTACAGTTGGGCGATCGTCGCGATGTCTTCTGGGCGTAGTTCTTTGCGTTTGGAACCGAGGGACTTGCGCATCTTCCCGAACATGGCCGACCCATCGATCAGCTGGACCTTGCCCTTACGCTCGGCGGGCTTGTGGTTTCGTTGGAGGAGACGCGGCCGACGACGTCGATGAGATTGTCCGCCAAGCCTTCTGGGTCGGCGGCGAGCTTTGCGAAGTCCCATTTCGAGGTGTTGTAGAAGCTGTAGCCCGACTTCGCGGTCAGGAACGGCTCGAGCGGGATATTGGAGCGCTTTTTCTTGTCGTACTCATCGAGTACCGCCGCCTTGGTGGGTTCGAGGATGCAGTCCAGACGGCGCAGGATGGTCAGCGGAAGGATCACGTCCCCGTACTGATTCGGTTGGAACGGTCCGCGCATCAGGTTCGCGATAGACCAGATCAGGGCAGCGTTCGTCTTCGCCATATTCGCGCGGGGCTCCTCATTCGGTCGGGTCGTACCGAAGTTACTACGGCACGCCCAACGAACAGTCCGCTCGGGAACCTTGTCGACCAGTCCCTAGATGCGGTGCGGCGGCTCGGCCGAATCCGGCACGCCGGGTAAGGTCGCCGCCGACGAAAGTACCTACACGCATACGGAGGCCGTGACGGTGGATCCATTGCTAGCGCGCTGCGGTGAACTCAAAGAGCAGCTGGTCGAATTCGCGACCTCCGACAGGTTCGGCGACGCACTGCGGGACCGCATTTTCGAAGAGTTCCCGAACGGCGTGGTCAATGATGAGCTGACCTTCGGTCTACTTTTGGACGGCTTCGTGCACGGTCATCGGTCCGTCAGCGGCACCCCGGTGATCGAGTGCTTTCTCGACAGCCGGCCGGATCTGTCCGACCACGATCGCGCCATCGTGTCAGGCTGGTTCGACGATGTACAGGGCACATTCGAGATCATCGAGATGGCCGGTGACGACGGCTTCATAGCGTTCAACCACATCGATGAGCTGACCTACCGGGTGCGGTCGAATATGGGTGCCGACGGGGTTTCGGAGTTGTCGCCCGGCGAGATCGTGGTCGGCCGTATCGTCGCGGTCTCGGACTTCTGGATGATCAGTGGGCCGCTGGCGCGGTTCGCCGATGCCGACGCCGACGCGGTGCTGGCTGGCGTGGCACAGCTGCAAGCGTCGCATCCAGAGGCCGCATTCCGTAATCCCGACAAACTGGCGCTGGCCCGCGAGGTACAAGCCGAACAGCGTGCGGAGTTCATCTCGATCCACGGCAGTGACACGGTCGTTGTTCCCGGTTCACGTGTGCGCGAGGTGCTGATGGAGTCCTACCGGCACACCTACGAGCGCAAAGGTAGCCTCGCCGGTCCGTGGGCCGAGCCCGACATCGACCTGCCGAGCTGGTGGACCGAGGCCGAGAGCGTCGGAATGATCTACGACGAAATCGACGGGTTGGGCTTCTACGTCGACTACGCATTGCTGATCGAGTTGTTCGACAATCCGACTCTGCTCACGCAACGCCTGCATCGCGAAACACTGTCGGGGTACATGCGTAACGAAGAAATCAGCCCGGTGCCCTTAAATCGGCTTGGCGCGCGAAACCCGGACAATGCGAGCCGATTGTTCGCGAAGCTGCTGAAGAAGCCGAAGTTCTCCTGGGACCGCGACGGTGCGGCCATGCTGCGCCGCTACAAGAAGGACTGGTATGACAACCCGCCCCTACCACGGGTTGTGCCAGTGGACTCGCGAGCCGCGGCGCGTGCCAAGTCGGTCGAGCGGTAGGTCTGTCAACCCGCTGGTAGGGACTGCACAATGTGTCCGATTCCGGCGTCGGCGGCCAGGCGCCCAGCTACACCGCGACGACGCTCAGCAACGGGCCGAGCCCCTTGAAGTCGTCCGGGTTGCGCGTGTAAAGCGGCAAGCTGTATTGAACCGCCGTAGCAGCTATCTGGAAATCGGCAACTCTTCCTCGCGGTTTACGCCCGATCTGCTCAAACAGAAAGGCCAACGACCCATACACGTTGGCCGTCTCAGCGTCGAACGCGAGTGGGTTGAATGATTTCGCGACCCACTGGAACTGAAGTTGGCGTTGGGCTTGTTTCATCGGATCTTTTGTGGAGTGCAGTCCAGCGGCGAGTTCGGCAAGACTTATCGCACTGATGGCGGCTTCCGCGTCCTCAGACAGCGCTGATTGCACCTCGGTGTAGTCGATGATGACCGATGTGTCGAGCAGCACGCGCCGGGGCTTGGTGGGTTCACTCACGGCCAGAGATCTCCTGGTCGATCATTGCATCCAGATCGTCACGCCACTCGTTGTAGTCGATATGCGGCAGGCGGACGCTGGTACGAGCCAGTTCTGCGATGGGTACGAAGGTTCGCGGTGCCAGAGGCTTGAGTTCGGCGACAGGTTTGCCATTGCGGGTGATGGTGAAACTCTCGCCGGCTTCGACCGCGGCCAGGACTTTGCCACTATCGTTACGGAGGTCGCGCTGCTGGATCGTCTTCACACCCCGAGACTACCCAAACTGCTACAAGGTGTACACAGTGCTACAAGTTTCCTGAAGTGAGTTCAGCCCACGCTGCGGGCCGAGGTCAAGCCCCCTGCCTAGATTGCTGCTGGCCACCTCTGCAATTGCATTGGGCTCCCTTTTCGACCCCACGGTCGGGACTCGAGTGTGCCCCGCCGTCCGCTGCCCGTCTACACCGCGACGACGTCGAGCAGTGGTCCGAGACCCTTGAAGTCGCCTCAGTCCCGGTGCGACTCGCCGCAAGGGCGGAAGAGGAGTGGGCAGCAGCGCACCCCGAGACACAAAAAAGGCTCCCCACCTGCGCAAACAGGTGGGGAGCTTTGGCGGTGGCGGAGGGATTTGAACCCTCGGACGGGGGTTACCCGTCACACGCTTTCGAGGCGTGCTCCTTAGGCCGCTCGGACACGCCACCGCCGCAGACTCTACCGGACAAGTAGAGCAGCACTAAATCCATGTGTGTGGCTATCCGCCGGTGATCTTGCCCTTGAGATCGGATGCCGCATCTTTGGCCTTGTCGATCCCATCCTGGAGAACGTCCTTGACTTGGCCGGCAATATCTTCAGCCATGGCCTTCGCGCCCTCGACTGCCTCTTTCGCCTGGCCTGTGACGCCTTCGGCCCTGCTCTTCGCGTCGTCCGCAATACCCATAGGAATCCTCCGTGACGGTGTAGGCGCCGGTACTCCGGCACGCCGCAATCGTCGCACCACGGCCCCCAGCGGCGTGGGTGGTCTGCAAAGTTGCCGAAAAGTACTTCTCATCGCTGACCTCGAAAGAAGACGTCCAGCAATTCGGCGCATTCATCGGCCAACACGCCACCGCGAACCTCTGGGCGGTGATTGAGCCGCCGATCGCGGACGACATCCCACAGCGACCCGACTGCACCCGTTTTCGGCTCCCATGCGCCGAACACGACGCGCGAAACGCGGGCAAGGACAAGCGCGCCCGCACACATCGTGCACGGTTCCAGAGTTACGGCCAGAGTCGTGCCCTCGAGGCGCCAGCCATCGCCATGGGCCGTAGCCGCCTGGCGGAGGGCGAGGATTTCCGCGTGAGCAGTCGGGTCGCCGCTGGCTTCGCGTGCGTTCGCAGCGCTGGCAAGAACGGTGCCATCGGCGTCGAAGATCACCGCGCCCACCGGAACGTCGGCAGATGACGCCCCTGCTGCGGCTTGCAACGCAGCGCGGATCATCGCTTCGTCGTCCATCCAGGCTGTTACCGAGGAAGCTTGTCGAGAACTGCCGCCAGCTCACTCGCGAAACCGAGCCGTTGGGCGATCATGCCGAGTTGCTCGTCCGGGTACAGGTCGGTCTCGGCGACGATCACGCTGAGCACAGGTTCCGGCAACCCGAGATCGGCAAGCACGCCGAGGTCGCCCTCTTCCCACGGTTCGACATCATCGAGTTCGTCCGGGTCGATGTCCGGGATCTCCACGTTGATCGCGTCGAGCACCTCGGCGGCGATGTCGTAGTCGATTGCAGCGGTGGCGTCCGAGATCAGCATTCGAGTGCCCGACGGGGCAGGTCGCAGGACGACGAAGAACTCGTCGTCGATGTCGAGAAGGCCGAACACGGCACCGGCACTACGCAGCTCACGCAGTTCGGTCTCCGCGGCTTCGAGGCTGGTCAGTGCAGCAGAGGTCAGTGGACTGCACTTCCACTTGCCTTCCTCACGAACAACCGCGATGCCGAAGCCTTCGACGTCGTCGAAGTCGTCCGTGGTCGCTCTATTTGTACTCGAGCGCTGTGCTGCCATGCGCGCAACGGTAGTCCGCTTGGTGCCGATTGTTGAAGTCGCTATCGCGTTTACCGATCTCGCGGGACCCTACGACCGAGTGTGTGCCAACCTGTTCGAGTGTCCGATCAACTGGTTCCGCCCGTGTGTGTACTCGGTCTCGGCCTGATCGGCGGCTCGCTGCTGCGCGCCGCGACGGCTGCCGGACGGACTGCTTTCGGCTACAACCGCTCGGCAGACGCGGTTCGCGACGCGGGCGCGGACGGTTTCGACGTCACCACCGACCTCGTCGAGGTGCTGACGCGCGCCAACGACACAGGCGCGCTCGTCGTGGTCGCCGTGCCGATGACGGCCGTCGATTCGGTCCTCGCCGAAGTTGCGACGCATGCGCCCGGTTGCCCGATCACCGACGTCGTCAGTGTGAAGGCGCCGATGGCCGCGGCTGCCGCACGGCACGGGTTGTCCGCGCGGTTTGTCGGTGGTCATCCGATGGCGGGAACGTCGGAATCAGGGTGGTCAGCATCCGATGGCGAGCTGTTTCGCGAGGCGGTCTGGGTCGTCGGTACCGACGACGGCGCCGATCCGATCACCTGGTCGCAGGTCGCCCGGCTCGCGCTGGACTGCGGATCGGTGGTCGTGCCCGCCGAATCGGCCGAGCATGATCGGGCCGCTGCTCGAATCTCACATCTGCCGCATCTGCTCGCCGAAGCACTGGCGTTGGCGGGCGCAGCGGGTGGTGACCTGGCCCTCGGGCTGGCCGCGGGGTCGTTCCGGGATGGCACCCGAGTTGCAGGCTCCGCGCCCGCACTGGTCCGAGCGATGTGCGAAGCGAACGCCGATGCACTTCTCGTCGCACTTGACGAAACTCTGCAGGTGCTGTGCAATGCGCGATCGGCTTTGGCCGACGCAGCGTCAACAGAAGATCTCGTCGAGGCCGGCCATGCCGCCCGGAAACGCTACGAAGAAGCGCGGCGGTGGGCTATCACCGGCATCGCACCAGGTAGCGACGACTGGATCGAGCGGCTACGCGATGCGGGCCGTCGGGGTGGTGCGCTCCGCGCACTGTGAGCGCTTTACCCGGTAGGAGCGGGGTGTGATGTCTCAGGACATGTTGAACAAATGTGTCTCAGGACTTCGTGGACGATTTTTTGGTGAGCAATTGTGAGGTTACCGTTCTGTCGAGGGTCAGGGTGCGTGCGAGGCGGTCATCGACCATGATGGTGACCTCG
>JBBSKP010000240.1:0-7265 GCA_038256175.1 Mycobacteriales bacterium
CGTGGACAACGACAGGCCGCACTCGATCGGTACTGGGAAAAACACCCTGAACGATTCCGACGCCAACCAACCGCACCGGCCCTACCCTCACCAACCGGAATCAACCTCCCTGTGTCTCAGGCAGGTTGACAACTTCCGGATCTACCAGGAGTTCGCGTGCGTCATCGCTGATTTGTCGTGTCCATCATGCCCGGGTGGCGTGTCACGTCACAGGCGCATCGATGCACCGCGTACCCGTCGTCCGCGCCCACCGACATCCAGTGGGCGAGCCTGGAACCGCTACTGCCGCCACCGGGCAACACCGCGGTACGCGGCGGGCGACCCGAACACACTGCTGCAGAACAGTTCTCGATGCATCTTCTAGGTGGTATCCGGCGCGATCGCGTGACGGCAACCGTTATCGACTCCCAGTCGATCAAGGGAGCCGACGCCGTGCATGGGCCAACGCGCGGGTTCAACGCCGCCAAAGAGCTCAACGGCCGCAAACGCCAGATCGCCGTCGACACCAGCGGCCTGCTGCTCACTGTCGTGGTCACCTCCGCCTCGATCCAGGACCGCGGCGGCGCGCTCCGACTCGCCACCCTGCGCACCGTGCTCTCCACGATCACCCCGGCCTGGGCCTACGGCGGATACCCCTGCCGCCTGGTCTCGTGGGCGAAATCGGTTCTTCACCTGACCATTCAGAGCGTCAAACGTCGTGACGACACCCCTATGGTCGATCTGCGGTCGGACATACTGCGAGCTCCCGGTTGGAAGTAGTCGCCGACAGGATCAACCCGAGCTGACTTTTACTCATTCGCAACGGAATTGGGCGCGCGGACAAACGTGCGCAGGCGAGTCGCCGTGCGAACGCGGCGCGCCCACGGCGTCGACGGCTCCCCCATCGGAGGGAGAACACGAACACCTGGTGTCGGTGTTCTCCACCCTGATGGTGATGATTCCCACACGCGGATCGATCAGGCTTTAGGTGTTCGCAAGAACCGGAAAATCCTCAAACCGAGAGTATTCCGAAACATCTAGCAAGGAGAAATCATGCTCGCCTTCATCCTCTCGGCAATCGCCAGTACCACAGCTTGGGTGTTGTCGTTCGTCAGTGACGCAACAGTCAAGCACGACGTCCGCGCGCTGACCGCCTGAGCGCGGCTTCCCGTGACTCGCGTACCCGACACCATGGACGACTTCGCACGTGCCAAGAGCACACACGACCAGATAACTCGGGAACCCGGAATCGCGGGGCTGCCAAAGCTTCCCGGCCGGTGGATCGACACCGGCCGGGGACGGCTGCGGGCCCAACTCGTCGGGCGGACCCGTCACCCGGTGGCTTGGCTGCATTCCACGCTCACACGCCGACGCGGGGCGAGTAGCCGGCAACAGATACCCGTCAGCAGTAACGAGGTACTCGAACGAGTCGCCGCACTTCCACTGAGCGTGTGGACCTACGGGTTCGATCACCCCACCGTCCGGCACCTTGGGCCGATGGCCCAGGACTTCGCCGCCGCTTTCGGGCTCGGCTCCACGAACAATCGAATCAGCATGGTCGACGCCAACGGCGTGTGCATGGCCAGTATTCAGGCGCTGTATCGCCGAATCGGCGCCCTCGAGAACGAAATGGCGACACTTCGAGCCGCGCAGCCCAGTTTCCCCACCACCCTTCCGTGAAATGTGTGGACAGGCGGTTCGAGTGATGATCGATCATGTCGGTGACAACCCGAACAGGCGGCGGCGCGATCGATCGACCCGAAATCGGGCGGCGGGTGAATTCCGAAATCGGGCGAACCGCGCCGGATCGGTGGGACAGCGGGTGGGCCGCTGCCCTCCAGGTCGACGCCACTCTGGTCGGGCGGAAGGTCGAGCTGGTCTTCTCCCCTTTCGGCTTGGAAACCATCGACGTCCGTCACCAGGACCAGTGTTGCGGAAAGATCTTGCCGCACAACATTACCCGCCACACCTGCCCGGTGGCGGGAGCCGGAACACGATCCTAAGGGCGGTGCCCGCTACCCGGGATTTCTTGCCGGCGGGTTGCTATCGGGTGGGGTTGGCCCACTTGGTGGTACCCGGCGGTGCGTTCAGGGCCTGGATCAGCTCCGTACCGGCGCTGACCAGCTCAGGGCCGCCCGCTACGAGGGTTCCGATGAGCGCTCCAAAGCCGGCCCCCGACGTGATGGTCGCGACACAGAGCGGGAGAATAACAAACCCGCACGCCGCCCACCCGATGACCGCGCCGATGGCCATGCCGACGAAGCCACCGACCTGCATTGCGATGCTCAACCGCTGGGAGAACTCGGCCTGCGCCCGGGAGTTTTCGACCGGCGAGGCGACTGGCTTGACGAGCAGCGGCCCCCTCGCGGAGATGTTCGGGGACGGCGCTAGTTCGAGGACCCTCCCGTCGACCTTCACTTCGTGCTGCAGCAGTGGGTACGTCACGTTGTCGAGGCGGAACGACAGTGGCAGGTCGACGACGGTGTTGCCGGCGTTGTCTTTGATGTTGATGGTGCTTCCGTCACCACTGACCGCGAACACACCCCCATCGAGGGTGGTGACCACGGTTCTATCGACCAGCTTCATCTCGTAGCCGATACTGTTCGGGCGCGGCGCTGCCGGGGCCGGGTCGGCAAAGGAGATGCCCGAGCCGACTCCCAGTGCGGCTGTCACCAGCACCGCTGTCGCGGTGATTCTGCGGAGGTTCATCTTGGATCATCCGTTCGTTCAATCGTGAAATCAGTTCGAAATCGGCATCCCCCGGCTTTCACGGGGCGTGACGACCGCGGCGCTGCCAGGTTCAGGTCCGGGATCGGCGCCGAAAGCATCGTTCGATTCGTCGGTGTGATTGTTCGACACAAAAGAATGTAATTCCGCGCCCATGGAACTAGCGGTACCCGTGGGTGGGCAAACCCCTCACTAATGGCGAGTGCTTGCCCGCCGAGATACCAGGGTGAGGGTCCCATTGGCGACAAATCTGATAATGGCTGCCAATTCGTTCTCCTGCCCGGCCGGGTCGTGTGCCGTCGGCGAAACCCGAACTGCCTACATCAATGCTAAATGCTGCCGGACCTGAATCGTGAGTAGTGGACTACCTGTATCCGAGGAGTGCGTTTCGGTGGGTCCGACATCGGCTTGTTCGGGCTACGCCACCGACGCTTGCACCGTGCCCTTTGACTGTCTGCTCCACGACGGACAGAGAGCCCGACCGACGACAGACTGGCTCCACCGACTTGCGGCAGCTGCCCTACTGTCCAATTCGATTGCAAGCGAGGAAAATTCAAAAGCTAAACGTGTGTCGAGCTGTGGCGCAACGTATTCGAGTCCCTTCAGCGCACATACTTCAATGCCAGCACCTCGTTGCCGTCCGTGACCAACACGTTGCCGGACGTGTCGACAGCAACGCCGATCGGGTGGGAAAGTCCGGTGAACGGAAGCACGTTCTGGCTGGCAACCCCCGCGCGTAGTGCCAGTACTCGGCCGTTCATGTTATCGGTGACGAACAGCTCTCCGGTGGTTGTGTCCACCGCCAACCCGGTGGGAGTGGCGAGACCGGCCAACGGAAGCATGATCTGGCTTGCCGCCCCGGCGGGAAGTGCGAGCACCCGATGGTTGTCGGTATCGGTGACATATAGGTCGCCTGCCGTGTTGACCGCGACTCCGACGGGCCCCGCGAGGCCGGTGAAGGGCAGCACGATCTCAGCGTGTGCCCCGGAGGGAAGGGCAACCACCCTGTTGTTGTTGTTGTCGGCCACGAACAGGTCGCCTGCCGTGTTGACCGCGACTCCGACGGGCCCCGCGAGGCCGGTGAAGGGCAGCACGATCTGGGTTACTGCCCCGACAGCCAGCTTCAGGACCCGATCGTTCTTCGTGTCTGTCACGAACACGTCTCCGGAGGCGTTCACGGCCACCCCTGTTGGGTGGTTGAGGTCTGTGAACGGAAGGACAGTCTGGTTGTTGGTGCCGACAGCCAGTTTCACCACCCGGTTGTTGTTGTTGTCGGCGACGAACACGTCTCCGGTAGCGCTTACCGCAACCCCGATGGGGTAGTCGAGGCCCTTGAACGGCAGGGTGGATTGCGTCGGTGGCGCGACCGGCCATCGCACGTAGGCGACCGCGACCGCAACGCCGAGGATCGCGAGCACAGCCAGTGCTATCAAGGTGAATCGCCGGCGCCGGATGCCGACCGGGAGTGGTGCTGGTGGTTCCCGCGTGGTGCTCCCGTCCGGCGGCGACGGGAGGTGTTTGGTGCGCGCGTCGGTTGCGCCAGTTGGCGACGCCGCGAGCGCGCGCTGTGCTGCGGCGGAAAGCGCGCCGCAACTCGGAAGGCGGTCGTCGCGGTTCTTGGCCAATGCCGCAGCGATGACGTCATCGAATGACCGCGGCACATCATCTCGCACGGCACTGGGGCACGGAATTGGCGCATTTACGTGGCCGTGCATGATCGCCATAGGGTCCGGTCCAGGATATGGCGGCTTGCCCGTCAATAGTCGAAAAAGAGTGCACCCCAACGAATACACATCCGCTCGCGGATCGAGTTGGCTGCCCTCGAATACCTCCGGTGCGGCGTAGAGCATCGTTCCCACCATTGAACCGGTCTTGGTAAGGTGCTGGTTTTCGTCGAGCGCCTTGGCAATCCCGAAATCCGCGAGCAGAACTCGCTCTGGCTGCCCGGAACCCGCTTCACCCAGCAAGATGTTGGCCGGCTTGACGTCGCGATGCAGTACACCTTTCTCGTGCGCGTAGTCCAGGGCTTTGGCGGTCTCGGTGATGATATGCACCGCGCGTGCGGGATCCATAGGACCTTTTCGAAGCGCAGCCGAGGCGTCCATTCCGGCGACAAACTGCATTGCAATCCAGTGTTGGTCTCCGAAGTGGCCGCGGTCGAAAACGGAAACTATGTTCGGGTGGTCCAGACGCGCCGCGTGGTCGGCCTCGAGTTCGAAGCGGGAGCGGACGTAGTCGTCGCTTGTCAGACTTCGGTCGAGCAGTTTCAAAGCTGTGCTCCGTGGTAGCCGCGGGTCGCGCGCGAGGTACACGGCGCCCATTCCGCCGACGCCCAGTACGCGTTCGATGGTGTAGCCGACGAACACGTCGCCAGGCTTCAACTCATCTGCGCCCATCGACACTGCCTCCTACGTCACGGATATGGGTAATGTATGAGGGTATGGCGGGATCGCTTGTCGTGCGGCGTTCTACGGAGGGTGCAAGTCATGAGCCCAGTCGAAGAGCCTCGCCTCTGCTACATCGACGACGAGGGACGCCAGCGTGAGTTGTTGCTGTCGACGAGCGCCCCGCGCGTGGTCGTGGGGAGGTCAGCCAAGGCTGACGTGGCCCTGACCTCGGATCACGAGATATCACTGCTGCATGCGGTAATCGAGTGGATGGGCACACATTGGGTCATCGTCGATGAGGATTTGTCTAGTAACGGCACCTTCGTGAACGGAGAACGCCTTTCGGGACGAAGGCGATTGCGACCCGACGACAGCATCCGGGTCGGCGACTCATTACTGACCTTCCATGACGTCAGCGATGACGACGGTGAAACCGACTTCGATGCGAGCATGCCAGCGATAACGCCTCCAACGAAGGCGGAGAATGCTGTCCTTGTCGCGATGTGTCGACCGTTCAAACACAATCCCTCGTTCGGAAGCCCCGCTTCGAACCCGCAGATCGCGGACGAGTTGGGTATAGGGATCGATACGGTCAAGACCCATGTGCGTGCACTCTTTGAAAAGTTCGGACTCGAGAACCTTCCACGTAGTCAGAAACGTACGCGGCTCGTGGAGAGGGCGATGCAAAGCGGCATAGTTACCGAACGCGATCTGTGATGTTAATCGTGTCGGCGAGAAGGAAGCCGATCAGGTGGCGATCCTGAGCGAGGTAGACCCACTTCGGCAGCGCGCCGTTCGGAGACCGCGCATCCCGGCATTCGGTTCGACCCCGATCGCCCGTCCGGAGGAACCGGCGGCGGAGGCGAACTCGCGCAACTCGGAACCCAGGTCAACCGTGGCAGCATCGGGCGTGGATTGCCTGGACCTACACGGTCAGCGACGGTGAAACCGGCACCATCACTTCGATTCATCCTGGGGGGAGAAGTTCGCACCCCTGCGGTCGGCGTGACCAGCCCGCTGGGTGATGGTTTGCGTCTTGCGTGCAGACAGAGTTGTAGGTGTTCACGATTCGGGATTCGGGTGAATCACCGAACACACCACACATAGTCCACCGTCGGCCTCATGCACCAATTCTGGGTCGAATACTCCGGGTGGGCTACCCGAAAGGATCAAAATGCCCATTCTCGAGAAACTCGCCCGCCCGATCGCGATCATTGCCATAGGTGCGGCCGCAGTAATCGCTGCCCCGACATTCGCTTCGGCGGCATCGATGTCGGCTGAACGCGAAATCGGCAAGACCGGCTGGCACGGCGGATTCGAGATCACCGTCGATGACGTAACCGCGAAGACCGAAGACGGTACGACGAAAGTGGACGTCGAGCTGAGCTACAAGAACCTCGTTGGCGTGACCCACAGTGCGCCCGACAAGGCATACCTCGAGTTGAACGGCGGCGAGGTGGTGGACATTAGCTTCAATAACCCGAAGATCGCTGGATTCGGTAAAGGAAAGGGGGCCGCGACGGCGTCGCTCGGCAGCACGGACGGTGATCTCGAGGACGTCCTCGACAATGTGGTGCTGGTCTACGGTGAGGCCGATGGCAACTTGACCAAGATTCCGTTCGCCGAAAAGGGGAAGGTCGACAGCATCGAGCCGAAAGGAATACCGGTCGGACAAACGATTGGCGATGTAGTCACGGTCGAACTGAACAAGGCCTACCTCTGGCCGAGCTACCAGGCCGGCGACAAGGGCCGGTACGAACTGTGGGTCGAGCTTACGATGGTCAGCAGCCCAGACGTCTCCTACAGCTACAACGTGTACCCCGCAAACTTCTCGATTACATCACCAAGGGGCAAGTCGGACAGCGCAGATTCTCGCAGCCCGTGGAAGGGTGACCTACTGGGTAAGCAGCACCCGATCGACGGTAAGTGGTTGATATTCCTCATCGACGCACCCGCGAAGGGCGACTACACGTTCGGCGTCAGCATGGACTCCAACCCCAAAGTACCCAAGGACAAGGTGGACGTCTCGGCCAAGATCACTCTGTGACCCTGGGGTCACGACGCATCGTCTTCGAGCGCCCGGCCCGAGCCTGAAGGAGATCGAGCCGTCCACACCCGGACGGCTCGATCTCGTTTTGCATAATGAGTAACTCCTTGCGGACAGACGGCCAC
>JBBSKP010000241.1:0-7242 GCA_038256175.1 Mycobacteriales bacterium
ATCGAGCGTCCTTCGGCCGCACCGTGGGTGTCCTACTTCCAGCACCCCCTGCCGCCGCCAGGGCGTGTCCAGTTCGTTACGGCGTCGCCGTTCTTCTCCATGCCTGAACAGATCGTCGAGATCGACGCCATCATTTTCATCCAGGCTTAGGCGCTACGCCGCGCGAGATCCTCGAAAGTGATTGCGGCTGAAGGGGAGAGGAGCGGAAGTCCCTTACGTAGGGCTTCTTCGACCACTTCCCACTTGTTGACGCCGCGGACCGTGGCCTCGCTGTCCACGCGGTTGACGAGATCAGAACTGATCTCGGCGAATAGTGCTGCCTTGTCGCGGTCCCGATACCGTTTTGCGCTTGCCATAGGTCTATAGGTAGCACCGTGGGTGTCTGTTAAGGCGTAGACACGCCGAATAGCCATAGACATATGAGTAATGCGTCCTGCCCGTTCACTGTTTCGACCGCGTTGCTAATGAGATGCGCAGCAAGCATCGAATTGTTCCCCCTGCCCTCGGGCCTGTAAGCGTCGCTGTGGCCAGCGCCGGAAACAGGCCGCGTACCAACACTTTGCGCACGCTTGGTGGCTGGGTGGCACATCCTCGCGCTGAGGACACGGTGCAGTTCGTCGGTTTGGCCGAATTGACTCCGGGATACTTCACCCCGGAGGTCACCTGGTTGTACCGCCAGCACGGCGAGCAGCTTACGAAATCTGCTCGGTGGCCGGATCTTTCGGCTTCGATCGCGGTCGCGGAGCAACCGCGCATAGACGCGATCCGCGCGTCCTTCGGTTCGGGTCACCGATGGCGCTCGTCGACGAGTAGGACGATTCTCCGAAATCAAGCTATCGGAGCGCTCGGTGCCCATCGCCAGCCAGTAGCCCGAAGCGCGGCTGCACACCCGAGGATCGTGGCACGCAGTTGCGGGTCACCCAAGTGCATCTTGGTCTTGTTGACTTCCTCGATGGTGTTGCCGGCCCACCGCCGGTAAGTACAGCCCATGGCCGTCGACAATCCATCCATTCGCGGCGGACTCAGCGGCCAGGAGCAGGCCCACGTCTTCTTCTCGCGGTAGCGCAGTCCTACCGCCTACCGCGAGCACGAGTTCGCTGTATTGTCGCCGCCGAGTCACAGCCCAGATTTGGGGCCGCGGAAGTCAGAACTGAACAGTTGTGCCAACCGTGGGGGGTGGGAGTTAAGTGGTTGCTTCCCACTTGGTGGAGTAGTGTGGGAGAAATGGTGGAGAAGGTACCGGTTCGGCTCAAGCTCGACGGCAAGCGGCGACCCACTTTGCCGCAGTCGTTACTCGATGCGGCTGGGGTGGGACCAGGTGAAGAGTTGGTGGCGCACGTGGAGGGTCCGGGCCGGATCGTGCTCGAAGCAGCTGACGCGGTGCTCGCGGGCCTTCAGGAAGCGGTGCGCGTCGGCAAACGCTCGCGCGGCACTGTCGGCTCGTTGGCCGATGAGTTGCTTGCCGACCGCGCCGCCGATGCCAGCCTGACCCGGTGACAACCGGTGCCGGCACGTCGTTGCCGCCCGGCCCGATCGTGCTGGATGCGTCTTTTCTGATCGCTCTGCTCGAAGGCGAGGAGGCGGCGCAGCGTTTCGCGCCCACGTTGGGCCGAGGAATTGTGCCGTCGGTGATTGCGGGGGAAACGTTCTACAAGCTGCATGCCGCTGCTGGTATCGAGCCTGAGCAGATCGAGGGAGGTCTGTTGGCGCTCGGTGTGGCGTTGGTCGATTTGCCGCTCGCCGCTGCGCGGCTGTTCCCGGTCCTGAAGTCGATCGACGCGGCACGGCGCGCCGAACAGAAAGCGGCAAAGGATCGGCCGATCCAGATGCTGTCCCTTGGCGATTTGTGTGCCCTGGGTTACGCGGTCGCCCACGACCTGCCCGTGCTGACTGCCGACCGGCACTGGGCCACGCTGCGCCCACACGGACTCGCTGTGGAGGTGTTCAACTTCCGCGATCCCGGCTGCATACCGTGAATCACGGGCGTCGCGACCGTTAGAACCCGTCGTAGCGCAGTCGGTAAGCGCGGTCCGATTCACGCCCAAGATAGTTCATGACCAGAACCGTCAGCCCCCATATCGTCGCCGACCCATACTTTGGGGTCCGGTGACACCCCGACCCGAGTGAAGGGCCGACATGGGTGCCGACGACCCCGGTGCTACCGCTCCACACACCCGGCGGCGCAGGCACCCGAGACGAGCACCTTCGGCAAGCAAATACCAGGTGCGTAGCCTGTATTACATCGCCGCCCAACATGATGATCGGGGACCATAGGTGAACACCGTCGTGGACGTCGAATTAGTGATACGCGACCGATACCGGCTGGAGCTGGCGGATCTTCACACTAAATTGCTCAGCGACACCGGCGACATGACCAACGCCAAGCGCCCGGTCAACCTCGGGCAGTGGACCCCGCCGGGCATCACGGTCGACTCGCTCCTCGACCGCCACACCGCCGTTACCGTAATGGCCACCAGCGGCGACACCGGCGAAGAATTTCCTGGCGACACCACCGTTGCTGCCGGGCGATGGCACATCCTGTTATCCGTTGCCGGACATCACAAACACGACCATAGGCGCATGCCCGTAGCTCAAGTCGAGGCCGACGCCTGGGCTCACGCGACCCTCGGCGAATGGATCGAGCATGCCTATCGGCTACGCGACCACACCGATCCGCTACTGACCCGCTTCTACATCCTGTTTCTCGACAACACGTCCCAGGCAGCCAGCCGGCCCCACACTCTCGTCGACTACGAACTCCTCTACGGGCCCCAATAACGGCCACCGAGCGAGTTGCGTCCGTCTCGCACGGGCGGATCGTCGTGCATGCCACTGTCGAAGTGCCCGTCGTCGACCGGATGCGCGGCGAGCAAAGCCATGCCGCGGCAGGGATAGGTCAGTCTCGAACATGTGCAGGGGCGCACTGTCGTCTCTGCCAGATGATTGAACCGCTGACTCTCTGAACGCTACTGCGACCGAAGGGTTTTCGTTCCGAACACCCGTTGCGATTGTCAGCGCTCGTCGAAAGTAGGCAAGTAACGTAACCAACCCCTTGTCGCGAAGGCGCCGGGTTCGGTTGGGCGCGGCACACCCGACCGCCGCGGTGATCGCCGAATCTACCGACCTATCACCCTGGGCAGCGGCCGATATGGCGCTGTCATTCATCGATTCGGAAGACTCCGGATTCCGCCCGGCAGCCACACCCGTAGGGCCTTGCTTCGCCGTGAGTTCGGCGGTGTTTGTTAGCGTGGCCGGAATGGGGATGCAGATGTGGGTTTTCCGGGGCGTCGATCGACTCGACCAGGCGGCTGCAGCGTTGCTGCTGACGGGGTTCCCGGTGGCGGGGGCGCGCAGTGTGGCACGGCTGCGGGTGATCGCAGCGCTGGTCGGGCAACTGGGTGAGGACCTCTACGAAGGTCGTGTGCCGGGCGGAACGGTGCGTTGCTGGTCGGGCAACCAACACTGCGGCAACGACTGCGCCTCGGTGTCCTCGCAGCGCTGGATCAACGGATCGCGGTGCGCTACAACCTGACCGGGATGAGCGCTGCTGACACCACCGAGTACATCACCCACCACTGCACCATCGCCGGACGAGCGGATCCGCTGTTCTCCGAAGATGCGACCGCCGTGATCCACAACGCGGCCCGCGGCTACCCGAGAGCCATCAACAACCTCGCCGTCAACGCATTGACCGCGGCGTTCGCCGCCGATCACGGCATCGTCGATGAGAAAGCAGCCCGCATCGCGGTCACTGAAATCGGCAACGACTAACCCCATCCCGGCGGCGTCAGCAAACCGATCACGCCGCCACATCGCCGACGACGGCCCCTCTCACCAGACCGAGAGGGGCCGTTTTCATACTCCGATCATCGGCACACTCGGTGACGCGCTCATCTGCATTCTGAGTGACGGCCAACACTGGGTCGGTCCGGGAGGGCCGATGGTGCGCGGACTTACCCTGCGGGTCGCATAGCCTGACCCGGACGTATTTGCTGAGGAACAGGGGAGGACCAGCGTTATGGCGTTACCTGTGTTGACTGCCGAGCAGCGTGCCGCTGCGAAGGCAGCGAAGGCAGCGGAGGCGCGTACGGCCCGTGCGGCGGTCTTCGCCGCGCTCAAGGCTGGGGAGGTGACGGTGGCGGATCTGTTCGCCCGCGCCGAGATCGACGGCATTGTGAAGAACACCAAGGTGTTTGCGGTGATCAAGGCGTTGCTCGGTTTCGGGGTGGTGCGGGCGGGTGCTCTGGTCGACTCGTTGTCCATCGCGCGGAGCCGCCGGATCGGCGGGGTCGGTTCGAAGCAGCGTAAAGAGCTTCTCGCTGCCGTCGAACCCGACTGATCTCGGCTGACTGTATTGACCGATGCGCCGGATGTGCCGGATGTTGTCGATGCCTGTGGATCGGCAATTTCAGGCGACCTCCGATCCTGCGGTTACCGGCTCGGCGGGTTGATGGTTCGGTCGTGATGTCGACCGAGCAGCTAGCCAGCCCTTGTGGAACACCGCGCCGCGCGCACCGGCGCATGGTAGGTGTGCTCGAAATCGGCTGTTGGCGAGCGGGTCTCGATGAGCATCCAGTTCAGAATCTGTTACTGCGGCTTTACGACGGTGATCTGGTCGTCGTCGGGTGGCCGCACAATCTGCACACCGACCTCTTCAGCCAGGGTTACCGCCGAGACGGACCGCTCCGGGGGAGGCCAATCCTTGGGCTCGCCGCCGACGCCGAACAAGGCGAGCCCTAACGCGTTGTGCGGACTGAACCGCAACCGGTGCATGATCGCGCCGAAACCGGATTTGGCGAGGCATCGCGCCCAGGCTTGGGGCACGGAGTAGGGGATCATTGTGGGTAGTTCGCTTGTTACTCCGAACTTTGTCCCGGCCGATCGTGTGGATATATCGGCGCCGCGGACCTCGATTGGGATCGTTAGTTCGCTGATGACGCGTCCTTCGAGGACGGATACGTCGACGCGTCGTGTCGATGCGAGCGATGGGCCGATCAGTTCCAGTAATGCGCCGTCCTGCTGGTTAGCGAGGTAGCAGGTCCCCTGCGGAGAGGGGAGATCGAACCGGCCGCCTGTGCTCGAGAACCACCATGGTCCTTTGTCGTTGCGGTGCTGTCGAAACCACCTCGCATCCTTGGGGACGGTTTTGCTCGGAAATTCGGTGTAGTCGGCGGTGTCGTCGGGTGCTTGTTGGTAGACGGTTTCGCGAGACATCTACGGGCGGTCTACTCGGTCCACTGTCGGGCAGTGACTGTCGCGAGTTCGGTGATGCGGTCGCGATCTTTGCCGGCGCGAACCCAATCGACGGGACTGAGCATGCCCAGATCCGGTGAGGCAGTGCTCAACCAGGCTGCAACAGCCCACCCTGTCACCGGCGTGTCCCGGAACAGGGTCGATATCGCGCTGATTCGCCGATCGACGCGGTTGCCGTCGAACTGGAACACCGGGTACACCATCCGCCCCGATGTCGTCGATGCCCCGATCAACGTGCGGCGCCGGACCCTGTCGGCCACTGCTTGTCGGGTGATGCCCAACAGCTTCACCACACCTGCGGTGTCGTAGAACGGGCCGAACTGTGCGTCCCACGGATGGGGGGTGGGAACTGCAGCCAACACGCGACTTGCGAACTGATCGGGATCGCCGAGATCGGCGGCAGCGATCCCGGCTCGCGCGTATGTCGCGAACCTGCGATGGAGGCCGCTCACAACCTTGTCTGTCACGGTCTGTTCGAACTCGTGAATGCTGGACATAACCAACCATCCTTCCGAGCCCCGGAACGTCAAGCTCGTCAAAGTAGAGGGTACCAGCAATTGCGTCAAGCTGGTCAAGGCTGAACCGAAATGATGCCCGACACGCCGTAATCGGTCCAACTACGGTCGAAGTATGGGGAAGAAATCGCGCGACCCGCAGGGTCAAGAAGAACGCGCCCTCGATCAATCAGAGCACTGCTGGCGACAAATCCGCGATGGACGTGCGGGGTCACTCGTCCAGTGCGGTCTCGGGAGCTGCTTGACAACACAGGCGCATGACCTGGTTGACAGTCTCAGGACGTGGTGGACTCCGAATTAGATTTGGGGGGCGTGGATTTTGGGTTTCCACCGTTTGACGGGATGCTGGCCGTTGCGGGGGTGGATGGCCAGTTCGGCGCCGTCGCAGGAGACACGGAAATGGGTGTCCTCGACGTGAATGGTGACGATGCTGCCGGCGTAGGTGCGCCCGATTCTCAATCGTTGCCGGGTACCCATCACGACACCGTCGGTCGGCACCCTGCGCTGGACGCGCATCGGCCCGGAAGGCCGCGGTGGGCAATTGGCCGGTGGCGACACGGGCACCGCGGATCTTGGCGCGCTGCTCAGCGGGAATCGGCGATGGCAGCGTCTTGGCGAGCACCCAGTCGTGGACCACGTGGACGAGGTGCCCGTCGAGCGGCAGGGTGACTTTCTTGCCGGCCGGGACGGTCCCGATCTCGAGACGCTGCTTGGCGACCTCGACAACGCCGTTGACGTCCGCGGTCCGGTCGACCTCGATGATCGCCCCTGCCGGCAGGGTGTCGCTCCGCTCGGTCGACGGGCCGGTCGGCGGTGGGCCTGCGGGGCGAGCGCCGCGCATCCTCGAGTGCTGCAGATGTTCCGCGTCGAGGTTGGATGGCACGGTCTTGATCCACTGCCCGTCGATGAGGATGTGGACGCTGTATTCGTCGACCCACACGTGGGCCTGCTGCCGGGCCCGATCGGCGCCCATCCTGACCCGCTGGACCGAGGGAATCACGGACAGCAGCCCGCTGGCGGTGATGATGGTGTCGAACTCGACCGCACCCGCGCAGAGATCATCGTCAACATCGTCGAAAACTCTCGACATGAATGACAGCGATACGCGAAATATGTTGGGGGGGTGGGTACTACGCTCGTTGCTCGTAACTCTGGATTTTCGAATCGGAACTGTTCGGTGAGGTTGTGGCGTCCTCCTTCTGACGCCTGAGTCTCGAACCAGCCGCCCGGTTCGAGCTGGAGTGGATGGTCAATCGGTTGTGGCTGCTCGCCGCGGGCGGAATCGAGGGGCCGAGGTTCGGTGACGATACGAACAGGCCACAGCGTCTCTACCTGCTTAGCCTGGATGCACCGATCCGCATTTGGGTGAGGGTGGGTTGAAACGACGAAATGCCCTGTCGTAGTGGGAGAATGAGATTTCCTGAGGATCTTATTCGGCCACAACGAAGGGCATCTCGCAGATGCAACTCTCTCA
>JBBSKP010000242.1:0-7213 GCA_038256175.1 Mycobacteriales bacterium
CGGTTGATCACCCGACGCGGCTTCGGGTTTCACAGTCCCGACGCCGTCGTCGCCCTCGCCATGCTCAGCCTCGGAGGAGTCCGACCCCAACTACCCGGCCGAAAGACCCACGGTTAGAGCAGAAGAGCCTCTTTTAGGAGGTTCTGAGCTCAGGAAAGACTCACGGGGCCGGAGGACCTACAGCCAGGTATCCAACGTCGCCGTTGTCAGAAACGACTCGAGATCATCGCGCCACGGCGCGGGCACGGTCTTATCAGGCTCGATACCGGTGTACTGGCCACGGTAGAACAGCAGTGGCCGTTCGTCTTTGAGCTCCGACAGCGACGAGACCCTGCCGAAAACGACGTAGTGGTCTCCCCCGTCGTGCACGCGCTCGACGGTGCAGTCGATGTGTGCCAGCGATCGGTCGATGATCGGCGAACCCAACGGCGAAGGCGTCCAGTCGATTCCGGCGAACTTGTCCGGTTCACGCGAGCCGAAGCGCGCGCAGGTCGACTGCTGCTCCTCGGCGAGAACGTTCACGCAGAACAGTCCGGTCCGTTCGATCGCCGCCCACGATCGTGATGCCTTTGTCGGACAGAACAATACGAGGGGCGGTTCGAGCGACAACGCCGCGAACGACTGGCATGCGAACCCGATCGGCTCACCGTCGTCCATCGTCGTGATGATGGTGATGCCCGTGCAGAACTGGCCCAGCACCGTGCGAAACACCCGCGGATCGACTCCCGACGACTCCGGCACGGGCTGGGCGGAACTCACTGCTTCATCCCGACAGTGAAGTCGTGGCCCCACAAGCTCACCGCCGTGCTTTCCCTCGCAATCCAGTCCTCGTCCTCAACTTGCCTTCCCTCGCAACCGAATTCGATATCGAATCCACCCGGCGTCTTCATGTAGAAGGACAGCATCAGATCGTTGACATGCCTGCCGAGTGTCGCCGACATCTTCACCTTGCGCCGCAACGCACGGTCGAGGCACAGCCCGACGTCATCGGAATGCTCCACCTCGATCATTAGATGCACGATGCCACTCGGCGTCGGCATCGGGAGGAACGCAAGCGAGTGGTGTCGCGGATTGCAACCGAAGAACCGCAGCCACGCCGGCGGACCGTCCGCGGGCCGACCGACCATCTGCGGTGGCAGGCGCATCGAGTCGCGCAGCCTGAAGCCGAGCACGTCACGGTAGAAACGCAGCGCCTCAGCGTCGTCCTTCGTGGACAGCACAACGTGACCGAGGCCCTGCTCGCCGGTCACAAACTTGTGGCCATACGGGCTCACGACGCGGCGATGTTCCAGGGCTGCACCATGAAACGCTTCCAACACGTTGCCGGACGGATCCTCGAACGAGATCAGCTCGTCGACACGACGGTCGCGGATCTCCTCGACTGTTCCTTCCTTGTGCGGAACACCTGCAGCATCTAGTCGATCGCGAATCTCCTGCAGCTCAGCGGCATTCGCGGTTTCCCAGCCGGAGACCGCCAAGCGATCGTGCTCGCCGGGAAAGATCACCAGCCGGGCCGGAAAGTCGTCCATCCGGAGGTACAACGCATTCGGATCGGCACCCTTACCCTCGACCATTCCGAGGATCTTGAGGCCGTACTCGCGCCATGCATCCATGTCGGTGGTTTCGATGCGCATGTACGCCAGCGAGCGAATACCCATCACTTGCCTCCGTCCAAGAGAAAGTCCGCTGCGAGCCTGTTGAATTCGTCGAACTTCTCCAGCTGCGCCCAGTGCCCGCAACCGCCGAACACGTGCAACTGCGCTCGGGGGATCATCTTCAGCGCGAGCAGCGCACCGTCGAGCGGGTTGACCCGATCCTCACGGCCCCAGATCAGCAACACCCGCTGGCGCAGTTTGTACGCTTCGCGCCACAGCATGCCCTTCTCGAAGTCCGCGCTGGAGAACGACTTACCCATCGCCCTTGCTGCAGCAAGAGATTCGGGCGTACTCGCCGCAGCGAAACGCTCGTCGAGCAACTCCGGCGTGATGAGCGACTGGTCGAAGACCATCACCCGCAGAAACGCCTCCAACTTTTCGCGCGTCGGACCTTCCGGCGGTGCGCTGAACTTCCCAAGATTCTTGACGCCTTCGGTCGGATCCGGTGCAAAGAGATTGACGCTCAAGCCGCCCGGACCCATCAGCACCAGACGGCCTGCCCGGTCCGGGTAGTCGAGCGCGAACCGTACGGCCGCTCCCCCGCCGAGCGAATTGCCCAGCAGATGAACACGTCCCGAAATGTCCAACGTGGTCAGCAAGTCGTTCAGTGCGGATGCGCTGTGCACGAAGTACTGCGGATGCTCGGTTGGCTTGTCGGACAGGCCATATCCGGGCTGATCGACTGCAAGCACATGGAACTGCTTCGCAAGTACCGGAATGTTTCGCGCAAAGTTCGACCACGACGACGCACCTGGTCCACCGCCATGCAGAAGGACGATCGTCGGCCCATTCCCGACGCCGGCCTCGTGATAGTGCAGCTTCAGATCAGGTCTGACCTGCGCATAGCGCGAAGTGGATTCGAAAGTAATCTCTGAAACCGATGCCGTCACAGCGCCACCTCTCCCCTCAATGGTCGGTTCTGGACTCGCTCCGCTCCTCGCTCGTCCCTCGCTGCGATGCTCACTCGCCCGCCACCTCTCCCCTCAATGGTCGGTTCTGGACTCGCTCCGCTCCTCGCTCGTCCCTCGCTTCGATGCTCACTCGCCCGCCACCTCTCACACCATCGTGTCGGAGATCGGCAACCCAAACTCACCCGAGCCGTACATCACATACGCCCGCTCGGGATCGTTAGCTGCGTGCACGCGACCTGCATGCGCGTCACGCCAGAATCGTTGCAGTGGCGTGCCGTTCGCGAGCGCGGTAGCACCGGAGCTTTCGAAGAGCTTGTCGATGGATGCAATGGCACGACCCGTTGCGCGCACCTGATCGCGCCGAGCCCGCAGCCGCATCTCGAACGGAACTTCCTCGCCTGCGAGCAGCACCGCATACTCGTCTGCGACGTTGCCCGAAAGCTGACGCCAGGCGGCGTCGATATCGCTGGAGGCCTCGGCAATTCGCACCTTGGCGAACGGATCGTCCTTCGCCTTCTCACCTGCGAATGCCGCACGGACCCGCTTGCCCTGATGCTCGACATGCGCTGCGTACGCGCCGTACGCCATGCCGACGATCGGAGCCGAAATCGTCGTGGGATGGATTGTGCCCCAAGGCATCTTGTAAACCGGAGCGGTATTGCGTTCGAGGCCCGGTGCGGTCAGATTGCTCATCGCGCGGAAACTCAACACATGGTGCCGAGGCACGAAAACGTCCTTCACCACAATGGTATTGCTGCCGGTACCCCGCAGTCCGACGACGTTCCAGACGTCGTCGATCTGGTAGTCCTCTCGCGGAATCAGGAAGCTCACGAAGTCGACAGGCCGGCCGTCTTTAATGACCGGACCGCCGAGGACCGCCCACGATGCGTGATCGCAGCCCGAGGACCATGCCCAGGCGCCGTTGACCTTGTATCCGCCTTCGACCACCTCGCCGGCGCCCATCGGAGCGTATGAAGACGAGATCCGGACGTCGCTGTCCTTACCCCAGACATCTTCCTGCGCTTCTTGCGGGAAGAGCGCGAGGTGCCAGTTGTGCACACCGATGATCGATGACACCCAACCGGTCGATCCGCACGCACTCGCGATCTTTCGGACCGCTTCGTAGAAGACCACCGGATCGGCCTGATAGCCGCCCCACTGTTCGGGCTGGAGGAGCCGGAAGAATCCGGTCTCCTGCAGTGCCTTGATCGATTCTTCTGGGATGCGCCGCAGATCCTCGGCGTCTTGCGCTCGTTCCCGCAGCGTCGGTAATAGGGCTTCGACCCGTTGCATCACGTCGTGCTGCAGCGCCTCGTGACTCGCGTTGTCACTCACTCCGACTCCTGGTGTGTTCGAGTGTTCACTTGCACCTGAGATTAGAACACGTTCCCATTCCTGTCGAGGCTCGGCCTTCTCAGCAGGTTAGATACCGGACGCGGCACGTTAGCTCCCGGATCCACTAGCGGTAGTGACCCAACTTCTATAACGTGTTCTACTATTGATCGAGGGAAGGTGAGCAACCATGGCGAGTGTTCGACAGATCGATGTAGGCAGCACACCGACGCGATTTGCGCGGGGTTGGCATTGCCTCGGCTTGGAGCGCGACTTCCTGGACGGCAAGCCACACGCCGTCGAGGCATTCGGAACCAAGCTGGTGATCTTCGCGGACAGTCAAAACAAGCTGCACGTGCTCGACGCCTACTGCCGCCACATGGGCGGTGACCTGAGCGAAGGCTCGATCAAGGGCGATTCCGTCGCGTGCCCGTTCCATGATTGGCGCTGGGGCGGCAACGGCAAGTGCAGCGCGATTCCGTATGCCCGCAGGGTTCCGCCGCTTGCCCGGACGAGATCGTGGATCACGTTGCAGGAGAACAAGCAGCTCTTCGTCTGGAACGACCCGGAGGGCAACCCCCCGCCCGACGACGTGATCATTCCTCGAATCGAGGAGTTGTTCACCGGCGAGTGGACCGATTGGACCTGGAACACACTCCTGGTCGAGGGCTCCAACTGCCGCGAGATCATCGACAACGTCGTCGACATGGCGCACTTCTTCTACGTCCACTTCGGCTTTCCGAAGTACTTCAAGAACGTCT
This sequence comes from Mycobacteriales bacterium, assembly GCA_038256175.1. GTDB lineage: Bacteria > Actinomycetota > Actinomycetes > Mycobacteriales > Mycobacteriaceae > Antrihabitans. The sequence goes on from JBBSKP010000242.1 coordinate 4,660, forward strand.
TCGAGGGCCACGTCGCGACGCAGTACCTCCAGAACCACGGCCGTCCCGATGTACAGAACATGGGTACGCAATACGGCGAGTCGGTCCTGGATTCCGAGGCGTCGTACTTCGGACCGTCGTACATGATCAACTGGCTGCACAACGACTACAGCGGCTTCAAGGCCGAGAGTGTGCTGATCAACTGCCACTACCCGATCTCGCACAACTCGTTTATGTTGCAGTACGGCGTTTCGGTCCAGAGGCCGCAAGGCCTGGACGAGAAGACGACGGCGAAGCTCGCGCGCAAGTTCACCGAGGGCGTGACGGTCGGATTCGAGCAGGACGTTGCGATCTGGAAGAGCAAGACCAAGATCGACAACCCGCTGTTGTGCGACGAGGACGGACCCGTCTACCAGCTCCGACGCTGGTACGACCAGTTCTACGTCGACGTCGCCGATGTCACCGACAAGATGACCCAGCGCTTCGAGTTCGAAGTCGACACCACCAAAGCCGTCGAGGCATGGGAACGCGAAGTCGAAGAGAACCTCGCGCGGCAGCGCGAGGCAACCGACAGCGATCACACCGCAGACGTATGACTATGCAAACCTCGGCTTGGGCCAAAGCACCGGACTTCGCAGGTAGCCCGGCCGAGGTCGACGCTGTGCGCGCTCAGACGGACGCGGACAAACTCAACTACCTCGAGTCGGGGATGGCACCCGTCGAGTGCCGCGCGTGCGGGACGTGCGTGCTCGCGCGGAAGAACAGCTACAAGCACACGAGCATCCAGTGGTCGACGAATCCCGCGACGTCGTGTCCGGAGTACGCAAAGCACGCCGGCGACATACATGCGGCGCGGGACACATGTCCACGGCTGCGCAGCAGCATCGATCATGCCGTGATGGAAGGCATCCTCGAGGTCATCGACCGCGACGCCCAATAGCTGCAGACAGACTTCGAGCCCCACTCACACCATTGTGAGCGGGGCTCGAAGTTGAACTTTAAATCAACGCTTGGCGACGTTGTCAATCAGTGCCGACAGGTCGACCGGGAGACCGCGATCTGCAGCGGCCTTGTCGAGCTGCTCGCTGGCCGTCTTGGCGGCAGCAAGGGCCGGATCGACCGGAGCCGGTGCGGGAGCAGGTACCGATGGCGCGATCGACGGGCTGACGTCCGTGCTCAAACCACGGCCACATGTGGGCCATGCGCCCTTGCCCTGCGAGTGCAGCACGTTCTCGCCGACACGGATCTGCTCAGCCTTCGATGCGCTGTTCGCCGAGCCGGACCCGCCATTGGCTGCCCAAGTGCTCTGCGAGAACTGCAGGCCACCGTAGTAGCCGTTTCCGGTGCTGATGGCCCAGTTGCCACCCGACTCACATGCTGCGACGGCGTCCCACTGCGCGACGGACGCAGCAGATGCGGTCCCGTTGCCGAGTGCGAGCGGCGCGATGGCGACAGCGCTGGCAGCGGCAGCGAAAGTGGCGGTACGTTTGATGGTGGTGAAGATGGCGGTCATGGTGATGTGAACCCTTTCCACATTGTTAGGCGAGATGCAGCGCCGTATTGCACGCTGACAGCGTCTTCCGGTGTGGTGATCGCTTCTCGTCCTGCCCGGGGATTTGTATCTATTCGACCCGGCGGGCGTTATCGTTAATTCTTAGGTCGTATTAGCGGCTTTCGAACTGCAAATAACGTTACCGTAACGAGACCTGACTGTCATTGGCCGGAAGCGGTGCTAACGAATCTGCGGAATCGCGTCAATACGGCGAAGTACTGCGAATCATCCCAGTTCAGAGCGCATATCTATAAACTACGCAGTTAAACGTAGATGCGCATTGTGTAACCCGGATCATATGGATATAGCGACCTGGGTCACAGTAATAGCCGAGCTGGATGCGTCGAAATCAGGCTGAAACTGCGGCAGAATCGCAAAATACTCAGCCGATATATGTACGCCTTTCGGATCAACCCAACCGCAAAGCGCGCGCTCGCAATACCGCGCCGGAAATCAAGACAATCGCCAGTACGGTGAGCAAATACGGGTCGCTCGCTCGACCGCCGAGGTCCCGGTCGAGGATGTGCGCGATTGCATGCGCAGCGGCCCCCACCGATGCTCCGATCAGAGCGACCAGCGGCCCGTCTTTCCAGCGCAATCCGGCCGCGAGAGTGGCACCGATCCCGAGGTGAAACGCGCCGATGTCATGGAAGAGGTGCATGTTGTAGGGCGGATAGGTCGCGATCGTGGAGTAGAAATTGTCCGGCCACCCGAACGCCCACGCGCCGCCCCCAAGGAAGAGAAACGCCCCGAGCGCAATAATCGCGGTCACCAGCGCTTGACCGCGACCGCTGTTCGCCTGTGCCATGTCCATCTCCTCTTCGCGAGCGGGTTCCTACCAACTCGACGAGGTAGCCAGGTCGAATGTGACCGCCTACAACCCGCCTAGGAGGCCGCTGAATAATCAGCGCGCCTCCCTAGAATGTGGGCTTGAACTGGGAGAATAGGTTTCATGCAGGGTGTGGAGCGGGTCGATCGGGAGCTTTTGGATGCGGAAGCGTTGGTCGGTCATCTGGTACCTGA
>JBBSKP010000243.1:0-7176 GCA_038256175.1 Mycobacteriales bacterium
GAACCACCCTCACTCGCCGACTGAAACACTTCAAATATTATATCGCATCGGGTGGGTGAAGCCGGGCACAACACGACACAAAACCGCAGCTCACAACATCAAATCTCTCGGCAAGCCCTACCGCATGTCAGGAGTCCTGGAGCCCGGGAAAGCGGCCGCACGCGCGCATAAATCTGCGTTTCGACCGGCTGACCCAACCGTGGCTGAGAACGCTGGCCAAACGCTGGATCCGACTGCGTTTGAGCGCAGGACTGAGCCCGAGCACCGTGCAGAACGACCTGCAGGGACTGACGCGGCTGAGCACCTTCCTGACAGACGCCGTCCCGGAGGATCACACTCTCACCGGAATCGACCGTGCCCTGCTCGAACGCTACCTGGCCTGGCTTGTCACCCAACCCTTCGGTCGCGGCGCGAAAGAGGACGCCATCACCGCACCAGGGACCTTCTTCCAAGCGATCCGCCAACACGGCTGGGACCAAGGTCTGCCGACCACTGCGGTGTTCTTTCCCGGCGACATCCCTCCCCGGCCGCCCAGACACACCCGCCGCGTCGCCGAGCACGTCATGGCCCAAGTCGAAGCACCGGCCAACCTCGACCGGTGGCCCACCCCTGAGGGGAAGCTGATCACCATCATCTTGATCCGGTGCGGGCTGCGCGCCACCGACGCCTGCACATTGGCATTCGACTGCCTGCTCCACGACGGACAGAGCGCCCCCTACCTGCGCTACTTCAACAACAAGATGCGCCGCGAGGCCGCCGTTCCCATCGACGAGGACCTCGAAACAGAGATCCACGCCCAGCAGCAGCGGGTGAGCGCCCGCTGGCCCGCGCGCCACCCACATCTGTTCCCCGCCCCGGTCGGCAACGCGGGCGGCCAGAATCCGATCACCTACTACAGCTACCGCGGCATGCTCAACTCCTGGCTCGCCAGCTGCGAGATCCACGACGAACACGGCCGACCCGCGCACCTGACCCCGCACCAATGGCGGCACACGTTCGCCTGCCGGCTCATCAACCGAGACGTCCCCCAAGAAGTTATTCGGGTCCTGCTCGATCACGAGTCGACCCAGATGACCGCCCACTACGCCCGGATCACCGACCAGACAGTCCGCCGGCGCTGGGAACAGGCCACCAAGGTCAACATCAAAGGAGAACGCGTCGGCATCGACCCGGAAGGCCTACTCGCCCAAGCCCAATGGGCCAAAACCCGCTACGGCATGGCCACCCAAACACTCCCGCACGGATACTGCGGTCTGCAACACTCCCGCACGGATACTGCGGTCTGCCGGTGCAGAAGAGTTGCCCGCACGCCAACGCCTGCCTGACCTGCCCGGTGTTCCTCACCGGCCCGGAATTCTTACCCGAGTTGCGCGAACACCGCGGCCGCACCCTCACCCTCATCGACAACGCCGAGGCGAACGGACACACCCGCGTCGCGCAGATGAACAAAGAAGTTCTGACCAACCTCGACCGGATGATCGAAGAGATCGATGACGAACCGGAAGGCACCGCAGATGCGAGCTGACAACTCCCGGCACCTCAAAGCGGCCGCACGAGACCGAGCCCAACAGACCCGAAGCCGAGCGCTGCGCGCACTGCGACGCCTCGACACCACCGGCAAACCGATCACCTTCGAAGCCGTTGCCCGTGAGGCCGCCGTCTCCCGGTCCTGGCTCTACACCCAACACGACCTACGAGACGAGATCGGGCGTCTACGCACACGCCGCCAACCATCGCCCGCGGCGCCGGCAACCCCACACCGGCAGCAAGCCTCGGACGCATCTCTACTACGCCGCCTGGAAGCGGTCACCGAACGGATGCGCCGACTCGACGAAGACAACCGCCAACTCCGCGCAGCCCTCGCCGAAGCCCTCGGATCCGCACGCACAGATCGCGTTCTGGGTCAGACCCCCGGCCTCGACACGCCCGGACGGAAAGCCAATAAACTCATCGGCCCATGCTGACCCAACTCATCCCGTCGACACGTCGAAGACACCATCCACCACACATCGATGCAGGTCAGGGCCTTGGCCCAGGCTGAGACTGAAGATAAGACACGGCATGTGGGAGAGAGGGCCGTCGATCAGGTCGGCGAACACGGTTTCGATGATCGCGTGCCGACGGTGGGTGATATCTGCATCGGTCGTCGGTTCGGTGGAGTCGGTGAAGAACGGGTGATGCCGCCACATCGGGAACAGCCCGTCGAGGTGGCGGGCGTCTTTCACACGCCGCACGATCAGCCGGGCAGTTACCGCGTCTGTGGTGAAGCAAAAGCGGTATATCGGATTTCGGCGACCTCGGCATCGGAGATCCACGCACCGGTGTCGGGGTCACGGACCGCGCCCGGATACCGGACCGGGGTCCAGGCGTGCTCGTCGATCGAATCGATTGCCTTCTGCACGGCGGTGTTCTTGGTCAACACGAGGGAGAACTGTGCGCCGGCGCGTCGGCATGCCTTCACCACCGACCGACTGCCGTAGGCCGAATCGCCGCGGACGAGGATGGTCCCGGTGACCCCTGCGGTGCGGGCGGTGGCTATTGCCTGGGCGATCATCCGTGCGGCGCCTTTGCCTGAACCGGTCTTACCGGCGCGCAACCTCATTCCGGCGATCACCGGCGCGGCGAGGTCGGTGCTGATCGTGGTCGCCAGCGGGGACAAGCCTTTGCGCAGGATCTGTTTGCCGGCGATCTTCGAATGCCCGTAGCTTGCGCCTTGCTTCTTGTGTCCGTAGACCGGGCGCAGCAGCGAATCGATGTCGACGAACGCGCGCACGTCGGCGCCGGGCCATAGGTCGACGCGTTCGGACAACTCGGCGAGATGGCTGCGTAGCACCGACTCGAGTTGCCTTCCATGCCCGAAGGTGAACTCCCGCAACAATGTTCCGATCGTCGACGGTGCGTACACGCCGCCGAAGAGCGTCTTCATGCCGCCGCTGCGGACCATGTCGATGTCGTCGATACAGTCCGCGCCCGCGCACATCCCGGCGATCAGGGTTGTCAGCTTCGGTGCCGGGTTCGCCGACCCGGACGCGATCCGTGGTGTCGCGATGTGCAATTTCTCGGCCAGCAACCGCGGTAGCCCGGTCTGCTCGGCCAGCGTCATCACCGGAACCAGTCCGGCGAACGACACGAGATTATCGTCGTTGAACACCGCAGAATCGGGGCTGAACCTGTGCGACACTATCACTGAAAGTGCCTTCCCTTGCTGGCCGGATTGTTGTGTAGGAACTCCAATCATCCCAGCGCAGAAGGCGCTTTCCTTATTTTGACACCCCGCCGAACACCAATTGATCCGTGGATTCAGGCTAAGTGTCAGCCGTGACGCGGGACACTATACCAGTCGAATCCGTAGCCCATCCCCATTATTTGAGATGGTCGACGAGAGTGCCCTCGGCACCGAACAATTCAGCGCGCCAGTACTCGAGAAGCGCCTCGTTATCGATGTCGCTCGGATGGAAACCAGGCTTCAAATATCGCAGCAGGACGGGCGTCATCCCTTTGAAGAGCGGTCCCCTGAGCGTCGCTACGGTTCCGCGAGCAACCCGCACCGGATTGCGCCCGTGCGGATCCTGGACCACCGAAACCAGCGTTGCTGCGGCGATGAGTGGGAATGCGATGCTGAACATCGTCACCATCGTCACGATTCGGGACCATTCGGGGCCGCCGACGGCTTTGTACACGTCGAATGCCACAGCCTTATGCTCGACCTCCTCGAGCGCATGCCACATCAGCAGATTCTTGACCTCCGGATCGTGGGCCATGTCCTGCACCTCCTGATTAGACAGGATTCGCTCCGCGAGAACTGCCGTGAAGTGCTCCGCCGCAGCGGTCATCGCTAAAGGTGCACGTTTTGGCAGCCATTCTTCCAAGCGCTCCACGCCCTTGAGGATTGTGTCCACCATTCTGGTGCTGTAACCGATTTCCACGAGCTTGTCGTTAAGTCGTCGGTGTTCTTGCCCGTGCGACATTTCCTGACCGACGAAGCCTCGAATCTGCTGCCGCAGAACGGGATCAGCGATCTGGTCGCTGTACCGGCGAACAGACCGGATGAACAACTCTTCACCGACAGGAAATGACATAGATAGCGTGGCAATGAGATGGCTGAACACAAGGTCGTTGTTCGCGAAGTGCCGAACCATCGGCGTCGGTTCACCGAATTCGAACTTGATCCGGCGGGTCTTGACGCGGTCGATCGGCGCGGTCCGTGCCGGTTCGTCATTTACGGATTCGTGATTTGCAGTCATGCCGTCCTCCTTAGCGTGGGGGGTAATGCGCTGGACCCTCTGAGTACGGCCCTGGCCGAGATCGAACATCCGACCCCTAGACGGGGCAGGTGTTGCAACGATCGCTGGAATCCGCCCTTCGAGCATCCATGCTCCGTGCCTGTTGTTCTGCGTCGCAAGGGCAGGTTCACCCTCAACGATTCATGCCGGTAGACTACCGGTAGACGATACTACATGCATCGCATATTTGCGATCGCATCTCGGTAAACACGAGCGTGCACCACCACGCGATCCGACCTTCTCGCCTGGCGTACTGATCGCAATTCGTGCGAAATGAACTGTTGACCAATACTATTCGATCCAACTGGCCATGTTTGGACCGCGACACGAACCGGATCCAGAACGAGTGTATTAACAGTACCGATAGACCTATAACGACGCGGACCAGCGAAGGGAAGCGCTCGGCCGTCTCGGTGATACCCCCGGGACGGTTCTCTGGTTCCGCAGCAGACTCGACGCACCACCCCGGATCAAACGCCAATCCAGGAAACCCAGCCGAAACCACCCCAACAGCCGGTGTGTCAACCAAAGACGATTTTTGGCGGGAATGTAAAGAGAAGGGTGTAACTCCGGAGACGTAGGAGGCACCTGTGACTGATGTGAAGACTGACGAGCAGCTTGTCGTAGACCCGGATACACCCAGCGATCCCGCTATCTCGATGTCCACCGTTCGGGGGGGGGGGCGGTCTTTGCGGCCCTTGGCGATGAGGTCGGGTACGGAGGGGAACACGCCGCGGCGTAGCGCCTTATCGGTCAGTTCCCGGAACACGCCAACGGGCAACATCATGGTCGCCAAGCAGAACATCAAGCTCGGGCCACGCTATCGAGGGCAGATCGTCACCGTCGTAATCGAGGACACCCCACCACCGAATCCTGCTCGGCGACGAGGAAATCGCCGTCCGACCCCGGCGAAATCTCCAACCCATCGCCCCTTTTCGAGTCACCGGAGCAGGCGTCAGGGCCGATGACTCGTCAAACAACTCCTGATAACGGAGGTCAAGCACCTGCTGATTCCTCACACAGAAAAATTTACACTTGCCGACTGTTGGTGACCGAGTTGAGGAAGTTCCGTACGGGCAGCCAGGCCTTTCGCCGACGACGATCACTGGCGGGCTCTGCTGAGGCTCTTGACTCTACCGGCAGATCGACATTCCGGACAACGGCAGCCGCACTCATACGCCAGCGGCCGTCCATGACTTCCGATGATCCGACCCGCCACCCGGACCCTTGCCATGTACTCGTTGCGCCGGCGCCGGTTGGCGTCGCGGCACCGGTGGCATCGACATCCGAGGTTCGTATACGCGCCATATGTGCCATGACGCGGATCATCGTCGGAAAGTTCAGGCCTAATATTCATATTTCGGTTCACCCATCGAGTCGTCATCGGGTATTCACTCCATAACGCTACCAATAGTAGCGACGCGATACCCGTAGTCCTGTCAACTTCCTGTTGCGGCGTCGGTCGCGCTTATACGGCAGTAGACGCACGATCCGCAGTTCGTGACGCCGTCACCGTAGTCGCCCCGGTGCCGGCGGCGACAGGGTCCGCCTGCCCGCCAGCCCTCATCGACTGGCGGGATCCCCTGCTCAATCCCTGATATCCAAGACTCCACCAGAAGCCCCGGTCAGCGAGTGAACTGCTCCCCGGAAGTTGGACTGTGGTTACGCAGGTACGCCGGTTCGACGTGTGGCGATCATGGAAAATCGTGCTCGAAGTGCATCGGAAGAACAGTGCGCTTCATACAACCTCGAACGAAGGAGCTTCGCCTCGCGAGCCAAGTTCTGTGTATTGGCTGATCACCGATGTCGGCGGCATGGGCGGCGCGCTTCCCGGGAGTGACTTCGGATTGCGCGAGGTCTTCATGACGACAACGCCGAACCTAGAGCCCCAACCCCCGAGAGCCCCAACCCTAAGCGCCCCTTGACGCAGCGGTCAGTTCGCCCCGGATCATCGGCGCCCTCGGGCAGGTGCCACTGTCCTGCTGGACAATGCGTAAGCCGCAAACCCGGTGCGGGCCTCACCGATCGACGGCGTCTCGTCGACCTTCAATGCCCAGCCGTTTCGCGTCGACCCTCGGATCGACCGTTTCGATCGACCGATGCTGACACCGCCGAGATGGCGTGCGCCTACGTGTCACGGGCACGGTCGCCGGCTGCAATGGCAGCCGAAACCTCACGGCTGCACGCGATTCGGAATACCTCGGCGAACAGGGTCAAGCCCAGCGGGGTGGCGTGTGGAGGATGGTCATCGGATCGTGATCCTTTCTGGGGTCAGGCGGTGAGTGCCGGTGTGCTGGTTGCCTCCTCCGGTTGCGGTTCGAGGTGCAGGGTTGCTTGGGAGCGGACGATGACGTCGTGTCCGAGGTAGCGGCGTCCATCGATCCATTCGTCGTGTTGTTCGGCGAGCACGGCGCCGACGAGGCGGATGATCGAGTTGCGGTCGGGGAAGATGCCGACGACGTCGGTTCGACGCCGAATCTCCTTGTTGAGACGCTCCTAGGTTATCTGGGGTCGCTGGCTGAATTGTCCATCTGACCTGTGTGTTTGCGTCATGGAGGGTGTCCTCGACGCATCCGGGCTTGCGATGCCAGTGAGGGTCAGCATGGTCCGATCGTTATCGAACTGCGACGGTCGGCGCGTGGGCGTGGGCCGTCGTCGCGGAGCTGTCCGAGCGCGTTGGCGAGCTGGCGGCGAAGGCGTTGGTTCTCGTCGGCGAGCTCGCGGTTGCGGCGGTTGGCCAGGTCGAGTCGCTGGCGCAGCGAATCGCCGCTGGCTCGCTGCTGGGACGGTATGCGGGCGGCCGGTTGACGCGTGGTTTGGTCGCGGAGGCGTCGGATCTCGTCTTTGATGTCGGTTTGGGTGTAGATCCAGGATCGGGACACGCCGGCGTGGC
>JBBSKP010000244.1:0-7127 GCA_038256175.1 Mycobacteriales bacterium
AGCTGCGACAAACTGTGGATCCATCGAAAACTCTGTTCTGGCCATCCCTGATCATCACAAGAACGAACCGGTCAGTGTCCACGATGTCCTGAGACATCAATTGCACGCGATGTCCTGAACAAACACATACCCCGCTGGGGGTAAGAAACGCGCACAGTCCTAGGTCACCGAGCCCGGCCCTCACGGAGAATGCCGATCGACTTGTCGATGCGTCGCTGCCGGGTCTCGGCTGACTTCGCACTCTCGATCGAGTGCACGTGCCAGCCCTTGTTGCTGGGTGAAATGGTGTCGAACGTGGTTTTCGCCGCGTGTTCACGTTCGAGCGCCTCGGCGAAGTCAGGGGGAACGGCTACCACGCGCGGGGCGGCGTCGAGCTCGATCTCCACATCGACCTCGTCACCTGCAACAACACCCGCAGCGGCGCGATTGTCGGCGCTGACGCCGACCATGAATCGGCCACCCATCGTTGCGACGGTGCTGCGATAGCAATGCGAACCGATTGTGATCCGGACCGCGGGCTTCTTGCTCGAGCCGAGGGCGGCGACGACTTCGGGTGGAATCTCGATGCCTGTCGCTGTCTTGCCGCCGAGTTCCAGGGTGGCGCGAAACTTCATGACGGTTGTTCCCTCCTGTAGCCCTCTGTGTGGGACAGCGTCTCACGAAACGGTGGCGTAAAACCTGCGCAAAACTGGCCGGATAGTGACGTAGGTCATTGCGATCTTGAGCAAAGTTAAGCGACCCTAACTCCTTCATAGCTCGTGACAGGAAATGAAGGTGATCACGTGGGTGGCGAAACGAGCACTCTTTCGTTCGCGCTCGACCTCACGCTCGACGAGGCGCGGCGACGAGCTGCCGTCCTGGAAGCGATCGGCGACGACTGGGATCCAGTTGCCGTGCTCGCGCAGGAGGAGCAGGCGTACGACATGCTGTATTCAGGTCTCGACACCGAGCAGCAGCGCATCTACGACGAACTGGTCGAGGCCGGGGTACTGCCGGATCGGACGGTGGACCGTGTTGCCGATTGACCCGAACGCCGATTTCAGCCGCCGCGCCTGGCTGCCGTGCCCGAGCTGCGTTCACGGCGCCGGATGCGGAGACTGCACGAGTGACCGGAACTGCTCGTCGCATTGGCAGTATTTGTTGAGCAACAAGGGCACTCAGCTCCACCTGCAATGCCCCGACTGTGCAAACCTGTGGTCGGTCGATACTCAGACGCATTCCATCGTCAAGGCCTCCGAAGCCGCGTAGCCGATATTTCGCTCTGCCGGCCGAGTTTGTGGAGTAGACCATTGAAGTGTGACTAGCGCGAGTTCCCATCTGCAGATCGGCTCTCTGCTGTTCGAGGGCTTGGATCAGATGGACCTCACCGGCCCGTTCGAAGTCTTTACTCGGATGAAGAATTCGACGTACCGCATCTTCGGCCGGACCACCAAGGTCATGTGTTGGTGACCGCACACACCCCCCACGACTCAGATCAACTTCGTTCTGCGGGAGCGGAATTCATTCTCGAACCCTTCTCCCTGACGGCTGAGGCGGCATTGGACTTGATCACACGATTGCCGCGACACGACGAAAACCAGAACCGAAGGATCCGAATCCTTCACCAAGATGACGCGAACCTTGACGTCAGCCCGTTGCGATGTCCCGTCGGTTCAGTCCGACGACACCCGCAACCGTGCAGACTGCGACTGCCAGGCTGAGCCATAGCAACGGCTCCCAGGTGAAGGCGACCATAGGCACCTGCGGTATGTGGGAGTAGGGCGACAGGTTCAGCGCCCATTTCGGCAGTGCGAGGATCTGGCCGAGCCAGCCGATGACGAAGCAGAGCGCCATAGCGGCCCAGGCGATGGTGACTGTCTTAGGGAGCCAGCCGAACAGCATGAACGCGACGCCGCCGAGCATGAACGTTGCAGGCAAGTACCCCAACGCGGCGCAGAGAAGCGCGACGATCTCACGTGGCTCGCCAGTCACGATCGCGTGTGCTGTACCCATTCCGACGCCGAGTCCGGCGAGCGCGACAGTAGTGCCGACCGCGGTCACCAATAGCCAACTGGTCGTCCATCTCGTTCGCGTCAGTGGCGTGGCCAATAGCTCTTCCGCCCGCAGAGTCGTTTCTTCAGTGCGCAATCGGAGGATCGACGAGATCGTGAAACCTGCCAGCATCAGCGCCGAGATCAACAGCACCGTGCCGAAGTACGCATCGACAATCGTCGCGCCCTGATCGGCGAAGATCTCCCGCAGTTGCTCATTGCTGCTGACGAGGTCCTCAACCTCCCGGCCGAGCGACCCGAAGGCAAGGCCAAGAACCACCGCGCCGGCCGTCCAACCGACCACGGTCGCGCGCTGCAGCCGCACGGCGAGCGATATCGGACCCGCCAACTGTGGTGCCGCATCAGCGGGTCCGAGTTTGGGAGCAAATACCCCCGCGCCGATGTCTCTGCTCCGCAGCAGACGCCCCGCAATGGTAAATGCAGTTGCCGCGAAGATCGCCGATAGTCCGAGTGGCCACCAGCTGTCCGGCCCAAATGCACCTACCTGTTGTGACCAACCGATCGGCGAAATCCACGACACCCAGGTGCCGGATACGTCGCCGATCGCCCGCAACAGAAATGTTGCGCCCATGAGGGCGAGTGCGAAGCCCATTGCACCGCGGCTATGTTCGGTCAGTTGAGCGGCTACGAGCGAGACACCGGTGAATACAACACCGACCGCGGCGATGGATGTCCCGTACAGCAGGGAACCGCTCAACGGCAGCCCTCCCAGCACAAACCCGCATGAGATACCAAGGCCGACAATCAAGCTCGCGACTGCGACGACAATGCCGGGAGCGGCTAGCGGAGCGTAGCGGCCGAGTACTCCGGCGAGGAGCAGTTCCGTTCGCCCGGACTCTTCGTCGGCGCGGGTGTGCCGGATGGTGAGAAAGATCGCCATCAAAGCGACTCCAATGACCGCGGTCATGCTTACCTCGAAGACCGTGATCCCGCCGATCGTGCGAAGCGCGATCGGCGGGCCGTTCATAGCAATGGACGCGGCGCTGTAACCGACTGTTGTGGCGTAGTTTTCGCGCGCTTGTGGTGTGTCGTACAAACCTTGGACTGCTGAGCCTGAGGCGACGACGGTGGCGATCAGCCCGAGCAGCCAGATCGGCAACCGGATGCGGTCGCGTCGCAGGATGAGTCGAATCAGCGGCGCCGTTCCCGTTAGGTGTTTCATGTCGTGACGTCTGCCGTGGTGGCATCGACGGGCGCACCGTAGTTGCGCAGAAAGAGCTCCTCGAGCGTCGGTGGATGGCACGTGAGATTGCGGATGCCGAGGGCAGTCAAATGCTCGATCGCTTCGCCGAGGTTGACGGTGTCGACGTCGAACCGGACACGTCCGTCGATGAACTCGGGGTTGGCGACCCCCGGCAGACTTCCGACGGCCGTAGCCGGTCGGGTCGTTTCGGCAACGACTGTGGTCCTTGTCAGGTGCCGCATGTCGGCGAGTGACCCGGTTTGCACGGTCCGCCCCGCTCGGATGATGCTTACGCGGTCACACAAGGATTCGATCTCGGCGAGGATGTGACTCGAAAGCAAGACGGTGCGTCCCTCGTTGCGGACCTCACGAATGCACTCCTGAAACACGGCCTCCATCAGTGGATCGAGACCGGAGGTCGGTTCGTCGAGTATCAGGAGCTCGGCGCGTGAGGCGAGCGCGGCTACCAGTGCGACCTTCTGCCGATTTCCCTTCGAGTACGTGCGGGCGCGTTTACGTGGATCCAACTCGAAACGCTCGAGTAAGTCCGCCTTCCTGGCGGAATCGACGTCGCCCCGGAGTCGGCAGAGGAGGTCGATGATTTCGCCGCCGGTCAACTGCGGCCACAGATTAACGTCGCCCGGAACGTATGCGATGCGGCGGTGCAGATCGGTCGCGTCGCGCCACGGATCGCATCCGAGGAGGACCGCGGTTCCTGCTGTTGGCTGCAGCAGACCCAACAGGATTCGGATGGTCGTCGATTTTCCCGATCCGTTCGGGCCGAGGAATCCGTGCACTTCGCCGATGTCGACGTCGAGGTTCAGTCCGTCCAACGCCCGCGCGGCGCCGAAACTCTTGACCAAACCTGCGCAATGAACCGCCGCTACGTCGGGGACCGGTCGATCTCGGCGGGAAACGTTGGGGCACATAAGAACTCCTCGGTCGGACAACACAATCTGACTGCCGACCAGGCTTCCCGGCGCACCACCTTCAGCATACTGCCCAGAGGTGGTAAGTCTTGCTGGTTCATAGGTTCCCGCGTGGCACGATTGACGCCCGACCACGCCATCCAATTGCCTCTTGCCGTAGGTCAGGCGATTTTGCATTCGGACTGATCCTCATCGTGTGTCTCCCTTTCCGGGGCGCGGCGCGGACTGTACTGTCGACCGCTTTGCTGTCCCTGCTCGCGGGTGTGTGACTCGACCTGGTGGGTTCGGCGTAATCGATATCGGAGGGCACACTGGCACTTGTCCTTGCCGACATCGCGTTGTTCACCGATGGTCATCATGTGAATCTGCATGCGCTCAAAGAGAATTGGCGGCTTACCGGTCATGAACCCGTGAAACACACCAGTCGACGACCGTGCGAGCGTAATCGGCGGGGACTTCGAACGGCGGCGCGTGCCCCACGCCGTTGAGGACCACCAAGTTCCAGTCGGGCCTTTGGGCCGTCCAGTCATCGATCGACGCGCGGGAACAGAGGCGATCCTCATCGCCCCAGGCAAGCAAAGTTGGCGCCGCGACCCGGCGCATCGCGTCGAGCACGGGTCGCCGCCGGACAAGCATCAACGACAACACCGAGGCATACACCGTGACAGCGTTTCCCATTCGCGTCGGCTCGACCGCCGCCATTTCGTCTCGCATGACTCCTGCGATTTCCGGCGACATTCTCGTCATGTCACCGCCCGCATTCCATTTGCTGCGCCCAATCGACGCTGGATCGGCCAGTTGCCGCTGCGAAACTGCGAGGACCCGCCGCCCCGAAATATGAAGCAGCACACGGGCGACCGGTGCGGCGACGGCCAACCCCACCCTGCCGAGGGTTTGCCACATGCGCGCCTCGCCGTCGCTCAGCGGGGGAGGAAGTGCCGGCGCCACCAGCACGAGCGCGTCAACCCGTTCGGGTGCTTGGTCGGCGAACATCAATGCGATCATTCCGCCCGCCGACCAGCCGTGAACTACGACCCGATCGAGCTCGAGTGCGTCGGTGAAATCGCGCAGGAACAGCGCGTTGGTTTCGATACTCGCCGCGCGCCGGTTCGGCAGCGCGGTGTTTCCGGCGATCGTGCCGGGGAGGTCTACCGCGAGCGCGTGCACGTGTGGACGCAGTTCCGCGAGTACGTCGAGCCAGTTCGAGGCGCTGTTGGCCGGGTTGGGAACGAGCAGGTGAGCCGGCCCGTCCGACGTCCGCGCCTGACCAGTCACCAGGTAATGCACCTTCGTGCCGTGCACATCGACTGTCTCGCTGTGAATTCCGCTCCAGCGGTCTGCGCGCTCACCCCAGTCGCTGTACCGCACTATCCCAGGCTACGCCCGTTGCAAGGTGCTCGCGGCGCTCGTCTCCCGCTACCCCGGCCGAATCGAACTGCGTTAATAGACACTCTCGTGGCGACGCCGGCACATTGACCGGTCGATCAGCTACCCAATTGACACAGTCTTCGAACACGTTGGCGGCCAACCGATCACCGTGCGCGACCACGATCCCGCGTTCGACTTGAGTCTTACCGCCCGCCTTCGAGAATTGGCACGGGGCGACAGTGCCCGCTCCACCGACAGCGGGGACCCAATCCAGTTCAAAGCGCGATTCGACCTCGGGTTCGGACCTGCAGGAAGGGAGCCCGATCCATGGCCACCCATCCGGGGCAGCGCGCGAGGTCGAGGAAACGCTGGCGTTCGCGGCGCTCACAGGATTCAGGGCACTCGTCGAGGAGCTTCCACTTGAACGTGTCGGAGAGGCATTCGACCGATTGAGGAGCGGCGCGGCACGCTTTCGGACGGTGTTGACTACGGGCAATTGGAGCTCAGACGTCGGAAGACCGCGGCGATGGTGCCGGTGAGGCTGTATCGGTCCGACGTGTTCGAACGTATGATCGATAAGTGGAAATGCAAAGCATCGGCTACAACGGTCAGTCGGTGCGTGATCCGTTCCGCCGCGTCGATCCACCGATCCGTGTGTTGGTGGACCTGACGACGCTGTTTCCACGGCAGCCGCATCGACGGGGTAGCTATAACCCGCAGGGTCTGCAGATGCACAAGGTGGTCGAAGGCAAGCTCAGTTGCTGGGGCCTGTGCGAGCACGGCGATTGGTGGGCGCTGGTGAGTTACGAGATCGCATTCGGGTCGAAGAAGAACGCTGTGACGCACTGGGTTCCGGGTTGGATGCTGAAACCCATGGGACGGCGAGTGTGAACCTCACGTCACGATGTCGGTCGATGCCGGTAAAGATCGCGTAGCAGGGCAATCTCGGCGCCATGGTGAATAAGCTCCCGGTTGATGTGCAGGACGAGTGCAGCCATAGGGAACTCGGCGAAAGATCCCTCGCTGGGGCCACATGGGCGGGCGAACCCGTCGGTGCCGAGGCCCGCCACGCCGTTGGTCCATGCGGCGTAGGCCTCGTCGAGTTGGGCGAGGGCCTGGGCGGCGGTTCCGGCGTAGTCGAAGCTCTCGTAGTCGACCGGCACGCCGCCGAAATGGCTGCTGATCCGGGTGCCGAAGACGCCGACGATTATGTGGCCGAGTCGCCACGAGATGGTGGTGATCGGCGCAGGCTCGGGTTCAGGAAAAGCGAAGTCAATGGTGAACGCGCCGCGGCCAGCCTGAACGGGGGCGTGCGACTGGCCCCGCGGGCGGATGCTCCAGCTGCCCGGTGAGGGCTCCCAGAAGTACTCGGCATCGCTCAGTCCATCGAGCCTGGGCCGTAGCTGATTCTGCCAATGCCAGGTGAGCTGTTCGCTGACTTCGTGCGGCCAATCCATGTCGTCTCCCAGTCGGCCGATCGCCGCGGCCGCGGTGCACAGGCCTCGCGGAACACGATACGGATCTGATGGAGTCGCGGCGCCAACGACGAGAACTGTGCGCTTGTGAGATGGGTGCCCCCGGCAGGATTCGAACCTG
>JBBSKP010000245.1:0-6997 GCA_038256175.1 Mycobacteriales bacterium
GAGCCCTCGAGTGGTCAAACGCGCCATCTCCAAACACCGAGCCAAAGGCCCCACCGACCGCACCAACTACACAACCACCATCACCGTCGAAATCCTCGACGGTTGACAACCAACCACCAACGCTAACTGCGCGGCATTGGCACTAACGGACGATTCTGCCGCTTCGGTACATCTCGCGAAGCGCGCGGCTCTGCGACTTCACTGCGCGAGTGCGTTCGGCGCGGAGCCTCGCGTCCGACCGCACCGCCATCCATTCGTTCTCGCGGACAAGCTTGCGATAACTGTCGAGTCGGCGTTGGGGGAGATCGCCGGATTCGATTGCCTCGAGCACCGCGCAGCCCGGTTCGGCTACGTGGCCGCAGTCCGCGAATCGGCATCCGCCGCTGAGCGATTCGATATCGCTGAACGTGGCGGCGATGCCCTCGCCGGACTCCCAAAGGCCAACGCCCCGCAAGCCGGGGGTGTCGATCAAGGTGCCGCCGAAGGGCAGTGGCAGCAACTCCCGGTGCGCGGTGGTGTGGCGTCCTTTGCCGTCCGCGGCGCGCACGGCATTGGTTGCCATCAGTTCTTCCCCGAGCAGCGTGTTCGCCAGGGTCGATTTGCCTGCGCCAGACGCGCCGATCAGCGCGACCGTACCGTTGAGCACAGCCGTCAGTATGTCGATGCCTTCCCCTGTCGCGGCGCTCACCGCGAGCACTGTTGCGCCGGGTGCGACGCTCACTACCTCGGCAAGGATTTCCGAAACATTTTCGGCAGCATCGGCTTTGGTCAACACGACCGCGGGTTGCGCGCCGCTTTCCCAGCCGAGCGCGAGGAGGCGCTCAATCCGGCCGAGGTCGACGCCGCCATCGAGCGAGCTGATGATGAGGACGGTATCGACGTTGGCCGCGAGGATCTGGGCGTCAGATCGTGCCGATGCGGTCGACCGGACGATTGCGCCGCGGCGAGGCAGTACATGGACGACGGCAGGTGTACCGCCGAGGTCGCCGATTACCACCCAATCGCCGGTGCAGAGGGGCTCGTCGGGTGTGCGGGCCCGAACCGGGCCGTCGTCGGTGATGGTGTCGCACTCGCCTCGATCGACGCGAACTACGCGCGCTGGAGTCAGATTATCGGTGAGGTACTTTGCGAAGCTTGCAGATACAGAATCGTTCCAGCCATAACGGCAGAGCTGTTCCATGCGAGTTGATCCTTGGTCGAAGCCCACTTCGCGGAGTTTCTCAACACCTCACACCGAACATCCCGGGTGTGAGGTGGGTAAAGGGTCCGCGAAGTCAGGCGGATGTGAGGTGAAGGGCGTTGCGCAGCACAACAACCGGTATGACGGCCACGAACATCAACCTCCCTCGACATCGATTCGACTTGTCCAGAATGACAGCGCAATCGACGACGCGCAACGGGTTAACGGTCAGCTCGGGCGCATGAACCGTTCTTGACGACCCAGCTTGCGCAGCTGCTGCCATTCGCGCAGGCCTGCGAGATCTCGCCTAGTGACAATGAAGTACCACCCGAAGCGGATCCACTCTTGCGGGAGCAACCGGCGTAAACCGGGCTGGGACAACAGGTATCCACGGTTGCGGTAGGTGAAGTACCGCTTGATTTCGTCGTCGGGGTACTGCGTGTGCATACGCCCACCGAGGATCGGCTTGAACTCCGCTGCGCCGTTCGGATGCAGGTATGCGGTTTGCAGGCACGTGCCGAAGGGCAAGCCAGAACGCACGAGACGACGGTGGACGTCCACCTCGTCGCCGCGCACAAAGAGGCGCAGATCGGGGACGCCGATGGAATCGATCGCCGCGGCAGAAAGCAGTGCGCCGTTGAACAGTGACGCGATGCCGGCGAGAAAGTCGTCGTCGCCGAGCTCGGAGCGCCAACGTCGCCACACGACGCCGCGACGCAAGGGAAACGCGAGACGGTCGGGCTCATCGATGTCGCAGACCACCGGGGACACCTCGGCAAGGCCATGGCGGGTGGCGCAATCGATAAGTGTCGCAAGGACTTCGGTACCCTCTGGCCTGCCGTCGTCGTCGGCGAGCCATACCCAATCGGCGCCGAGCGAGAGTGCGTACAGGATTCCGAGTGCAAAGCCGCCCGCGCCGCCCAAATTGTGCGCCGACGGGAGGTAGGTGACGTCGCACGGCTGGCCCTCGACCAAGGTGCGGACCTCGGACTCGTCGCCGTTGTCGACGACAACCAGATGATCGATCGGGCGGGACTGGTTGGCGAGCACCTTCAACGACTCGGCCAGTAGCTCGCGTCGCTTGTGTGTGACGACGACGCCGACAATCACATCGGGCCCAGAATTAGCCACGCGCTTGCTCCGCAGCCAGTTCCTTGATGGTGCGGGCAACGTGATCGGCGGCGTCGGGTCCCTCGTACGCTCGCACGACGTCCTCGATCCCGCCCTGCTCGCGGATCTGGCCGTGATCGATCCACATCGCGGTATCGCAGAGTTGCGCCAGAAACTCGTTGGAGTGGCTGGCGAACACAAGGATCCCCGAGCGTTCGACGAGAGCCTGCAACCGGATGCGTGCCTTCTTCATGAACTCCGCGTCGACAGCGCCGATGCCTTCGTCGAGAAGCAGAATCTCCGGATCGATGCTCGTGACGACGCCCATGGCGAGGCGCACGCGCATACCCGTCGAGTACGTGCGCAGCGGCATCTCGAGGTAGTCGCCCAACTCGGTGAAGTCGGCGATCTCTTCGATCTTCGCGAGCATCTGCTTGCGGGTCTGGCCGAGGAACAGGCCCCGAATGATGATGTTTTCGTAGCCCGAGATTTCCGGGTCCATGCCGACACCGAGATCGAAGACGGGCGCCACCCGGCCACGAATCTGGGCGCTGCCGCGGGAGGGCTCGTAGATGCCGGACAGCAGCCGCAGCAAGGTCGACTTGCCTGCGCCGTTGTGGCCGACGAGACCTACGCGGTCGCCTTCCTTCAACGACAGCGTGATGTCGCGCAACGCTTCGACGACCACCACATCGTTGGTGTTGCGACCGATCGCGCCGCCGGCCTTGCCGAGGAAAGCCTTCTTGAGCGACCGTGCTTTTGCGTCGAAGATCGGGAACTCGACCCACGCACCGTGGGTGTCGATTCCTACGTTCTCGGTCAAATCTCCTCGCTCCGCTCGACGGGTGTCATCTGTATCGGCCCTATACCCAGTAGGGCACACGCGCCCGGTACTTGCGCATCGTCAGCAGGGCGAATGCCCACCCGACCAGCGTGAAGGCGATGACGATGTACCAGTGGTAGGCGTGCTGCTCTTTGCCGATCATGGGTGCGCGAATGATCTCGAGGAAGTGAAACAGTGGATTGAGCTCGGCCAGCTTGACTCGCTCGGCGATCTGCCCGCCCTGCGCCTTCAGGCCTTCGGTTGTCCACATGATCGGAGTCAGGACGAACGCGAGCAGCACGAAGCTATTAAGAATCGGCGCGATATCGCGGTAGCGTGTACTGAAGATGCCGAAGACAATCGACGCCCACAAGGCGTTGAGCATCAGCAGGATCAGCGCCGGAATAGCGAGCAATGACGACCAGTGCAGATCCCGCCACACTCCGAACGCCGCAATCATGATCACGTAGATCAGCAGGTTGTGCGCGAGCAGCAGCAATTGGCGCCACACCAGGCGATACACATGGACGCTCAGCGCCGACGGCAGCTGTTTGATCAGCCCTTCGTTCGCGATGAAGACCTCGGAACCCTCCAGCATGGAGGCGCTGATCAAGTTCCAGACGATCAGTCCGACAGTGACGTAGGGCAGGAACTCGCTGAGCGAAATGTTCAGCAGCGCGGAATACAGCACGCCGATCGCCGCAGCTTGGACGCCTGTGGCGATGGTGATCCAGAACGGACCGAGCACCGACCGGCGGTAGCGCTGCTTGATGTCCTGCCAGCCGAGGGACAGCCACAGTTCGCGTTGTCCGAAACCGTCGTGCAGGTCTTTGAACGCGCGCCGGAAGGTTTGCGAGTCCGAGACAGGTGTGGCCTGGTCGGCGGTATCCGGGGCAGCTGTTGACACGAGTGCCGAGCCTACCGGGTTGGACGCGTCCTACCGCATTGCTACAAATACTGTCCGGTGCCGGTCGCGTGCGGTCCGTGCGAATCGGGGGCGTGAATACCGGGCGGCAACGCGCCCTGACGCATCTGTTCGAGCTGCGCACGAGCGGCCATCTGCTGTGCGAACAAGGCTGTCTGGATGCCGTGGAACAGTCCTTCGAGCCAGCCGACGAGCTGTGCTTGAGCGATCCGCAGTTCGCCATCGGTGGGCACCGTATCGTCGCTGAACGGCAGCGTGAGCCGTTCCAGCTCCTCGCGCAGCTCCGGCGCGAGGCCGTCCTCGAGCTCGCGGATCGACGACTTGTGGATCTCCTTGAGCCGGTTGCGACTGGCCTCGTCGAGCGGGGCTGCACGGACTTCTTCGAGCAGCTGCTTGATCATCGTGCCGATTCGCATAACCTTGGCTGGCTGCTCGACCATGTCGGAGAGGCTTTCGCCGGCGTTGGATCCCGTGGCATTCTCGATGTCTTGCAGACCAAGGTTGCTCTGCTGCGCTGCCGCTTCCTGGGCGGTCAGCGCTACTGGTTGGCCATCGGGTCCGATTACGACAACATGCTCTTTGCCCGGTTGCGTCATAGCCCCATCTTGGCCGTTCGCGTCGAATTGCGCTGAAGTGGGTCGTTCTATCCTTGTCCCGGGGGCGAGCTTGAAGGAATGTGACCAAATGCTTGTCTCGAGTGTGAAAGGGATCTGCGTCACTATGTGGATGGCGGACCATTTAGAGTGGCGGGCATGACTTACGACGTCGCGCGCGTTCGGGGGCTCATCCCGTCGCTCGGCGACGGCTGGATCCATCTCGATCCCCAGGCCGGGATGCTGATTCCAGACTCTGTATCTCGTTCCGTATCAACAGGATTCCGTACCGCGTCGTTCTCGCATACTGGACGGCATGTTTCATCCCAGCGCAGCCACTCGATCCTCGAGCGCGCCCGTGAAGCCGTCGCGGACCTCGTTGGCGGGGACGCTGCCGGTGTCGTGCTCGGACCGGACCGTGCGTTGCTGCTCGCGTGGCTGGCAGAGTCTCTGAGCTCTCGCCTCGGACTCGGTACGGGGATCATCCTGTCCCGGCTCGACGACGAGGCGAACGTCGCTCCTTGGCTTCGGATCGCGAATCGATACGGCGCGCATGTCCGCTGGGCCGAGGTCGAGATCGAAACTTGTGAACTGCCCGCATGGCAGTTCGAGGAACTGATCGGACCGACCGCGCGGCTGGTTGCTTTGACGGCTGCGTCGCCGATAGTGGGCTCGGCTCCTGACGTGCGAGTTGCTGCCGATCGGGTGCACGAGGTCGGCGGCCTGTTGGTCGTCGATGCCATCGGTGCGGCGCCGTATGCGCACATCGACATCGAGCAACTGGGTGCGGATATCGTCGCAGTGAGCGCGCCGTCGTGGGGTGGCCCACAAGTGGGTGCGCTTGTGTTTCGTGACCCGGCGTTCCTCGACCGGATTCCTGCAATGTCGCTCAACCCGTACGCGAAGGGCGCCGAACGTCTCGAGGTCGGCGGCCATTCCTACGCCATGCTTGCCGGTCTGACGACGTCGATCGACTACCTCGCCAACCTCGACGAGTCCGCCAGGGGTTCGCGGCGGCAACGGCTCGAGACATCGATCAGCTCGCTGCAGGGCTATCACGACGAACTGTTCGATCATCTGATGGGCGGGCTGCAAGCGTTGCCGAAGGTGACGGTGATCGGTCGTGCGACGACGCGGATTCCGACGGTCAGTTTCACGGTGTCTGGCGCACAATCCGAGAAGGTGTCGGCGCACCTCGCCGACAACCGCATCGGCACACTCAGCGGAAGCCACGGCGGCAGCCGGCTGCTCGACGCGCTCGGCGTCAACGACGAAGGCGGCGCCGTCACGGTCGGTCTTGCGCCGTACACGACGAGAAGCGAGATAGATCAGTTGGTCCGCGCGCTCGGCTCGATCTGACTAGCGCACTCGCAGAATTACCTTCCCCACCGTTTCAGGTGAATCGAGCAGGCCGTGCGCCTGCGCGGCAGCCGCGATCGGCAGTTCGTTCGCCACGATGGGCTGCACGGTCCCGTCGGCAACCAAGGGCCAGAGATGCTCGGCAACGTCGGCGATGATCTCGGCCTTGCTCGACCGCCCGGTCTCCGGCCGACCGCGCAAACTCGCCGCCCGCACGACTCCTCGTTTTTGGAGCAGCGCACCGAGGTTGAGTTCCCCGAAGACGCCGCCCTGCATGCCGATCACGATCAACTGCCCGTCGGGTGCGAGTGCGTCGACATTGCGACCGAGATACTTCGCGCCCATGTTGTCGAGAATGATGTCGGCGCCGTTGTGGCCGACGAAGTTCTGCACCGCGGCGACGAAGTCCTGATCGCTGTAATTGATCAACAGGTCGGCGCCGAGGTCCTTGCAGCGGTCCAACTTGTACTGCGAACCGGCAGTCACCGCGACCTTCGCGCCGAGCGCCACCGCGACCTGAATGGCGTGCGTGCCGATGCCGCTCCCGCCGCCGTGGATGAGCAACAGTTGGCCGGAATGCAGACCACCGGCCATCACGACGTTCGACCACACAGTGCATGCCACCTCGGGCAACGCAGCGGCAGCATATAGATCCAAACTCTCCGGCACTCGGAGCAACTGCGTGACAGGAACGACGACCTCTTCGGCATAGCCGCCACCCGACAACAGAGCGCACACACGATCGCCCGTTCTCCAGCCGGTGACGCCGTCGCCGGTCTCGGCGATCACGCCCGAACACTCGAGCCCCAAGATGTCACTCGCGCCGGGTGGTGGTGCGTAGAAACCCTGGCGCTGCAACAGATCTGCGCGATTCACAGCGGTGGCGACGACGTCGATCAACACCTCGCCATGGCCGGGGCGAAGACTCGGGACGTCGGACAATTGCAGAACGTCAGGTCCGCCGAAACCGTTCATCGTGATTGCGCGCATACCGAGCACGTTAGACC